>CALWBG010000079.1 GCA_944375975.1 uncultured Roseburia sp.
AAAAAATATGCGATTTTGAGAAAAACCACGAAAAAAGCAGTCTGCGGCCTGCCGGAAATCAGTATTCACAACGGATTCCCCTGGAATGGAGGAACCGACCATTCCAGCCGCCTGATTGGCATTATGTATGCGGGAAGAGATGAGGCGGACACGCGGGACGATGTTGTTTTTTACGCGATGAACGCTTACTGGGATACGCTTGTCATGCAGCTCCCGGAGCTTCCAAACGGATTGCAGTGGAAGGTGCACGTAAATACGTCCGTGGAATACGAAGACGGAAAAGATATGGAATCATTTACGGAATTTTATTATAAAAAGACCGTTAAAATACCGCCGCGGACGGCGGTGATATTGACGGCGGAATAGTCGGCGATTTTTACAGAAAGCCCCCGTCCAGTACAATGACCTGACCGGTAAGGTAGTCGTTGCCCTCCGCAAGCTGCAATGCGAGCGCGGCGACTTCTTCGGTAGTTCCGAAACGGCCGGCAGGAATCTCGTCCATCAGGGCAAGGCGTTCGTCCTCGGTAAAGCAGGCGTTCATCTGCGTGTCGATGACGCCGCAGGCGATGGCGTTTACCTGGATATTGCTCGGAGCAAGCTCCTTGGCAAGGGCCTTTGTGAACGCATTGACACCGCCCTTACAGGCAGAGTAAGCAACTTCGCAGGAGGCGCCGGCTACGCCCCATACGGAGGAAATATTGATGATTTTGCCGCTTTTTTGGTGAATCATACGGGGAAGAGCCAGCTTGCAGGACAGGAAAACAGAGGTAAGGTTGACACCGACCATACGGTTCCAGTCCTCGAGGCTCATGTCGCTTAAAAGTCCGATGTGGGAAATACCGGCATTGTTGATGAGGACGTCTACACCCCCGAAACGGCTGTTTGCGGCTTCGAATAACGCTTCCATGTCCGAAGCGGAGGAGACGTCACCGACAAACGGAAGGACGTCGACGGGGCAGCTTTGTTCCAGTTCCTTTTTGAGCGCGGTGAGCTCGTCGGCGGATTTTAAGCAGGTAATGATAATATTGTAACCGGCCCTGGCGAAGGCGTGTGCAACAGCACGGCCGATGCCTCTGGAGGCTCCGGTGATAAGTACGGTTTTTTTCATAAAATCTCCACTTCACATCATATTTGTTTATGGAATATTATAGCAGTATTTTTCGTATACTGCCACAGTAAGTATATGGTATAATACAAACAGGTATTATACCGCGCGAAGCGAATCATGATACAATGTAGTTAGTACGAAATGACTCGGGAGGGAAGCGTATGAGAAAGATAACAGGGAAAATAAAAATGTTTGTGGTGCTTGTGTGCGTTTGTCTGGCGGCGGGAGGGACTGTGCCTGCTTTTGCGGCGTCTGCCGGCGGTTATCGGGCGGTGTTTGATGCCGATTACTATTATCAGGCATATCCCGATTTGCAGGCGGCATTTGGAAAGGATGCTGCGAAGCTGTACCGGCATTTTGTCACGTATGGAATTAAGGAAGGGCGTTCCGGCTGCGCGGATTTTAATATTGACGTATACCGGGCGAATAATCCCGATTTGGTAAAGGCATTCGGCGGAGATTTGGAGGCATACTGTAATCATTATGCCGCATACGGAAAAGCGGAGGGGCGTATTGCCTCGGACGGGACGCAGCCGGCTGCCGCTGTATCGAAACAGGAAACCGCGGGCGCTGTTATCTCAAGCTATACGACCTATTATGAAACGGGCGTCCCGAGAGCGTTAAATATCCAGGTAGCGGTATCACGGCTGAACGGAACGGTGGTGCAGCCCGGCACCGAATTTTCCTTCAGCGGTACCATTCTTCCGAGAACGACGGCTAACGGGTATGTGATGGGTCCCGCTTACTCAAACGGAGAAGTCATTCAAAGTGTCGGCGGCGGGATTTGCCAGGTGTCGTCTACACTCTACGCCGCTATGCTCACCGGCTCCGTTCCGGCGAGCGAGCGCCATGCGCATTCCATGCCGGTACCGTATCTGCCTGAAGGAATGGATGCGACGATTTCCGGCAACTGGCTGGATTTGAAGTTTGTCAATCAGCAGACGTACCCCATACTCATTCAGGCGTCCGCGTCCGGTGGGGCGCTGACGGTTACCTTGCTGCGTCAGTAAAATTGTAAAAGTTCAGCCTGTGCCATTCGCAACTGCCTTTGCTCATAATCGGGCGCTCCGCTCATGTCTCATATGCCAGTCAAATTCATGCAGGCATGATTTGCCAGTCATATGAGACATGGCTGAACTGATACAAAAAAATTGTAAAAAAATGAAATTATGGCTGGACAGAATCAGATATGTATGATATTATAATTGAGCGCGATTTAAGGTCGTGCTTTTCATGAGACGGCGCGTGGCTCAGCTTGGTAGAGCGCTGCGTTCGGGACGCAGAGGTCGCAGGTTCAAATCCTGTCGCGCCGATTTACCCCCGTTTTTACGGGGGTTTTTCATTTTTACAGAGAGAAAAAGCTGGTTGGCTTTGGTTGGGATTATCCAGCGCATGTCAGATTCTTGAATTTGGCGTTGCGTGTCTGGATAATTTTTTTCTTTTCATCAAGTTTTGAAGTATCATAAGTATAATATTTTTCGTTTACTTCTTCCGTATGCCCCAGCATACTCGCAACAACTGATTTAGGTGTTCCGCTAACTTGCAAATCGGAGCTGGTCGTTTTTCTGAGTTTTGTAATACCGCCGCCGCACAGACCGTTTTCTCTGCATATTCTTGTCATGCAGTCCGTAATATTTCTGGCATGGGTATATCCGCCATTTCCGTCTGTAAAAATCCATTCGCATAAGATTCCATGTTCAATCTGCATATGGCGTATCCGTGTGAGAAGTCCCGTGATTTGTTCGTCAATGGGATACATTCTGGATTTTTTTGTTTTGGTTTTCCCGACAGAAAATTCATTTTTTAAGCGGTTATGTTTTGCGGATTTATTAATGCTGATTACGCCATCAGTCAAGTCCGACCACTTTAATGTTGCCAGTTCACTTACTCTCATACCTGTATAAACAGCTAATTCGACAGCATAGGCAGGCATATAAGTGGGGGTGTTCGTATAATAGTCTCTTAGAGCCTTTAGGATGATTGCCAGCTCGTTATCTGTATAATATCCTTTCTCGGTACGCTCTGCCGCTACACAATGCTTTGAAAAATCTTTCGCTTCAAGAAATTCCATAGGATTATCAATAATGATTTTCTCTATTCTTGCATATCGAATGACATTCTTTATGTAACCGAAGAACTTACGGCAGGTTTCTTTACATAACGCCTGTCTTTTTGTGGTTTCCAGTATAAAACGCCGTATAGTGTTTTCGTTTATCTGATTAATCGGAGTTTCTGCAAAGTCTGTACCCACAAAGAATCTTTTACAGTCTGTATTGTATTTGTAAATAGAGTTGTCGTCTAATTCTAAATCCTTTACCTTGCGCCACATATTGTATACTTCCAAAAATGTAGGGCAAGTATTTTCTTGAATCTTTTTTTCCTTTTCGGCATTAACGTAGTATTCGACTATTCTATTGTCTAATTTTTCCTGACTGATACTTTCTATCTGTTTTCCCTTTGGCTTATCAACTCCTTCTTTTGGTAAATAGCTGTACCACTTGCCGTTTTTACCTTGCCAGTAGTTATACATTTTTTTGTGTAAATCAAGAACTTGTTTTTTTGTCATATCAATCTGTTCTTGTATATCCGTCAGTGTAAGTATATCAGCTTTTAATTCCTGATACAATTTTTTTAGCGTAGTGGCTCTCAATGTGATGGCGTTCTTATATTGCTGTATTTCGAAGGCGCTCATTTTAATCATTGCCATCACGCCCCTTTTTAATTTTCAGATAGGTTACACGACTCTCTTTGAATGGCGAACCGGTTGAGATGAAAGATTTTGTATCATAAACCTGTCTGACGTATTCTTTTTGAAAGACAATATTTTCCTGCAATAAATCCTGCAAAATATCATCTGTAATCATTAGTTTTTGCTGAATTGGCATTTTAAGATTCTGTGATTTAAAAAATGCCTTTTTCTTGTGCTCTTTTAATTCTAAGTCTTTGCCAAAATATTTGCTGAGGTAGCGTCCACGGTTTTCCTTACTGTCTACATCAACCCGGTTTATTTTGATAAATCCATGTGCCCATAAATCTTGTAGCTTCTCTTTTGCAATATACGGAAAATCAAAGAAAATAACATGATAGTGGATTGCTCCACGTTTTTGTTTCTCCCACGTTGCAATATATTTTAATAGTTGGGTTTTAGTCTGATATATATAGTAATTTAGACGTTGGATAAAATTTTTAAATTCTCTGTTGGTTACTGTAATGTCTTGAATGTTATCTCGAAATGTCAGTGTTACAAATTTAGTTCTGCCATCAAAATTGCAATCGACGATACGCGCGATTTCCCACCTTTTCTGTTCGTAATGCTTCTGTTTGCGTTTTAAGCTGTCATATTGCCTGCGGGCTGACATTTCATCAAAAGTTTTACGTGTGCTTGTTTCTGCTGAATCTTGTTTTGCTGTTGAATGGGTAAAAATAGGATTTTCATAAATGTATACTTCTTTCGTGGTAGGAGTTTCAATGATTTTCGTATTGTATGCAAAACATTCTGTTGCTTTGCTCACGAAATTCACCCCATATCCTATTTTGTAATGGTTCTTCCTGTTTTCGGAAGATGTTGTTTTATATATCAAGTAAAGCCGGAATGCTCTTTAATTAGCTTATTGCGCAGGCAGATAGCCAGTACTTTATGACGTTGTCCGGCACTGTCTATCTGCCTGCGGACAGGTATTATTTGATTCCGGCTTTTTTGATAGTAACAGCTTCTGCTTTGACAGAAACACGGTTATTATAGAAACTTGCCCATGTATGTAATCCTTCAAATGAGACAAGTATCTGTCCTTTCTGCTCTAATTCTTCATTAGATACAAGCTGTTGCGGGCTTCTTACACCAACCTTTACTTTCTCAAATTTCAACTTTGGGAAAAGAACAGTGTAGTTAAAGCCTAACTTCTCTTTAGTAGTGTAGTCAATCCATTCGGATACTTCGACTAATTGAAATTGTTCCTCCAGTTTGTCAGGGTTTAAAATAAAATCTGTTCCTTTAATCAAGAAACACCACCTCCTTTAAAATATTTGAATATCTGATATTCGGATATTTGCTATTATACGTTATAGAGAAAGCGGTGTCAACAAAAATATCTAAATATCCGATAAAAAGATTGACAAGAAAAAAATATTGAAATACAATATGCCTAGAATAGGAGAATTGCTATGAATAGGATAAAGCAATTAAGGAAAGAGAAAAACATTACAGTGGCAGAGTTGGCAAAAGAATTGGGAATTTCACAAAGTATGCTGACGAACTATGAAAATGGCAACGGGACACCAAGGGATGATTCCATATGGGAAAAACTGGCACAGGTTTTTGGAGTGAGTAAGAGTCATGTAATGGGACTGACTACAGATATTGATTTAGTAAGTACGCCCCAGCGTTTGAGAATCGTTGTTGATATGTCAAAACCGGTATCAGTCCAACCACGGAATCAGACAGAACTTGATATTTTGGTAAACCTTTGCTTGTTAGATGAAGACGATACAGAAGAAGTATTTCATTTTATCAATAAACTCCTTGAGAAGGACAAATATGAAGGGCGGAGGGAATTTCCCCTTGAGTGTATTGCAGACCGCTAAATGTTTTCTGCAACGTCCACTTGCCCAGCCGACCCGCCGCCCTGTTAGGAACCGTCGCGCTGGGCATCCTGCGGAACGTTGGGTTGAAAAAAACAGCAAACAAGGGAAAATATGTGTTTTGGAAGTGCGCAGAAAATGGCAAACAGCATTGTTAGTATAATGTTGTTTGCCATTTAACGTGCTTTTCCATATTTAATATTCTAAGTTAGAAGATGTAAAACGTCTTTAATAATCTGCTTGCCGTTTATCGAGTTTCCCTTCCAATTTTCCGTTAGGATATCAAGCAATAAATAATTGAACATATTTTCCACAAAATTTTCGTGCCTGTGAACCATCAGGAGTACAAAAATTATTTCATAAAATTGTTCTTTTTCTAATTGTTCTATCAACGATTTCATCGTTTCCATGTTCATGTGTTTCGTATTTGGCGTACAAATTAAATACCACCAACCGGAATGTAGATTTATCCATTTGAGAAAATGAACTGTTTGCTTTTCTCTTTTTGTTATTTTTTCCATGACACACCTTCCCTGTTTGCCTTATTAACTTTAAGAGAAAAGGTCTTAAAGATAATTTGCGCACTTGATTTCTGTTAATCCGGAAAAATGTTCCTTCCGGGTTACTATAGATGACAAAACTAAAATTGACTTTCAGACATTATTTTGATAAGGTATTGTTGTACTTTAAGCTTTAAGATATGACCGCAAAATGTGAGATTATTTATAATTGTAAGAATATTTGGAATACATTTAAGTGATGTCACCTTTTCGTCACTAATACAATATCATACTATCAGTCAGGTGTCAACACTTTTGCGTCACTTATTTTGAAATGTGAGGACATATTATGCCATCAAATTTGCCAAGATTTACCTTAAGAACAAGTCAGGAATATATTGATAAAATTGCATATATTGCAGAAAAAGAATGCCGGACAACCACAAAAGAGATAGAATATTTAATTATACGGGAAATACAGGAATATGAGGCCAAATATGGGGAAATTAGGCTTCAAGGGAATGATTTAAATACGAAATAGGTGAAGATTAGTGGGCTACAAAAAAAGATAGCCCAGGATAATCTCCTATGGCTATCTACAGTGTACGGATATACAAGTATTCCTTTCTGACCGTTAGGTCTGTTTTTATTGTTGGTGGTTGGGTTTTGGTTGGGATTTAAAAATAGCCCTTACAAAGCCCGTAAATGCGTTGTTTGTTGACCGCAGAGGTCGCAGGTTCAAATCCTGTCGCGCCGACTATCGGGCAGATACCGGAACACTTGAGAAGTCAGGAGTTCCGGTATTTTTTTGCTTTGAAACGACAGCGGGAATTTACCGCAAAACTGCCGAAACCGCTTGCCAAAGCGATAGCGTGAGTGTATAATTGCAATGATAATCTACTTGTTCGAAATGGAGGAAGCCAATGGGAAGAGACGTTATCATTGCATGTGATTTCAACAGCAAAGAAGAAGTAATCGCATTTCTTGGGAAGTTTCAGGAGGAAAAGCCGTTTGTAAAAATCGGAATGGAACTTTTTTATGCGGAGGGACCGGAAATTGTCCGCACAATTAAGAAAATGGGCCATAAAATTTTCCTGGATTTGAAATTGCACGACATACCCAATACCGTGAAGAAGGCTATGAGTGTGTTGTCCGGGCTGGATGTGGATATGTGCAACGTCCACGCGGCCGGAACAAAGGCGATGATGCAGGGGGCAGTCGAAGGGCTGACACGGGCAGACGGCACAAGACCGCTTTTGATTGCGGTGACACAGCTTACCTCCACCAGTGAGGAGGTCATGCAGCAGGAGCTGTGGATTGACCGACCAATCGACGAAACGGTTATGCATTACGCAAAAAATACGATGGAGGCCGGGCTTGACGGCGTGGTATGCTCTCCGCTTGAGGCCGGAAAGGTGCATGAGGTCTGCGGGGCCGGCTTTTTGACCGTAACCCCTGGCGTGCGTTTTGCGGACGGGGATGTCGGCGACCAGAAGCGCGTGACGACACCGGCGCGGGCAAAGGAGCTTGGTTCGGACTATATTGTTGTGGGCAGGCCGATTACACAGGCGGAGGACCCGGTTGCAGCCTACAGAAGGTGTGTTGCGGAATTTGTGGGCTAACGAAGTCTGGCTTCACACAGAGAAAAAGAGAAAGATAACATCTTTCTCTTTTTTCCTTACAGGGATATTCGGAGGGAAAAATGCGGGAACAAGGAATCAGCGGCAGCACATTAAAGATGATAGCCGTCGTTACAATGTTAATCGACCATACCGCGGCGGTGCTGCTGGCCCGGATATTGCTGGCGGACGGCACTGCGCTGCACGAGGGTATGTTCGTGGTATATAATATCATGCGGATGATTGGGCGAATCGCTTTTCCAATCTTTTGCTTTTTGCTGGTCGAGGGTTTTCTTCACACAAGGGCGCCGGGCAAATACGCGCTGCGCTTGGGTCTGTTCGCACTGGTTTCGGAGATACCGTTTGATTTGGCGTTTCACGCGGAGCTGTTGGAGGGCAGTTACCAGAACGTGTTCTTTACGCTTTGGATTGGACTGCTTACCATGATGGGGTTTGCGGCGATTGAACGTCACGGAGAGTGGAAAATGGGAGTGAGAACCGTATTGTATGCCGTGGTTGTTTGTGCCGGCATGGCTGCGGCGGAGCTCTTCAGGTGTGATTATGGTGCGCTGGGAGTGGCGTGCATACTGATACTCTATCTGTTTCGCAGAGACAGAAAGCAGCAGATACTGGCAGGCTGCCTTGCGTTTGTCTGGTGGGAATGGCCCGCGGTTTTTGGGTTTCTTCCCGTTTATTTCTATAACGGAAAGCGAGGCTGGAGGTTAAAATATCTCTTTTATATATTTTATCCCGCACATCTTCTGGTATTATATGGAATTGCCTGCGCAACAGGCTACGGGGCAGTCAGTGCGGTTTAGGAAAGGAGACTTATGGAAATTTCAAAGCAGACCAAAAAAAACCTGATGGAGGTAATTGCGTTTGCAATTCTTTTGTACTGCGGGCTGGAGCACTTTGATGTGGTAGTTGCCGCTGTACGCTTTGTGATAGGAATCGTGACGCCGTTTATTGTGGGCGGGATTATCGCGTTTATTTTTAACGTGCCGATGAAGCGAATTGAGAAGCATTTATTCCGGAAAAACGAGAAGCTGGCAAAATTCCGAAGACCGGCAGCCTATTTACTGACGTTACTTTGCGTCATCGGAGTCATTGTGCTGGCAATGTTTGTGGTAATTCCGGAGCTGGGAAGAACCATCAGCACTCTGATTGCGCAGATTCCCGTTGCGCTGGACGCCGTATCGAAATGGCTTACCAGGCTGCCGGAGCAGTATCCGGTACTGGAGCCGGCCATGGAGGAAATTAATATTGACTGGTCTTCCGTATCCTCCTCGATTGTATCGTTTTTACAGGACATCCTGTCCGGCCTGCTCAGTTCCGGCGTCGGTTTGTTTTCCGGAATCGTAAGCGGAGTGGCGACCTTCGTGATTGCCTTTACGTTTTCCATTTATGTACTGTTTCAGAAAGAACGTCTCGGAAGACAACTGCGTCAGGTGATGCGTGCACTGCTGCCGGAGAAGGTAACCAAATGGATTCTTGAAGTTACAGCCCTCTCAAATCAGACGTTTTCCAGCTTTTTGTCAGGACAGTGTGTCGAGGCCATTATTTTGGGAACCTTATTTGTCATAACAATGACGATTTTCCGTATGCCTTACGCAATGCTGACCGGAATTATCATTGCGATTACCGCGTTGATACCGATTTTCGGCGCGTTTATCGGCTGTGTGGTTGGAATGCTTTTGATTGTCATGGTCAATCCGATTCAGGCAATCTGGTTTTTGATATTGTTTTTGGTGTTGCAGCAGTTGGAGGGAAATCTCATTTATCCGCATGTCGTGGGGAACTCTGTCGGACTGCCTTCTATCTGGGTGCTGGTTGCGGTGACCGTTGGCGGGAATATGTTCGGGATTGCGGGCATTTTATTCTTTATCCCGCTTTGCTCGGTAATTTATGCCCTTTTCCGCAGATTTATCAGAAAAAGATTAAAAAGTAAAGGTGCCGGGAACTGACCCGTGCGGGGCAAAACAAGAAAAAGGACTTTAGAAAACAGGGAATGCCTTTCTAAAGTCCTTTTTGCATGATAAAAAATTGAGGAGTAAAGTGATGGCTTTTATGTAAACCCGTCGGTCAAATGCCTTTCGGGAGAGTTTTTAGTCGGAACTGACAGAACCCCAACACCCCCGTCGAAACTCAACAGCTCCTTTTGGTAATTCTAATACTACGGGATAAATGTGACGGTTTCTTGACTGGAAAATGAAGAAAATCTTAAAAACATATAAGAAAATGATAAAGCCTGATGGCCCGGTCCGGGAAAATACGTTATAATACGGAGCGTGCAGCGGAAAACGATAACGGGAAAAGCCTGGAGGAAGGAGAGCACTATGAAATTCGATAAAAATAATTTACTGCTCTATGCAGTGACAGACCGAAGGTGGCTTGCGGGGGAGGAGCTGTCTGCTCCGGTGGAGCAGGCTCTTATGGGAGGCATTACCATGCTTCAATTCCGGGAGAAAAAGCTTACGGGGGAAGCGTTGTTTCGGGAGGCGCGGGCAATTCAGAAGTTGTGCAGAGTCTACGGTGTACCGTTTGTGATCAATGATAATGTGGAGCTTGCCGCGCGTCTTGATGCGGACGGTGTGCACGTGGGGCAAAAGGATATGCAGGCGCGTCAGGCGCGCGGAATATTGGGCAGAGAAAAGATTATCGGTGTGTCCGCCCACTCGGTGGAGGAAGCGCTGCGCGCGGAAGCGGACGGGGCTGATTATATCGGCGCGGGTGCGGTTTTCGGAACCGGGACAAAATCGGATGCCGGGACGCTTGACCATGCGGTTTTAAAAGAAATTTGTTCCGCGGTTAAAATACCGGTTGTGGCAATCGGCGGTATCGGCTGCGCCAACATGGGCGAGCTTAAGGATACCGGAATCTGCGGCGTGGCCGTTGTCAGCGCAATTTTCGGGGCTCAGGACATCAAAAGCAGCGTGAAGCGTCTGCGGGCGCTTGCGAAAGAGACGGTGGGGTGAATGGAGGTTCGTAATGAAAGGCGCGATTTTTGATTTGGACGGGACACTGCTGGATTCCATGCCGGTATGGGAAGGTGTCGGGCAACGCTATCTCATGCGGCGCGGAATTTGTGCCGACGAAGGGCTTACAGAGGTATTATTTTCCATGAGTATGCAGGAGGGAGCCGAATATTTAAAGAACTATTACGCTCTGCCCGAGCAGCCGGAGCAAATAGCGGAGGACATCAATCAAATGGTGTTTGACGCCTACGAAACAGAGATCCCGGCAAAGGCCGGGGTAAAGGAGCTGTTGGAAAAATTTTCCCGCATGGGAATTCGGATGGCGGTCGCCACCTCAACGGACCGTCCGATGGCGGAGGCCGCGCTGAGCCGTCTTGGACTGCTGGGGTATTTCGAGCGGATTTTTACCTGTACGGAGACAGGGAGCGGCAAAAGCAGCCCTGATATTTATTTTGCCGCTGCCAGATACCTGGGCACTGCGCCCGCGGATACCTGGGTGTTCGAGGATGCACTCTATGCGATAAGGTCTGCCAAAAAGGCGGGTTTTCCTACGGTGGGCATTTACGATGCGGCGAGCAGCAGGGAGCAGTCCCTGATTCGGGAGACGGCGGACAGATATCTTCTGGACTGGTCTCAGGCGGAGGGGAAACAAAGACCTGCGGTTCTGACGATTGCGGGCAGCGATTCCAGCGGGGGAGCCGGAATCCAGGCGGATATTAAGACCATGATGGCAAACGGGGTCTATGCTATGAGTGCGATAACGGCATTGACGGCGCAGAATACGACGGGGGTGACCGCCGTGGCGGAGACGGCGCCGGAGCTTTTGGGGCTTCAGATAGACGCGGTATTCGGCGATATCCGGCCTGCGGCGGTGAAAATCGGAATGACGGTCTCCGCCGAGCAGATCCG
>CALWBG010000080.1 GCA_944375975.1 uncultured Roseburia sp.
GATATCCGGATAATTTGCCGCAATCTGCCTTGCCTTCTGGTAATAGCTGCCGCTGTCCAACACGCCGCCGGCCAAATCCACACCGTCCGGGTTTACCATCGGAATCAAAAAAAGCGTAAAGCGCGCCGCCAGCGCGGGGGCAAAGGCTCCGTACAGATCTGTCTGCGCGGCATATGCCGCCGCGTATTCCTCGGCGAACTTAAGCAGTACAGGCGTCGTAATGCTCTCGTTCGCATGATAGGAGGCGCTGTAGCATACCTGCGTCGGCCCGGTACCGATTTTCAGGTACGGAATCTCCTTTCCCATCACGCTCTTTCCGATGCTCCCGCCCACAAGAAAGGGATAGCGCGCCAAAAGCCCCTCCACAATATACGCATTCAGGACAGACGAATATTTCACGCGCTCGGGCACCAGTGGAAATCCAAGCGGTACTACAAGCTCTGATCCCACCGTAAGATTTGCGGTATTTACCGTCGGATTGGCCACAAAAACCGCTCCCTCCGTCGTTCCATACTCCGCCGCAACGGAAGCTATGGTATCGCCTCTCTCTATACGATGGCGCGTATAGCCCACAAGATACGGCCGCAGCCTCTGCCAGACCTCTCGGCTGACCGTGCAATTTCCTCCGCTTCCCAAAAAAGCCGAAAGCGCCGCGCAGGTTTTATCGCCGAAGATTCCGTCAATGTTCACCGGATGCCCGGCCCTGGTCAGCGCAAGCTGCAGATATTCTACAAAGGTTCCCCGGTCTCCCGGAAATAAAAACTTCATCCATTCACCTTTTTCTATCGTCCTCTATCCTATTATATGAGGTGTCAGAAAAATATGTACCCTCATTCCGCAAAACCGATGTTATCAATATGCAGCGCACCGTTTTTTGCTTTATCAAAAAGAAACCGGACGCTCTTTATCTGCCCCGCGTCAAAACCGCTCTCCTGCGAAAACGCCCGCAGAGGAATCCGCACCGTCTGAAACTGATATTTCTGATCCGCCTCCCCAAAAAGATACTGTATTTTGGAAAGCCGCACCGGAAACGCCGGATACAAAACCGCCGAAGAAGAAACCGCGGCCTTTGCCGTTCTGCCCGCCCCGTCAGTCAGCACCACCGTAAAATCCAGCAGTTCCCCGGACTCCGCAAGATTGCAGGCATCAAAGAGCAGTCCACCCTCTCCTGCCCTCTGCGTCCTGGAAAATTCGATTTCGTAATAAGCCTGCTTTGTTTCTTTCCACTTTAACCGCAGCGCGTAATTCTCACGTTTTCCCATTCCCTCCACGGAATAGGACAGCTCCTCCTCCGTCCACATCGCCATATGTCGCGCCACAAGTTCCGTTTCCTCCCCGGCCCCCGTAATGTCGGAATCCTCCTCAAAATCCGCGACAATCCGCACATCCGAGGTCTGATACTGCTGCACATACAGCGTATCCGGCAGATACGCCGCATATCTGGCATAATCCGTTAAAAGGTCCGCATAGGTATCTTCACCCTTTAAGGTCTTATCAAAAAAAACAAGCGCGAACAGCTTTAAAATCTCCTGCTGTTCTTCCTGCTCTATCAGATTTTTCACATTCAGCCACAGGGAAAAGGGCCTGCCGCTGTCATAGCTTCCCCAGAGCGTGTTAAACTGCCCGTGATTCGCCCCCGCAATGTAAAGAGAGGAAGCGATGTAATCCCCTTCTCCGGAAAACGTAATATTTTCATACTGCTCATTTCCCTGGAAAACGGTAATGTCCTGGTCGTTTGCCCCCTGCAGCACCAGATAATTGACGTCGCACAGCTCCACCTCATGTCCGGCCGGAAGATACTGCCCCGCCGACGGCGCGACCGCAAGCAGCGCCTTAATCGGAAAGTGATAATCAAGCGAAAACATGCCGTTGCTGGGATAGGTGTCATAGTCATTGAACAGATACGCGTCCGCAATCATTTCCCCGCCTCTGGAATGTCCCGCCAGCGCAAGACATTCCTCGTCCAGCTTCCCATAAAGCACGCAGTCCTCGGCTTTCCCAAGCTCGAGCAACGCGGAGATATTCTCCAGAAGCAGAATGGCGCGCGCATCGTTTTCGCCGCTACGCTCATTTAAAATCGTTTCATCCACCGAGACAAATACATAGCCGTGAGACGCCAGATATTCCCCAAGATAGTCATAGCCAAGCCAGGATGCCTCTGTAATGCTGTGATTGCCGTGCGCCATAAAAATGACCGGGCAATTTGACGCTTCCTTCGGATACCAGATTTTTCCCGCAATCGGGGCATCCGAGAGCGTATGCTCCGTAAACAGGCGCCGGTAAAGCCTGTGCCAGGCCGGTTCCTCCGCCACGTAACGGCTCAGATCCACGGTTCCCGTGACAATCTCCCCGGCAATTGCCGTGTCAATCGCCGTTGCAGTCGCCGTGTCAATCGCCGTTGCAGTCGCCATGTCAGCGTCGGGCCCGTAGGTCACGCTCACCGGGGTATACTCTCCTGCCGCCGCGTATTCCGCAAAGCCCTCTACCTCCCCCGCCTCCACAACACGCCCGTTCTGTAGGCGGAAAACGTCAATATAGGAATCCGAAAAGCCTGTGCCAAATAAAAGCGCCGCAAGCAGCACCGTGTAAATCCCGCCCGCAAAAAGCCCTGCCTTCACGGGAAACGTTCTTACTTTGTTCCGAAAAAAAGCCCACAGGCTTTTGGAAAACAGGATTACCGCCAAAAAGGAAACCGCCCCGAACACCGCGCCGGCCTCCTCGCCCGCCCCAACGCTGCCGTAAGCGCAAAAGCCGCCGAACACCGCGGTTCCTGCGAGACAATACGCAGTCTCCTTTCCGTTTCCTTTCAAAAACCACCCCAGCACCCGGCCGCACAAGGTAAGCGCAAGCCACGCGGCACCGCCCCCGAGCAGGGTCCCCATAAAAAAGAAAAGCACGCGGGGCACAAAAAATTCCGACGCGAGTCCGCCGAGAAACAAACCTATCACCGCAAGGGAAGCCGCGCAGGCTCCCTTTTCCGTATTCTGAAAGTTCTTCTTCATACGGATATAGATATGTCCCACTGCTTTTTTGACTCGTCTCATCATTCATTCTTTTCCCTTCACCCGTTTCGGATTTTGTTCATTTTTATCACAAATGAACCGTTTTTCAGGCCTATTTTATCTTAATTCCATATGAGATTCAACCACATTTCCTTGCACTATGTGTTATTTTGCCTCCTGCTGTTTGCAGACGCCGTGCCCGAACATCTAAACGCCGCCACAAAGCCGCTTTCCCGTGTTCTTAGCTCAAAATTAATTTTTTTCGGGTAAATAAAATTCCCCCACCGGACACAACCATAGTCACAAGCAGCCAGACAACCGTTGTATTGTCACCGGTCTTTGGCACCTCATCCTTTTTACCGGTATTGTCTGCAGAAACATTATTATTTGTGATATTGTTAACGTTATTGCTGTTATTATCCAGGTTTTCCGGATTGTTGTTATTATCCGGATTCTCCGCATTACTTGTGTTATCATAGACTGCTGTCACTTCCACTGCATTTCCAGGCATAGTGAAGGTGGTGGTACTGTCCGTTTCATCTGCAAGGAGTACCCCTCCGCTTACTACTGTCCATTGTCTGAACTGTTTTCCTGCTGCCGGTGCATCTGCTGTTATCATAATACTTGACGCTTCTACTTTAGCCGGATGTACCAGGCGCTAAAGCTAAAGTACCCGGATGAAGACATGGATGTCCTTCCCATCCATCATCGGAGCAATTGTGCACAGCGACCGTGGAAGCCAGTATACGAGCACACTCTATAGGGCAGAGCTTCAGCGTTGTGGAATCATTCAGAGCATGAGCAGTGATGGCGGCAGATGCCATGACAATGCTCGCTGTGAGACTTGTGGGCAAGAATGAAGGAAGAACTCCTATATGGTAGATATGATACAAAGCGGATGACGATTGAGGAACTGAAGCCCCTGATATGTCAGCTTTCCCTCTCAACCCTCTTTTCCGTTTTTTCCTGATACATCAATTCCTCGGCCCTGTGTATCAGTTCTTCCATGGTCTCTTTTCCGTCAGGCTGCGACACCGCAATACCGATACTTGCGCTTAATGTGAAAGGAAGGCTCACCCGCTCTGAAATATGTCTGAGCTCTGTCCGAATTTCCTGTACCAGTCTTTTTCCATCATCATCGCAGTCCGCCCCCTGCAGGAGAATAAATTCATCGCCTCCCATTCTAAACGGTACCGCGTCCGGAGCACTGTGCACCAAAATCGCTTTCGCTATGTTAATAATGGCAAAGTCCCCATATTCATGTCCGTAATTGTCATTAATGTATTTTAAGCGGTCCAAATCAATAAACAGCACAAAAATCTTTTTAACCATCCGGCGCATTTTCTGAATATAAGGTTGGGCAAGCTTCTGATACCCAATCCTGTTATACAACCCTGTCATGGAATCCTTGATGTATAGCTCAGACAGAATCTGATTCATATATTCCAGCTTTTCTTTTTTATGCAGATTCTCCATTGCGTTTGTCAGTGTCTTTACCACGGAAAACAGATATTGCTTTTCCATCAGATACACCGCATTACGGATCACAAAGTACCCCACTGTCCAGTCCCTGAAATGCATAGGCAAAAACAAAAAATCCGTTCCTCCCTCCGGAGCGTCAAACGTTGGAAACAAACCTGTAATTTCCATATCCTCCACATCCAGCACCCGACCATTTTCATAGGCAAACTGAACCTTCATTTTTTCGGGATATCCTCTGACCAGAAAACCTTCATTTTCCACAAGACGGGCATTGTAATGCCCCTCCTTTTGATTTTTAAACGCGTCCAGACGGGAATCCAGCACGAGGTACATGGCATCACATTTCAAAGACGGAATACATTGCGGAATACAATGCATCATTTCCCGTACTGTTCCGCACTTCATCAGTTCATATTCCAAAGACAGCACCTCATCCTCAAATCTGCTGGTTTCAATCCCATACATAATCTGATTTTTCAGGTATTCCCTTTCCTTCGGCGCTCCCTCGGCACGACAGCCGCAACTGTCCCAGAAAATGCACTCGGTTGCCGTATAATGGAACTGTGGCTGCTCCTCCCCATTCCAAAGCCGCAATAATAATTCGGCACATCGCTCTCCCACGTCCTCCCGGATATGGCTGACTGTGGTAATACGCGGCGCATAATAAGCTGCCTTATCAAAATTATCGAACCCGGTCACACAAAAATCCTCCGGCACGCGGCAGCCCGCCGCCGCAGCGGCCTCGCAGACTCCCACCGCAATATTGTCGTTGCCGCAGACCACTGCCTGGGGCAGTTTTTCATGCGTCTCCATAAGCTTTTCAAAGCCGTGCACTCCGCACTGATACTCAAAGCTCTCGCAATAAAAGTCTTTCTCTGAAAAAGGAATCCCCTTTTCACGCAGAAAATCTTTTACCGCCTCCAGTCTGCGGCGACTTTCATAATTATCCCCGGATCCCATCACAAACCAATAGTTCCGACAGCCATGGCAAGTATAAAGATGCTCCATCACCTCCTGCATCGCGCGGTAATTGTCAATTCCGACATAATAAAAGCCTTCCAGCTTACTGGCAATGGAAATAGCAGGAACCCCAGCCTCCGCGGCACGCTTTACAACCTCATCCCTCACCTCCGGGTAACCGACATTATTCAAATCAAGAATAATCCCGTCAAACTCCGCTAAATCCGGCAAACGGTAAATATTATATTCTCCCTCGTTATAGCTTGCATCCCGGCTCCAGCCCCCGGAACTGTTAAATATATAAAGATTTACATCTTCGCCTGTCCTTCTGATACGTTCAAGGATTCCTGACGGCCAGGCATATGTGAAATAACGTTTCCAACCATCCATAATCAGGGCTATTCTTTTCATATTCTTTCCCCGCTTCCGCACTTTTATCATTTTATATTATCTTAAAACTACATTACATTCAATTGCATTTTCTCTCATTTATGATAAAATTAAGCCAATTAATGAATCAGAGGGGTTCCATAGAATGAAAAAAAAGATTTTCCCTAAATTTTTGTTTCCAACCGTTCTTTTTCTTTGCCTCCTGCTGCTTACAGGCGCCGTGCCCGAACATCTGAACGCCGCCACAAAGCCGCTTTCCATCACCTCCTGTAAGTTAAACAGGAGCGGAAAAAAGCTGACCGTCAAAGCGACTGTCAACCAGAAGGACAAGAACACCAAAAAGAAGCTGTATCTGCTTGCCTTAAACGCCAATTCCTCCGAATCCGGCAAAAAGACCGCAACGCCGATCGCCTCCGGAAAGGCGCGCCTGGGCAAAATAACGCTTACTGCAAAATATAAATCGGATATGCTCTACAAAAAGTATGTCATTGCGTACAAAACCGGTAAAAAATATCAGGTAATCAGCAATGCATTTTATATCACGAACCCGGAGGTACTTGCCTCTTACACCGGGAAAGGGGTAAAAACCACCTCCAAGAAGGGGCTTCAGGTCGAAAATCTTACGGATGCCCTGGAGCTCCGGACACAGCACGCCGTCGTCAACTGGACAGCCAACTCCCTGCTGACGACGGATACCTCCAACGCCATCCGCTATAAGTACCGGGGAAAAAATTATTATTTCAACCGCTCTACCATTGAGAACAACGACGCTCTGGTACAGGCCTACAATAAAGCCGGCACGAAAGTGACCGTCATCCTTCTTCTGCCGAACGATTACGCCGACGCCACCTCGAGCATGATTTACGGCGGAATTAATTCCGCACGGTATTCGTCCTTTAATACCTCCACTCAAAAGGGCTGCCGCACCTTCGAGGCCATGATGAGCTTCCTTGCCTCCCGCTACGGAGTCAAAAAGAATCTTGTCTCGGGCTGGATTCTGGGAAATGAGGTCAACCACCCGGGCGAATGGAATTACGGGGGAGGTAAAACGCTCTCAACTTACATGAAAGAATACGCCCGTTCCTTCCGCATCTGCTACAATGCGGTAAAAAGCGTCAGCAAAAATTCCAAAGTTTATATCAGTCTGGATTACAACTGGAACCTGGACGCCGACAACGGCGGACGACAGTATTTCACCACAAAAGCCACATTGGATGAATTTTACCGCCAAATCAACGCAAAAGGAAAAATTGTTTTCCAGATTGCTTACCATGCCTATCCGCAGGGGCTTACGGACCCGATTTTCTGGGATGATTCCCTTGCGACAAATTCCACAGGTTCCACGTTCGTCACCTTCCGCAATTTGAACGTGCTCACGAACTATGTGAAAAAGAATTTCGGCAAGGATTATACGATTATGCTTTCCGAGCAGTCCTTTAACACTGCTTACGGGGAAGTGGTTCAGGCCGCCGCCTACGCCTATGCCTATTATCTGAGTGAAGCGAACAGTATGATAGAGGCCTTTATTTACGGGCGGCACTACGACCATTACATTGAAACAGCCCAGGGTTGCTATTGGGGACTCTATGACACTGCCGGAAACAAACGGCTGATTTGGGATGTTTTTCAATACATCGACTCCAAGGATTCCCTGAAATTTACAAAACCGCTGTTATCAAACACCGACCTTTCCAAATGGGAGGATATTTCCGGCTTTAAGAAGTCCAAATACAGCAAAATGCCATCCCTGCGCAAAAAGGCATCCATCGGCAACCTGCACATTGACAGTACCTCGGCGGTGAGCATTTTCTGGCCTCTGATGAAGTACGGAGACGGCTACGAGGTCTACCGCAACGGCAAAAAAATCGCTACCGTGAAGGGAACTTCCACCGCCGGCTATACGGATAAAAAGGTGAAGGCGGGTACTACCTATACCTATAAGATAAGAATGTTTAAATATGCTCCCTCCCAGAAGAACCCGGACAAAAAAGTAAAGCTTTACGGTTCTTTTTCCAAGACGAAAAAGGTCACTGTGTCCGCCGGGACAGTACAGTGGAAAATGGACAACTGCACTGTTTCGGGCGGCAATATTTCGCTCGGGTGGACCTCCCAGAAGGGTGTAAGCGGCTATCAGGTCGTGCGCGCGACCTCCGAGAACGGCAACTACAAACGCATTGCCAACACAACGAAAACTTCGTTTACGGATTCCGACACCGCTTCGGGACAGACCTACTATTATAAGGTGCGCGCCTATGTCACCAAAAAGGGGAAAAACTATTACGGGGCCTACTCCGCCCCGCTGTCCCGTCAGGCTCTGATACAGCTAACCGGCAGCATATCCGGCGGACAACTGACACTCTCCTGGGGTAAGTGGAGCGGAGCGGAAAAATATCAGATTTACTTTGCCCCCGCCGGAAACGACAGCTTTACAAAATTAAAGACAGTTGACACTGCTCCCTACAGCAGCGCAACCTATAAAAATGAGGCCGGTAAGACCGTCGTCTTCGAGAAAGGCTCCACCTGGCAGTTTAAGGTACGCGCCGTATTGGACGACGGAACAAAAACACCGTTTTCGAATGTGATTTCCGTCAAAATCACGGAGGGGCTTACAGCACCCGAAAAAACGGACAAAACAAAAAAAGAGCCTCTCGATACGGAGCTGCCCGAAGAAACCGAACTGCCGGACAATACCGAAATTCCAGAGGAAACAGAACTTCCGAGTGAAACAGAATTTCCGGACGGCACAGAGCTTCCCGGCGATTCCGAACTGCCGGACAATACCGAAATTCCAGATGCTACCGAGCTTCCGGGTGAAACCGAAATTCCGGATGCTACCGAGCTTCCGGGTGAAACCGAAACCCCAGGAGGAACCGAAATTCCAGACGGTACCGAAATTCCGAACGACACCGAATTCCCGGAGGATTCCCAGCTTCCGGGCGAAACCGAGGTCCCCAATGAAACGGAACTTCCCGGAGAAACGGAACTTCCCGGTGATACAGAACTGCCGGAGAGCACCGAATTTTCGGACGAGACCGGACTGCCGCACGATACAGAACTAACGGACGGCACAAAGCACCCGGGAGATTCGGATGTTTTGGAAGAAACGGAAATTTTAAATGAAACAAAACCGACAGATAAGACAGGGCCAGTTGAAACAGGCCGTTGACAGCAAAACAGGCGGTATGCACCCTCTCCGGGTGCATACCGCAAAAATTGAATCTTATTACAGTTAAAATGTTATGATATTGTTATTGAATATAAATCTCTGAAGTGGTATTTTCCACGCCATTAATTTGAAGTCTTACGTGAATTTCTCCATTTTCAAACTCATCCAGCGGATATTTAAGCGGTTCGGAAAGGTTTGTAACATCAACAGACCTCGCTACGTCTCCCTGCACCAGCCATAATATAAGCGTTGCACCGTCGGGAACTGTACCGCAGGAAATATCAGCAGCAATTATTTGGGTATCTGCGTCCTCAATAGTCATATCCTGTTCTTCAATAAATCCATTGCTGGCACTTCTGAAATCAAGTTTCCAAACACCGTCAAGACACGTATTATAATTCATACTGATAACACCGAGGTTCCAGACCCGGTCATTGGAAGCCACGTCGGTGTTCACACCGGTTCCTGTAGCCGCACTGACAATAAATCCTGTCAAACACACCAGCATAAGCACCATGCTGATAACACCTGCAATAATAAATTTTAAATGATGAGTTTCCTGTCTTACCATATGAGCATTGTCCTCCTTATTTTCAATATGTGTCCCACATTCTTCACAATATTTTGCTTTTAATGAAATTCGATGTCCGCAAGCGGGGCAAGTGTCTTTTATTTCTGAACGGCGCAGGAAATAAATCAGTAATCCAATAAAAGGTGTAGCAATGAAAATGATAATCGCCCATAATACCGGGTCATCGCCCCGTTTTTTGCAATCTTGATATACCCACGCCGAAAAAAAAGCGGAAGTACACAAAGCAAAAAAGATAAAGCAAAGAAGCAGGACTGGAAGCATCATGGAAATACCGTTAAAACCGTCACTTTTCAGATAATACAGACCAAACCGCAGTAAGATAAGCAATAAAACGATTGCAATACCAATATAAAACAATAGCCTCTTATTCTTTGTATTATTCATGCCAATACACCTCTTCTCCGGACACGAATTGTAATGTCCTCTTTTATATTTGTTCTTTTCACGCCGACTATGGTAAGCAGTATCCCCGCCAGCCCGATGTAAATGCAGATACCGGCAGCAAAGTAAGACAGATAAACGTTGCCGATTACCTTAAGGACAACAACAGCCATCATAACAAAGGTTACTAAATTTAAAACCATAGGCAAATACCACAGCGACAGGGAGCGGATGGCAGATGATTTGTGTATGGCAGCTTCCTGCTGGTATAAGGTAGCTTTGAGTTTACTATTCAGCTCCGGGGCCGGTTCATCAGTCAGTTCCATTGAAGCCCTGATAACTTCATCTAATTCTGTATCAAAATGGTTATTTTTCATAGCCAGCTTCCTCCAATCTTTTCTTAATCAGACTTCTGCCTTTAAACAATCGACTTTTTACGGTTCCAGGTGGTTTTTTTACGATTTGTGCTATCTGCTCTATAGAACAATCAGAAAGATAAAACAATATCAGCGGTACCCGAAATTTTTCCGGGAGCATTTGAATAATCTCTTTGACTTCTGCAATTAACTCTTGCCGGTAAAAGTTTTCTTCGATACTTTCCCCGGAATGCAATACGGTCTCCATTTCGTCATCCAGATTGCTGCACGGGGCAATCCTACTACGGCGAGCTTGCTTTCGTCTGTCACTTTTCCAGAGATTATGTGCTAATGAAAAAAACAATGCTTTGGGGTTCTGCTCCCAGTCCAGGGTCCACTCGTTTTCCAATGCCTTTAGGAAGGTCAACTGATATAAGTCCTCAGCATCCGCTTTGTCCAAACAGAGTTTCAGGCAAAATCGATATATCTCTGTACCGAACTCGTCAATACATCTTTCAATTTCTCTTGCGTCCAATGTTTCACCTCCAATGCCTGTTCACCTTATATTCGTCATCACTTTACGGGCGGTTCATTTTTTAAAAAAAGTTTAAGTACCGAATATATCGGCGGAAAACGCCTTGACTTGTGCTCTCGATTGACTTTTGAGTTTCAACAAACAAGGCAGACAAGTATTTCTACCGTCTGCCCCAATTTCCGCGTAAGATGCTTTCTCTTACGCTTGTACATATCTTAATTATTTTTCTATCACACATCAATGACACTTATCTTTCGTCCAGTCCTCCCACCATGTTTACCGCACCTCATAATCCAAACACACACGCTCCGTCACGTAAGGGCGGATATAGGTATCGGCAACCTTCACATGTTCGGGGTGTCCAGCGTAAATCTCCACGTCCTTTGGCCGCTCCAGGGTCGTGACAAGCGCGACATCGTGTGTGCTTGACGGCAGCGGAGCCTCCACAAACTCAACGGTGCGAAGTCCCGGCACCTTCCCGACAAGCGCTTTCAGATGCTCCGCCATTGCCTTTTTTAAGGCGGGCTTCTCTTCCTCTTTGATTTCCGGTTTGAATTTCCACATTACAATATGATATACCATTCTGATTCTCCTTTCTTTGGTCGGATATTATTCCTCAACCTTCACCGCATTCGGGTAAATGCGCTCCAGCCGTTCGTCGCCGAACCGCTCATCCATCACTTTCTGCCATTCCCGGTTTGCGGGAACACCGCGGCTTCTCTCATCATAGCGTACCAACGCCATACATGTGACCGCCACATTACAGAGCATAAATACAATCAGAAGCCACGTGATAATTTTCCCTGCC
>CALWBG010000081.1 GCA_944375975.1 uncultured Roseburia sp.
CTTGCGGGCTTTACGCTGTTAAATTCTTCGGTCGAGGCGTTCGGGCTTCCGGCGGGGATGGCGCTGGTGCCGAAGCTTTTGGAAAAAAAATATTATTCCTATGGTACCTCGCTGAATAATACGGTGTCTACCGTGGTCCAGCTTATCGGACTTTCCGCGGCAGGGGTTATCATTGCTTCCCTTGGAATCTGGTCCGCAATTCTCATCGATGCGGCTTCGTTTTTCGGCTCGGCACTGATTCGGGCGTGGCTCCGGGTGAAAGAGGAAGATTTGCACAGGGAACCGTTAAAGCTCGGGGAATATAAAAAGTCATTGTCGGGCGGTGTGCGGTATCTGAAGGAAAAGCCTGTGATTCGGAATTTCTGTATTTTGGGCGTAGTGATCAATGCCGTGATGGTTCCGCTGAACAGCCTGCAAAGCCCGCTGACGGATGAAGTGTTCGGGCAGGGAAGCGGGCTTTTAAGCGTCTTATCCATTGCCTGTATGGCCGGAATGGGGCTTGGATCTGCGGTATTTCCCGCCGCGGACAAAAGGTGCTCCGTCAGAGGCGTGATTGTCACCGGAGGGATTTTGGCAGGAGCGGGTATCTATGCCTACAGTCTGGGTACTTTTATTCGGGGAAACATTATGGCCGGCTGTCTTCTGGCGGCAGCGGCAAGTATCCTGGTGGGATTCGGCATAGGCCTGATTTCTACGGCGCTGAATGTGCAGTTTGTAAAGGTTGTGGAACAGGATTATCTGGCACGTGCAGGCTCTGTTTTTAACGCGGCGGCATGTGCTGCAACACCGGCTGCCTCGGCGGCGGTCGGAGTGCTTGCCGCAATATGCCCGGTCCGCCAGATTTTTGTAGTCAGCGGGCTGCTCTGTGTGGTATTATTTGTCTATACGGCGCTGCGCAGAGTGCAGTTCGAATGATGAGCGGAAGGGTGCGGACGATATGCAGGGAAACATCATACAAAAAATTGATTATATATCGGAGGCGTTTAGCCTGCTCGGGCTTCTCGCAAGTGACGAGGGTGTTGCGGAACTGGAAAGGAGCCTTGGGAAAAAGTATGATTTAAGCGGGGCGCGGCTGCGCGAAATATTTGACCTGTTAGGGCAGATTGAGCAGGAGGCGCACAGACGGCTGGATGATAGCAGGGAAGATATCGAATACTATTTTTATGAAAAGGATGGGGAGACAGAGGCGCTTGTCGAGTTTGTCCTTTTGGGAGAGTGCTGGCATGGGTTTATTGGCGACAGCACAGAGGATATAAAGAAAAGCCTTGCGTCTATGACGGAGGAGGAATATTGCAGATTATTCGGCGAGCGGCTTTTTCTTTATGGCTCAAGAATTTTAGACAGCAGCGGGATTGAGAGGGACAGGACGTCCGGGGATGTCATGCGGCGGATTTTGCGGATGAAGCTTGCGGATGCGGAAAAGCTGCGGCTGCAGGAGGTGTTCTGGGAGCCGGAGCGTCACCGAAAGTGTGTGTTTGGGCTTTTGGAGCGCGCGGCAGGTGTCCTTCGCCATTTTGAGGCGGAATTGACGCGCGAGGCGGAGCAGTTTTACGATTATTGGAAGGGATATGAGGAGAGCCAGAATCTACGTTCTTTTCTCACGGAAAAGCTCGGCATCAGCATCGGCGAAAATCCTTACGGCTATGAGGTTTATCCGGCATTTATTTCGGCAAACGCCGCAGGCTTTTTCTGCGACGTGAGCGATAACGGTGAATTTCACAGGGCGGATGTTTATCGGCTGGGCATACTTTTTTCCGCGGGAATTCCGCTTGGGACGGGAAGCGGCAGGGAAGGCGCGGCGATGGAGGGCCATGCCCTTGATGTTTTAAAGCTGTTAAGCGACCGAAGCAAATTCGAGATTCTCTCCTATATCCGTGATAAAAGCGCTTACGGCAGCGAACTGGCGAAGCACCTGGACCTGACCACCGCAACGATTTCCCATCATATGGGAGGGCTTTTGGGAAAAGGCCTGGTGGAGCTGGAAAAGGAAAATAACCGTATTTTTTATCGTGCCAATACGGAGGAAATTGCGGAGGTGCTTTCCTGGTGCCAGCGGGTTTTAACCGGAAAATAGGGGGAAAAGAGATTGCGCAAAAGAAGATTTGTGATATAATAGCCATGTATTTTCGTAAATTTTCGAAAAGGAGTATTTTCTATGAACAAACAGGATTCTGTCTATGAGTTTAACCATATACAGCGCTATATCATGCAGATGCGTCCGCTTTTGCGGAAGGAGGCGCTTTTTTCCGACGGGACGGCCGACTACAGGCAGCCGGTGGAGCCGGAGGCGGGGGAGGAAGTGGCCATCCGTTTTCGCACGGCGAAGGACAATGTCGATATTGTATGGCTTTGCGACGGAGAGCGGCAGTACAAGATGAAAAAAGCCGAGACGGCGGGCGAATTTGATTATTATGAGGTGAAAATTACGCTTGGGGAAGAACCGTTTTGCTATTATTTTAAGGTTGTGACGGGGCTTTTATGCGTGTATTTTGACCGTTACGGCGTCAGCAAGGAGGCCCGTGAACAGTACTGTTTCCGCATCATTCCGGGCTTTTCCACGCCGGACTGGTCGAAGGGGGCGGTGATGTATCAGATTCTGGTGGACCGGTTTTATAATGGGGACACATCTAATGACGTGCTGACCGATGAGTATTTTTATATCCGCACGACCAGTAAGCGGATGGAGGATTGGGAGCAGTGTCCTTCGGATTTTTCCGTGGCGGAGTTTTACGGCGGAGATTTGGAGGGGGTTCGTCAAAAACTGGATTACCTTCAGGGGCTTGGCGTGGAGGTTATCTATTTTAATCCGCTGTTTGTCTCTCCCTCCAACCACAAATACGACATTCAGGATTACGATTATATCGACCCGCATTACGGAGTCATTTTAGAGGATGACGGGATGCTGCTTTCGGGCGGGGTGACCGATAATCGCAGGGCGACCCGCCATGTGAACCGCGTGACAAACCGGAAAAACTTAGAGGCGAGCAACCGTTTTTTTGCAAAGCTGGTGGAGGAAATTCATGCCAGAGGCATGAGAGTAATTCTCGACGGAGTGTTCAATCATTGCGGTTCATTTAACAAATGGCTTGACCGCGAGGAAATCTACACGCTCACCGGCGATTATGAGAAGGGAGCGTTTATTTCGGAGGAAAGTCCGTACCGCAGCTTTTTTAAGTTCCGCGATGAGCACGCATGGCCCTTTAATACGACCTACGAGGGCTGGTGGGGACATGATACCCTTCCGAAGCTCAATTATGAGGACTCCGAAAAGCTGTACGACTATATTATGCGCATTGCCGCAAAATGGGTGTCGCCCCCTTACAACGTGGACGGCTGGAGGCTGGATGTGGCGGCGGACTTGGGACATTCGCCCGAAATCAACCATAAGTTTTGGAGGGATTTCCGCACGGCGGTAAAAACGGCGAATCCCGACGCGATTATTTTGGCGGAGCATTACGGGGACCCGAAGGAATGGCTTGAGAACGGAGACCAGTGGGATACTGTCATGAATTATGACGCGTTTATGGAGCCACTGACCTGGTTTTTGACCGGTCTGGAAAAGCACAGTGACGAGGCGAAACCGGAACTGCTTGGAAGTGCCAAGGATTTTGAGGGAGCGATGCGCCATTATATGGCAAGCTTCCAGACCTCCCAGCTATTATGTGCTATGAATGAGCTTTCCAATCATGACCATTCCCGTTTTATGACCAGGACAAATGGTAAGGTGGGGCGCGCGGCGGTGCTAGGAACTCATGCTGCGTCGGAGGGAGTCCGTCCTGCGGTATTCCGGGAGGCGGTAGTTGTTCAGATGACCTGGCCCGGAGCACCGACCGTTTATTACGGGGACGAAGCGGGGCTCTGCGGCTTTACCGACCCGGACAACAGGCGCACCTACCCGTGGGGAAAGGAAGATGTGGTATTGGTGGATTTCCACCGGGACATCATCCATATCCATAAGGAAAATCCGGCGCTGCGTACGGGCTCCCTGAAGTTTTTAAAGGGTGGGGAAAATCTGCTCTGTTACGCAAGATTTAACCGCAGTCAGCAGTTTGTCGTATTGCTTAATAACGGCGGGACGGAGCGGAGTATCGAACTGGAGGTCTGGCCGGCGGGCATCCCGAGAGAAGCCGTGCTTGAGCGCATTATGATTACAAATGAAGCAGGATATTCGCTTATGCCCAGGCGCTACGAGCTTAAGGATGGTGTACTGTCGATTGAACTGCAAAAGCAGTCCGCTGTGATTTTAAGATGCGAAATCGGGCCGCAGAACTAAAAAACGGTTGCGCATTTAAAGGCAATGTGATATAATCAGATTCTGTCAGGATGCCCTGAGGCGTACCTGACAAATGGGCAGATTCCCGAGTGGCCAAAGGGGACAGACTGTAAATCTGCTGCAAATTGCTTCGGTGGTTCGAATCCACCTCTGCCCATTGATTTGCCGGCGTGGCGGAACTGGCAGACGCGCAGGACTTAAAATCCTGTTGTAGAAATACAGTACCGGTTCGATTCCGGTCGCCGGCAGTGTTTAAAAGTAGGAGAAACGTTGATTTTACAGCGTTTCTCTTATTTTTTTGCTTTAAAAGTGTTTGAACACCTTTTTGTATTAATTGAAAAAATACTTGTCAAAGAACCTTTGCGCGATTATATATTCATTGTAAAAGGCAGATTGCTTTACTTGAAACATGATTCTCTTGCATATTGGTGTTCAAAGGAGGATTCAAAGATGGTAAAGTCAATAGATAGAGAAAGAGTATTGGGGAGAATAAAATACGAAAAGTCAATCACAGATTTTTTTACAGGTGCGGGTACTGGACTTGTTGCATCTTGTTTATTTTCTCCAGATTCCATAATTCGAACTGTAGTAATTATTATTGGACTTGTAATGATAAGTATTGGTTGGTATAAAAAGGCAAAGTGTGATAAAAAGGTATTTAAATATATGGAAGACCATGAAGATTGAATAGGCAATGAGTAAAACTGGTCCTTACTCCATAATGGTACTTCCATAGATAAAATTTACGGCAAGGGTTCCTGTCTGGAGAAAATTACGCCAAATCAAAAAAATATTTGTCATCCCTGCTATAAATATGATAATATAAATAATATACTAAGGAAAGGAGCAGCCATTTCCGGAAGGAGTTTAGCGGCTGGCAGGGATTTTACATGGAAAAAAGAGAGAAAGTATCAGTATTTCATTCGATTTCAACCAAGGTTGTATTACTAACAATAGTTGTTGCGCTTTTGGCAGTCTGTGCCAATCTGATAAGCGCTGCTACAAAGTCAAGCGGGGTTGTTTCGGATTTGATGTCAAATTACGTATTAGCCATTGCGGAAACGGGAGCCCGGACGATTGACAGTATTCCTGAAGAAATTGCGAATAATGAAGAATATGCGGGTGTTATGGCGGATATTACAATGGCCGGCATCGATTCTGCATATGCGTATCTAGTTGCGCAGGACGGAACCATGCTGTATCATCCGACAGCGGATAAAATCGGCCAGCCGGTGGAGAATGCGGTCATTAACGGTGTGGTTGAGCAGCTTGCGGCAGGACAGAAGCCCGAGGACGCGGTGGTAGAATACGAGTTCAACGGAGCAGTTAAGTATGCGGGATACGCCCTCACGTCAGACAATATGATTGTTGCGATATCAGCGGATAAAGAGGAGGTCATGGCTCCGATTAACAACATGGTATGGCAGATGGTGTGGCAGTCAGTTATCGTTCTTGTAGTCTGCGCAGGTCTGGGATATATTGTGAGCAGATTTATCTGTTCACCCATCAAAGGACTGACCGTGATTATCGGCAATACGGCGGGGCTGGATTTCAGGCAGGATGAAAATGGGGAAAAGCTGTGCAAAAGGAAGGATGAGACCGGAGTTATGGCGCGTGAGATTCGTCTGATGCGCAATAATTTAAGAGATATGGTGACCGACATTAACGAGGCCAGCCAGCAGATTACAGGAAATGTAGACGGATTGCAGGAGGTCGTTGAGACCGTGGATCATATGTGTTCTGATAACTCCGCGACCAGCCAGCAGCTTGCGGCGGGCATGGAGGAGACCGCGGCTACGACAGTCAATATCAATGAGAATGTAGGCAGCATGAAGGAGGGAGCAGAGGCTATCAATAACCTCGCGGAGCAGGGGGCAACCACTTCACAGGAGGTTATGGAGCGCGCCAGAAGCCTGCGTGATAAGACGGTTCAGGCAAGCACCCGCACGATGGAAATGTATGACAGCGTGAAGGTGAAGGCGGAAAAGGCCATTGAGGGCTCCAAAGCAGTGGAGCAGATTAATGCCTTAACAAGCACAATTATGGAAATTTCTTCCCAGACCAGTCTTCTGGCCTTAAATGCCAGCATTGAGGCTGCGAGGGCAGGAGAGGCCGGCAGGGGCTTTGCCGTGGTTGCTTCCGAAATCGGAAGCCTTGCCGACCAGAGTTCAAAGGCAATTGCGGATATCAGCGAGATTGTAAAGGCCGTCAACGAGGCGGTTGCCAATATGGCGGATTGTCTTGGAGAGACGACAAGCTTCCTTGAGCAGACGGTGTTGAGTGATTATAAGGAGTTTGAGCAGGTCAGCGACCAGTATGAGGTAGATGCGGATACTTTCGAATCCAGTATGAACGGAGTCAAAGACTCTATGCTTCAGCTTTCTGATTCCATTGAAGCGATTGCTCAGGCACTCAGCGGAATTAATGATACCATCGGTGAGTCGGCAATCGGTGTTTCGGATATTGCGGAAAAGACAAGCAGTATGGCCGAAAAGACGGGAACGACGCATGACATGGTTTCGGAATGCTACGAGTGTGCCGCAAACTTAAGAAAAATCGTAGAGCGCTTTGTTCTTTCCTAAAATGAATAAAACGGCATAAAAACGGGCCTGTCCTCATAAGATATGTTAGTCGCATATCAGAGTGAGGCAGGCCTTTTTATTGTGGCATCGGTGTGTGGAGCCGGCCGTTTCGCCTGCGGGAAAAGGGAGGACGAGAAGACATGGAATATTCCGGAAAGCCCATGGAGCGCGGAAAAAACGTTTTGGAGAAGGAAGAGGGGAAATCCGTATTTGCCAGTTTTCTGGAGCAGTTAAATGACCCGCTCATTTTTATTCTGTTTGTGGCAGCGGCCATTTCATTGCTGCTGCGGGAAATCGGGGATATGGTGATTATCCTCGCGGTGGTTTTACTGAACGCGCTTGTAGGAGTCATACAGGAGGGGAAGGCCAAGCGGGCGCTTCAGGCGCTTGAAGAGATGACAAGTCCGCACGCGCTGATTCGGGAGGGTGGGCATATCCATGAAATTCCCGCGGCCGACCTGATTTTGGGAGACATTGTCTGTCTGGAGGCCGGGCGGCAGGTGCCCGCGGATTTGAGGCTTACCTCTGCCGTAAATTTAAAAATTGAGGAGTCGGCGCTCACCGGCGAATCCGTACCCGTGTCGAAAAATACCGCTGAGAAAAACGCGGCATATATGACGACTAATGTCACTTCGGGGCGCGGGGAGGGTGTTGTCGTCGCAATCGGCATGGATACAAAAATCGGAGGTATCGCCAGGTTGCTGCAAAATGCCAAAACAGAGCTTACGCCACTGCAAAAGCGGCTGGCTGATTTGGGAAAGATTTTAAGCACTGTATCTATTTTTTTGTGTATCCTGCTGTTTTTTATGGCGGTGCTGCAAAAAAGGGACATTGGGGAAATGCTCATTACCGCCATATCGCTCGCGGTGGCGGCGGTGCCAGAGGGGCTGCCGGCGATTGTCACGATGGTGCTGGCGCTCAGTGTATCACGTATGGTAAAGGTACATACGATCGTAAAACGCCTGCCGAGCGTGGAGACATTAGGCTGTGTCAGTGTCGTGTGCTCGGACAAGACGGGTACGCTCACACAAAACCGGATGACGGTTACATCGTGCTATACGGACGGAAAGGTATGTCCCCCGGAGAAACTTGATGCCGGGGAAAACAGGCACTTCCTCTGGGGCTTTGCTCTCTGCAATGACGCGTCGGTGGAGCAGGAGCGCATCGGGGATCCGACGGAGCTTGCGCTGCTTGATATGGCGGAAATTTTCGGAATCCACAGGGAAGAGCTGGAGCGCCGGCTTCCCAGAAAAAAGGAGCTTGCGTTTGATTCCGCGCGGAAAATGATGACAACCCTGCATATGGGAGAGAGCGGAGGAATTTCCTACACGAAGGGCTCTCCCGATGAAATTATCGAGCGCAGCAGCTTTCTTTTGCTTCACGGGGAGCGGGTGCCCATGACGCCGGAGCACAAAAAAAGAATTTATGAAGCGCTGGCCGGTATGACGCAGAATGCACTGCGCGTGCTCGCTCTTGGAATGCGGCAGCACGCGTCTGATGTGGAGGAAAACGGGCTGACGTTCATCGGCATGGCGGGTATGGCGGATCCCATCCGTCCGGAGGCAAAGGAGGCCGTCACGGAATTTTTCCGGGCGGGCGTAAAAACGGTGATGATAACCGGTGACCGTATGGATACGGCATTTGCCATCGCGAAGGAGCTTGGCATCGCTTCGGAGGAACAGGAGTGCATTTCCGGGGAAGAATTGGAGCTTTTGAGTGAGGAGGAGCTTACCGCGAGGCTCCCGAAGCTTTCGGTGTTCGCCCATGTCTCACCCGAGCATAAGGTGCGCATCGTGGCCGCAAGCAAAAAGAACGGAGAAATTGTCGCGATGACCGGAGACGGAGTCAATGACGCACCGTCCTTAAAGTCGGCGGATGTGGGAATCGCGATGGGAAAAGCGGGAACGGATGTTGCCAGGAATGCGGCGGATATTGTGCTGACTGACGATAACTTCGCGACGATCGCGGGAGCAATCGCACAGGGAAGATGCATTTATGAAAATATCAGAAAATCCGTGATTTTTTTGCTGTCCTCCAATTTCGGGGAAATCATTACGATGCTTGCCGCGGTGGCCTGCGGGTTTGCGGCGCCGTTAAAATCCAGCCATATCCTCTGGATTAACCTGATTACCGATTCGCTTCCGGCGCTGGCGTTGGGCATTGACGAGGAGGAAAATAAAAGCTATATGGACCGACCTCCAAGGAGCAAGGAGGAAAGCCTTTTTGCCGGCGGCGGGTGGAGCTGTACCTGCTTTTACGGCGTTCTGATCGCGGCCATCAGCACGGCGGCGTTTTTACAGCTTCCCATAGCATTGCTGCTGAGTTCCGGTCACGGTATAACGCTCTCCGGTCTTGGGGAGATACTCGCGCGGGAGGATATTTTGCGGCGCTGCCAGACCTATGCCTTTACGGTGCTGGGAATGTCACAGCTATTTCATGCAATCGGTATGCGGGATGTGGAAACTTCGCTGTTTCGGATGAATCATCTGGAAAACCGGCTGATGATACTTGCGTTTTTTATCGGGCTGGGGCTTCAGGTGCTTGTGACCGAGGTGCCTTATTTTGTAAATCTGTTCGGTACCTGCCGGTTGAGTATTTTTGAATGGGTAAAGCTGCTGGTGCTTGCGTCCATGCCTCTTTTGGCACATGAGCTTTTAATACTGCTGGCGTATGCAAGGGAAAGGAGCGGGCGCGGTATTTTGCAAAAAAAGCCCGTACGCGCGGGAAAAACAGGGGACGGACGGTGGCATTGAGAAAATATTTTTGATAATTTGGAGGAAAAAGGTTGACAAAGAGCGTGTGTTGTGGTTATACTACAGTCAATCAGAACCGAAACGTCCAAAAGGGAGTAGTAGAAAATGCATTGTCAACATACGCGGTTCCGTGGAACCTGGTGATGCATACCATAATGTGAATGGTTATGAGACTTTTGACGCAGAATATACAGACGGTTGTATTTCTGTGTTGAGAGTCTCTTTTTATATGCCATAGAAATTACGCGTGCCAGGTGGTGTGAGACAGTGAGAATGCGTAAGCCGGGGAAAGCTGCAAAGTGTTGCTCCGGGTGAAAATGTTTACTTTCGGACGCGGTGAGAGGATGTCATAAATCGGGTGCACAGTTTTAAATCGTGTAACAGCGAACAGGGAGGAAAGGCAACATGAATGAATGGTATCAAAAGCCGGCGGAGGAAGCACTGCACAGCTTTGGGACAACGCAGGCAGGACTGACGGAAGAGGAAGCGGTAAAACGGCGAGAGAAATACGGCGAGAATCAGCTTGCCGAGGGTGAGAAGAAAAGTCTTTTCCAGGTATTTCTCGGACAGTTTATGGATTTGCTGGTCGTTATTCTGATTGTGGCGGCAGTTATCTCCGCATTTTCCGGGAATCTGGAGAGTACGGTGGTAATCCTCGTGGTGCTTATATTGAATGCGGTGCTTGGAACCGTGCAGTATGCCAAAGCCGAGAAGTCTCTTGCAAGCTTAAAGGAATTGTCCGCGCCGAATGCAAAGGTACTGCGCGACGGCAGAAAGACAGAGATTCCGGCGGTAGAGGTAGTGCCGGGTGATATTCTGCTCCTGGAGGCGGGAGATTTAACCGCCGCGGACGGAAGAATCATTAAGAGTCATTCGCTGCAGGTCAATGAGAGCTCGCTGACCGGAGAGTCCACCAATGTGGAAAAGGCGGAGGACACGCTGACGGGTGAATGCGCGCTGGGTGACCGGAAAAATATGGTTTATTCCGGCAGTCTTGTAACCTATGGGCGTGCGGAGGTCGTTGTGACCGCAACCGGAATGGATACGGAAATCGGTCGTATCGCCGGACTGATGAACAATGCGAAAGAGCGCAAAACGCCGTTGCAGAAATCCCTGGATGATTTCAGCAAAAAGCTTGCGGCATTGATTCTGGTAATCTGTGCGATTGTGTTCGGACTGAGTCTTTACCGCGATATGCCCTTGGTCGACGCTTTGATGTTTGCGGTTGCGCTGGCCGTGGCGGCTATCCCGGAGGCACTCAGCTCGATTGTGACCATCGTACAGGCGATGGGAACACAGAAGATGGCGAAGAGAAACGCCATTATCAAGGATTTAAAGGCAGTGGAAACGTTAGGCTGCGTATCGGTTATTTGCTCGGATAAGACGGGTACCTTAACGCAGAATAAAATGACGGTGCAGAAAATTTATATCGGGGGAGAGACGATTGAGCCGCAGCAGCTTGATGTTAAAAACCAGCTTCACCGTTATCTGATGTATGATTCGATTTTAAATAACGATTCCCGGATTTCCGAGGGAAAGACGATTGGCGACCCGACGGAATCCGCGTTGCTTGAAATGGTGCGCAAGGCGAAGGTGGACGATGAATTTTTCCGTGAGGTCATGGAGCGTCTGGAGGAAATTCCGTTTGATTCCGACCGGAAACTGATGAGTACAAAATACAAGCTGCACGGTGTGCCCACCGTTTTGACGAAGGGAGCCGTGGATGTGCTCTTAAAGCGTACGGACAATATCCGTGACAACGAGGGCATCCGCCCGATTACGGACGAGGACATCCGTGTGCTGGAGGAGAAGAACCGCGAATTTTCCGAGAACGGGCTTCGTGTGCTTGCCTTCGGTTACCGTGAAATGGCACCGGATGAGACGCTTACGCTCGAAAATGAAAACGGCTTTACATTTGTCGGACTGATTGCCATGATTGACCCGCCGCGCGAGGAGGCCAAGGCGGCCGTGGCGGATGCCTTC
>CALWBG010000082.1 GCA_944375975.1 uncultured Roseburia sp.
AGATGGACACCTGCGTTTCCACGCAGGATAATCCGTCCCCGACGCAGCCCATATCCACGGAAATGACCTCTGTCACTCCCTCGGGAATAGACGCGGCCCCGCCATGTCCGACCTCCTCATAAACGGTAATGTGCTGATAAAGCATCCGCTCCGGCGTCACCTGCTCCTCTTTCAGATATTTCGCATAACCCAGCAGGATTCCGACGCTCAGCTTGTCATCCAGAAAACGGCTCTTGATATAACCGCTTTTTGTCACGGTTGTACGCGGGTCAAAGCACACAAAATCCCCGGCCATAATGCCGAGCTTTTCCGTGTCCTCCTTTGCGCTTACGCGCTCGTCCAAAACAACCTCAAGCTCATCCCAGGTTCTTTTTTTATCATTGTAATCACCATTCACATGGACCGAAGCATTGGAAAGCTGCAACGTCCCTTCAAAGGCTTCGCCGAACCGTGTCGCCACACGGCAGTTTTCCGTCTCGGCGTTATTCGGGTTCAAGCCGCCAATCGGCGATACCTTAAGTCTTCCGTTCGGCTTGATTTCGGTTACCATAGCGCCCAGCGTATCAATATGTGCCTCCAGCATTACCGCATTTCGGGCATCCTTACCGCCCAGCGGAACCAAAATTCCTCCCTTTACGGTCATTTCCGGCTCGTAGCCCAGAGCTCGGTATTCCTCCATGACAAACTCCGCCGCCTCTCTGGTGTAGCCCGACGGGCTGTCTATCGCCAGAATTTTCTTTGTTTCCTCAACAATGTAATCCACATATGCTTTTTGTTCCATCTGTTTTGTCTCCGTTTCTGTCAATTTCTTAATTTCCTGTCTTCCCGCAGATAAAGAAACGCCCCCACGTTTCCGCGTCTGCCCCCGCTTGCCCGATGAGAAAAAAGCAAATCGGGATTACAGCAGGTACAGATATCCGTCACCGCAAGGCGCCCGGGCCGTACCCCCGCCTCTGTAAGGACAATCTCGTTTGCCTTCCACAAATCAAGCTGGTACTTACCGTTTCCTTTATCAAAAAGAATATCCTTTTCTTTTCCTGCAAACTCCTGCCGAAACGCGTCCGCGACATCCTCGCTTACCTCATAGCAATCCATACAGATAGAGGGTCCTATGGCGCAGTAGAGGTCCTCGGGAGCAGTACCGTACTCCCTTTGCATGGCCTCCACCGTCACCGCGCCCATTCTTCCCACAGTACCCTTCCAGCCGGAATGGCTAAGACCGATGGCACGGTGTACCGGATCCACAAAATAAAGCGGCACGCAGTCCGCATAAAAGGTCGATAGCACCAGCCCCGGCACATCCGTAATCAGCCCGTCCACATCATGGTAATCCAGCTCTTTTGTCAGACCTTTGCCGGTGTCCGCTTCCGTCACGACGCGCACATGCGTGGTATGCGTCTGGTCCGTAAATACAAATTTTGACATATCCGTCCGCAGCGCTTTCGCCAGACGTCTGAAGTTTTCCGTAACGGCCTCCCTTTCATCTCCGCGGGAAAAGCTTAAATTTAAGGAAGAAAATACCCCCTTGCTGACGCCTCCCGTCCTGCCCGTAAAGCAGTGCTCCACAAGCCCGGTCTGCTCTAACAGGGGAAAACGCAAAAGGAGCATTTCTTCCCCCTCCGCCGCAGCGTACCAATCTTCCCGCAGCGTTTCTCCGCCTTTTCTTATTTTTCTGTTCACTGTATCTATTCCTTTCCATGCGCTTCCTGACGGCGGCAAAACGCCTGCCATCAAAAAGCATCAGCCCTGATATTCAAACGCGTTCTTTACCAGGCTCACCTGTTTTCCCAAAACGGCGGCGACATCAAAACGGCAGGGCATATCCTCACCGTACCCGTGGGTATAAAGATAATAGGATGCCACCCTGCAAATAACTCTCTGCTTTGCTGGCGTCACCGCCTCCAGAGGATTACCGCTGCCCTCATCTCTCCGGTATTTTACTTCCACAAATACAAGATATTCCCCGTCTCTGGCGACAATATCTATTTCTCCGATACGGCAGCGGTAATTGTATTCCAAAATCTCATAGCCCAGGGAGGCAAGATATTCCCCCGCCTTCTTTTCACAGGCTGCACCGACCTTTCTTTTATTCATAGAAATCCTCCGTCAAAGCAGCCCTGCCTTGTCAAGCTTCGCCTTCATCCTGTCCATATCATCTACAAATACCAGGATTTCCGCAACGACCTCATACAGCTCCGGCGGTATGGTATCGCCAATCCGAAGCTTCGAAAGTGTTTCCGCAAGCTTATGGTCCGCATAAAGCGGTACATCGCTTTCCTGCGCCTTTTCAATGATGCGCTCCGCCAGCTCGCCTTTTCCCGTGGCGAGAATTTTCGGCGCGGCATCGCCCGGCTCATAGGCAAGCGCAACGGCCGTTTTTTCTTTTTCTTCTTTTTTCTGTTTTCCCCGGTCAAACCACATCGTCCGTTCCTCCCCGAATTTACGCCTTAAGCCCTCACGTCAAACGAATAACGGTGCAGCGTTCCTGTCTGCGGCATGTCTCTCTGCAAAAAATCCTCGACAAATCCGACCTTTTTCCCTTCGTTTGTCACGGTGACCGCACACAGATAGCCCTTTTGCTTCAAACGCTTTTCCAGTACCGGAAGATGCTTTTCCAGCAACCCGTATGCAGCATCATCCGAAATATAAAAATTCGCCTTGACATTTTTCTGCCTCATACGCACCGACACATCCGTAGAGCCGAGATGATTCAAATCCAGATGAAGAAATGCGGTCAGCTCCGCTTCCGGGTCCCGGAGATTCTTTTTATTTGTATAAACGTACAGTTCCCCGGAAGCGCTCTGCCCCGTCATCCGAAGCGGAAGCTGGACATAGGTAGAGACCTGATTGAGCTGATTCATAAATTCAACGTTTGCCGGCATATTCGCGGCCGCGTCAAGAAAGCCGCCCTGTGTCACCCCGGCAGCCCTGACCGCGCTCTCCATCTGGCTCAACTGGAATCCAAGCTTTTGATAAAGCCCGCTCACCCTGCCGGACTCCTTTAATTCCTCCGGCTTAAGCGTCCACTGCTCCAGGATTGCCTGCTTTAAAATCTGTGCAAATTCTTTGCTCCCAAACAGACGCTGCACTCCCGCAAAGCCATATTGGCTGTTTTCCTGCAATGCGCCGCGAAGCGCGTTAAGAAATTCTGTCACCGTCATATTCTGTCTTAAGACGGCTTCGGCAGCGGGCATTTTCGCCGCAGTCTCAAGGCTCGCTCCCTGCCCCGCTTCCTCTCCGGACATCGTATCTACAAAAATTTCCTCGCCGCCCGTCGGCTCAAAAACCGCCGTGTTTCCGGTAAGCGTCGGTATATTCTGCAACAGTTTTTTTAATCCCGACAGCTCTTCACCGTTGAAAAGCTGCTCTAAAAGTACTCCGCCGCTTACGGCTCCACTCAGGCTCCCGTTTTTTGCCGCCTGCTGCAAAGCCTCCTTAGTCACAGCGGAGCCTTGCATTTCTTCCCCGGCCGCGCCATCCGGCAGACTCTGTGCGTTCACGCCGCCGGCCGTCTGCTGCATCCCTTGCGCATTGCCGCTGTCCGCAGCGGCGGACAGCTCCTGTACTGCGGCACCGTCCAAAAGATTTGCGGTAATATCCGCCTTTCCGCCTAAAATATCCACAATCTGGGCATACAGACGAAACGCCGACTCAGCAGGCAGGCTTTTATCTCCGAGCAACGCGCTAAGCCGTCCGGCCGTCTCCCCGATTTCTCCCGTAAGCGCCCTGTGGTCCGCCAGATAATTTTCAAACTGCGCGGCAAGCGCTTTCGTCACCGGAAGCCCCGACTTTGTCATCTGCACAAGCGTCGATACCTTTACATCCGGATTGCCGTTTAAAATCTTTGTCATGTCAAGGATGCTCTGCCGGTCTATCGACATCTGCGCTTTCATCATCTCGTCCACCATCGCGAGACTCCGCTCGGTGACCGGAACTCCCGCCGCGGTCAGCGCATTTAACAGAATCGGATTGTTGATATGTCCGGCCTGCACATAGGGACGAATTGCGACCGTGCTTCCGTCATTGGAGCGCACCTGAAAAAACATGGATTCCCCCTGCGTGACCGAAACCTTTCCGTCCAGCCGTGCCGAAATGAGCTGTCCGTTTCCGAGCGCCAGTACTACCTTACCGTTTCTCACACTGCTTACGGTTCCCTCAAAAATGTTCCCCACCTCCAGCTCCTGCATCGTTGATACCAGCTTCTGGGTTCCCTGCGCGCTCATCAGCTCCTCTGTTCCGTTTTTTACGTTCTGGCTATATTGTCCCAGCTTATCCGTAATCTGCATGACCATTCCTCACAATCCCCGCCAATTTGTACACCCTTGAATTTCCGCGAGCCGCATTTTCGAATACCAAAAAACATGCGATTTACGGAAACTCAAGGGTGTACCGGCTATACAAAATTTTTGATAAAGCTCGCTCTGTGAATCGGCGACGGCCCGTAAGCCTCAAGCGCCGCGATATGCTCCGCGGAGCCGTAGCCCTTATTGGACGCAAAGCCGTACTCCGGCATTATTTTATCATACTCCACCATCAGCCTGTCCCTTGTAACCTTCGCGATAATACTCGCCGCACCGATGGAAATGCTTTTCGCGTCCCCTTTGATAATCGGAACCTGGCGAATGGAAACTTCGGGTATCGTCACCGCATCATTTAATAATATATCGGGTTTTACGCTTAATTTGCTTATAGCCTCACGCATGGCTTCATAAGTAGCCTGTAAAATATTGATTTCGTCAATCCTGGCCGGGGAAGCCATTCCTACCCCCACGGCGACGGCCTTCTCCATGATCTCCTCATAAAGCTCCTCCCTCTTTGAGGCTGAAAGCTTTTTGGAGTCATTGATATATAATATGCCACAGTCCTTCGGAAGAATCACCGCGCCTGCCACGACAGGCCCCGCGAGCGGCCCTCTGCCCGCTTCGTCGATTCCGCAGATATAGTCGTATGTATCATATTCTCTTTCATATTTTTTCAGTTCCTCAATCCGGGCACGCTCCGCCGCAAGCTTTTCGAGACGCTTTCTGGCCTGCTTTACAAGCTTTTCCACACCGCTGCGTCCGTCCTTCTTATAGGTTTCGATAAAAGAAGGCAGCATTCCGTCGTCTGCTGCCTTATACTCCTCCCGAATCTGCCCGATTGTTTTCTCCTGCATTGTATTCCTCCTATCCGCCGCCATCAGGACATTTCCTCGTTTGGGCGCTCCAGCGACAGCCGTCCGAGCTTTCCTGCCCGGAATTCGTCGAGCAGCAGCGCTGCTGCCTTTGCATAATCCAGCTCGTTTCCTCTGGAAATGCATTTTCTGTTTTCCGCAATCTGCGCCAGCAGCTCTGCCGGCTTACACTGCTCGTCCACGCCGTAACGTTCCGTAAGCACGCCCGGATAATCCGCCGTCAATATTTTAATCAGCTCCAGCGACAGCTCATCAACGTTAAGGATCTCATCCTTGATCGCACCTATCAGTGCAAGTCGCAGACCGACCGTCTGATCCTCGAATTTGGGCCAGAGAATCCCCGGCGTATCCAAAAGCTCCACATTTTTATTCAGCCGGATCCACTGCTTTCCTTTCGTAACTCCCGGCTTATTTCCCGTTTTGGCACAGGCCCTTCCCGCGTAGGAATTGATAAAGGTAGATTTCCCCACGTTTGGAATCCCCACAACCATCGCCCGGACCGGACGGTTTAAAATCCCCCGTCTGCGGTCGCGCTCTATCTTTTCCCGGCACGCCTTCATCACGACATCGGTTACATTCTTCATGCCCGCCTTACTCCTCGCATCCAGGCAGATAACGAAATATCCCTTTTTTTCAAAATACTGCGTCCACGCCCGGTTCTGTTTTTCATCGGATAAGTCCGATTTGTTCATCAAAATAAGGCGCGCTTTATTCTTACCAAGCTCGTCAATATCAGGATTTCTGCTGCTAAGCGGAATCCTTGCGTCCAAAAGCTCTATCACCAAGTCAATTAATTTTATATCCTCCTGCATCTGACGCTTTGCTTTCGTCATATGCCCCGGGTACCATTGAAACTGCATACTAATCTCCATTCCCTGCCGGGCAGCCGTGCTTCGTCAGATAAATCCGAACTCTGAAAACGGCGCTACCCGAAACCATGCTTTTCCTATAATATATTCCTTTTTGATGTTACCGATATTGGCAAACCGGCTGTCCTCGCTGTTATTGCGGTTGTCCCCCAGCACAAAATACTCGTCGGCCCCAAGCGTCATTTCCTCGGCCGCCAGCCCCGCATCCTCGATTGCCGCGGCATCCGCCTCCTCGGAAAAGAGCTCTCCGTTCACATATACGGCTCCGTTTTTGATTTGTACGGTATCGCCCGGCACCGCAACCACCCGTTTTACATAATAATGAGACTTTTCATTGCCGTTCGGCAGAAACACGATAATGTCATTCTGCTTCGGGTCCGTAATTTTATAAATAAAACGGTTCACAAGGATTTCATCCCCGCCGTTTAGGGTAGGTGCCATCGACTGCCCTACCACGCTGGTCCGAAGACCGATAAAATAAACGAAGGTAAAGGCAATCATTAGGGTAATCAAAATCTCTGCCGTCCAGACAAAAATCTCTTTTACCACCCCCATATTTACTTTTTTCTTCTGTCTCCCGAAATTTAATCCGCTTCTTCTGCTTCTCCTCACATTTCTTCCCTTTCCGCCCAAAATCTGTGTCTCTGTCTTACATGTTTTCCTTTGCTCGAACGCGCAGCCCTTTTTGTGCGCCCGTGCTTCTACTTTATCATAAAGCATGGCTTCATGCAAACTGCAACTTTATGGCAGCCCGGATCCTATATATAAAGGAAAACTGCCCTACCGCAATCTTGCCTGTAGGACAGTTTCTTTTCGCATACGCTATTTTACTAACTCTTTTACCTTCGCCTTCTTACCAACGCGGTCTCTTAAGTAGAATAATTTCGCACGTCTTACCTTACCCTGACGAACCACTTCTACCTTCTCCACGTTCGGGGAATGCAGCGGCCAGGTCTTCTCTACACCGACACCGTTGGAAATCTTTCTTACGGTAAAGGTCTCGCGGTTGCTTCCGCCCTGCTTTTTGAGAACGATTCCCTCAAATACCTGGATTCTTTCACGGTTTCCCTCTTTGATTTTTCCGTAAACCTTTACGGTATCGCCGACACGGAACTCCGGTACTTCTGCCTTTAACTGCTCTGCCTCAATGCTCTTAATGATTTCGTTTGCGTTCATTTTGTGACCTCCTATGATTTGGATGTTCTTAATACGCGATTCGTAACAGAGGACCATCTATTTACTCACAACTGTTGTATTCTATCACAGCTTACCCAAAATGTAAAGAATATTTTGTCAGTTTTTTTCCAGCCAGTATACCATCTGCTTTGCAAAGCAAAGTCCGAGCGCTTCCTGCAGGCGCAGAGACGCCTCGTTTCCCTGCTTCACCTGGCCGTACGGTGTATAGCCATGCTCGAGAACTGCATTGACGGCATAGGTTTCCAGCGCCTTTCCGATTCCCCTTCTCCTGTATTCCGGCAGCACGGTAAGCATTCCGATGCTTCCCTCCGCGTGCATTCCGACAAAGCCGGCCAGTTCTTCCCCCAGATAAGCGCCGAAAAGCCATCCCTTTTCCATGCGCTCCTTCAGATATGCCCTCGTCTTTTCGACGGCGCCGTCCGTTTCGGCATAATAGCGGGCTGCCGTATCAAGCGCGGTTTCATCCAGCCTCCTGATTTGCGGCTTTCCTTCCTCATGCCCGCCATCCGCGCGGTATAAGCCGCGGATGGGCAGCTTTTCCTTTCTGGTGTAGACTGCCTGCGCACAGGGTATTACCCCCCGCAATCCATACCGTTCCCGGGTCGGCTCCACCATAAACTCCTGATGCAGTACTACAATCTCTATTTCCTCCCCGGCATCGGAAAGCGCGTCCAGCATCCTGCCGCCGCCCTTTCTATCCTCTGCCGTAAGAAAATAAAAACCGGTTTCCGGCTGCTTCAGACAGATATTGTCACCCTCGGCATACACCAGACTGGCCTGGCCGCGCGCAATCAGCTCAAGCATATCCATATGAAGCAGCTTCTGCTTCATGAATGTCTCCCTGCACGCCTGAAGCTTTTTATATTTCTGATACAAATCCGGGCGTCTTTGTTTCGTCCTCTCCTCCGACTGCCGCAGGCGCCATTCTTTGATTTTTTTCTGATTGCCGGAGAGCAGAACCTCCGGAACCTGTTTTCCCATCCACGCTTCCGGACGGCTGTACTGCGGATACTCGAGCAGTTCTCCCTCAAAGGATTCCGTCATGCCGGATTCCCCATTCGTGAGCACGCCGGGAACCATGCGGGAAACAGCGTCCGCCACGACCATCGCCGCAAGCTCCCCTCCGGTCAAAACATAATCACCGATGGAAACATAATCCGTGACAATCTCCTCAAGCACACGTTCATCAATCCCCTCATAATGCCCACAGAGCAGTACCAGTTCTTCCTCCGCGGCCAGTTCCTTCGCTTTCTGCTGCGTAAACACGCCTCCCTGAGGGGTCAGGTAAACAGTCCTTGGTTTACGGCCAAGCTTATCCGCCACGGATTTCCACGCGTCGTAAACCGGCTGCGCCTGCATCAGCATTCCGGCCCCTCCGCCGTAGGGATAATCATCTACCTTTCTGTGCCTGTCCTTCGTGTAATCCCTGATATCGACCGCCTCAACGGAAATCAGCCCGCGCTCCGCCGCGCGTCCGATAATGCTGGTGCTTAAGCCCTGCCGCACCATATCAGGAAACAGTGTGAGTATATAAAAATTCATGTTGTGGCACTCCTTTTCGTATTTCCGCGGTTATTTACGGTTCAATTCCCTTAATCCGTCCAGCAGATGCACCTGCATGGTTCCCCCTTCAATATCCACCGCTTTGACGCAGTCTTTGATTGCGGGAAGCAGAATATCATCGCTCCCGTCCTTGCTGATTACATAAACATCGTTTGCCCCGGTCTGTAAGACGTCGCTGATGTTCCCGAGCTCCTCCCCCTCATCGGAGACTGCCCGAAGACCGATTAAGTCCGCGATAAAATATTCGTCCTTTTTCAGCTTCACCGCATTTTCCCTTGTGACATAGAGGGGCTTTTTGCGGTACTGTTCCACATCGTTGATATTATCAATCCCCCGGAATTTTAAAATCACCATGTTTTTAAAAAACTTTACACCGGCTATTTCCAGTTCCATTTTTTCTTTTCCGGTGTCTAATATCACCTGCTTTAATTTTTTAAAGCGCGCCGCATCGTCCGTCGTCGGAAAAACCTTGACCTCGCCGCGCACGCCATGGGTAGACGTAATCACTCCAACTTGAAGCAAATCTTCCATATTTTACCTCATTTCTGCCCTGCTTTGCGCAAAGCCATGAATGTTTTACAGGTTTGCTGTCAAAAATACCGGATACATCATATGAAATGATATACCCGGTATTGTGTTGTGAAATCAGCTACTGCATGATTTCCACAATGACTTTTTTTTCTTCTTTTGAGGCGGCAGCCTTCACAACGGCGCGGATTGCTTTCGCGATACGGCCCTGTTTGCCGATTACCTTGCCCATGTCGGACTGCGCTACACGTAATTCCAGAATAATGGCTCTCTCATTCTCGGTCTCAGTCACAACGACCTCGTCGGGACAATCCACCAATGCCCTGGCGATTACCTCTACTAATTCTTTCATAGGTTCACCTCACGAATCCTATTTCTCAATACCTGCATTTTTGAAAATTCTCGCTACGGTATCGGTTGGCTGAGCTCCGTTAGCTAACCACTTCTTCGCTAACTCCTCATTTACATGGTACTCGCTCGGATCCTTCGTCGGGTCATAAGTTCCGATTTCTTCGATGAACTTTCCGTCTCTCGGAGATCTGGAATCGGAAACCACGATTCTATAGAAAGGAGCCTTCTTCTGTCCCATTCTTCTTAATCTGATTTTTACTGCCATTGCTTTCACCTCCTTAAAATATTACTGCTGCTTTATGAAAAAGGAAAGCCTTGAAACATTCCCTTTCTGCCTTTTTTCATCATGCCGGGCATCTGCTTCATCATCTTTCTGGCCTGCTCAAACTGCTTGACCAGACGGTTGACCTCCGCAATGTCGACGCCCGCACCCTGTGCGATTCTGCGTTTTCTGCTGGGATTTAACAGCGACGGATTTCTCCGCTCCGCCAGCGTCATGGAATAAATGATTGCCTCCGTGCGCGCCATATTCTTTTCTGCCGCCGCATCGTCAATGTCCGGCAGCTTAGCGCCGCCGAGTCCCGGCATCATGGCAAGAATACTGGAAAGTCCTCCCATTTTCTTCATCTGGCTCATGGAGTCAAGATAATCTTCGAAGTCAAACTCCGCTTTTTTCATCTTCTGCTCCAGCTTTTTCGCCTTTTCCTCGTCGAACTCCTCCTGCGCCTTTTCTATCAGCGTCAGCACGTCTCCCATGCCGAGGATTCGGGAAGCCATGCGATCGGGATAAAACTGCTCCAAATCGGAAAGCTTCTCCCCCATGCCTGCATAGAGAATCGGTTTGCCGGTTACCGCCCGGATGGAAAGCGCCGCGCCGCCTCTGGTATCACCGTCAAGCTTTGTCAGCACCACACCGTCAATGCCGATTTTTTCATCGAACATCTTCGCGACATTGACCGCATCCTGTCCTGTCATGGCATCCACCACAAGAATGGTCTGGAATACCGCGACCTGCTCTTTTATCTGAACCAATTCCGCCATCATTTCTTCATCAATATGAAGACGTCCGGCGGTATCGAGTATCAGCACCTGTACGTCATTTTTTCCCGCATGCTCTACCGCAGCCTTCGCAATGTCCGCGGGCTTATGTTTGTCTCCCATGGAGAAAACCTCGACGCCCTGCTTCTCACCGTTAATCTGAAGCTGCTCAATCGCCGCCGGCCGGTACACGTCACATGCGGCAAGCAGTACCTTTTTGCCCTTTGCCTTAAGCTTTCCGGCAAGCTTGGCGGTGGTTGTCGTCTTACCCGCGCCCTGAAGGCCGACCATCATGATAATCGTCAGCTCTTTGCCCGGACGAAGCGCTATCTCCGTCGTCTCTGAGCCCATGAGGCGCACCAGTTCTTCGTTTACAATCTTAATGACCATCTGTCCCGGATTCAGTCCGTTCATAACGTCCTGTCCGATTGCGCGCTCCTGCACGTCCTTGACGAACTGCTTAACGACCTTAAAATTGACATCCGCTTCCAACAGCGCCATCTTGACCTCTTTTAACGCGGTCTTGACATCAGCCTCCGTCAGACGTCCCTTGCTTCTGAGATTTTTAAATACATTTTGAAGTTTTTCAGACAAACTGTCAAACGCCATGCTCTCCTCCAAGCCGAAGCGGCTTTCTGCGAAATTCTGTCTACAGTTCCTCTAATATCTGATTGGAAATCCGTTTGATTTCCTCCAAAACCGCCTCGTCGTGACTTTCATGGAACCTCTGCGCCTGCTCCTGAATCTGCGCCACCATCCGCTTTGCCGCCTGGAACTTTGCTATCAGATGAAGCTTTTCCTCGTAACCCTCAAGCGTCTTCGTGCACCGCTTTACCATATCGTGCACGCCCTGACGGCTGATGCC
>CALWBG010000083.1 GCA_944375975.1 uncultured Roseburia sp.
ATTCCGTAGACAATAAATTGTATAGATGCTTCATGCTTGCGCAGAGCCTGCGGCTCTTGTCAATATATAAGGTAACCAGCACCTCATCCTCAGGCTGTACCCTCGCCGTCATTTCTTTATAAGGAAGGAACAAATCCTTCTCCAGTCCCCAGTCCAGAAACGCTCCTATTTTCCCGACCTCGGCCACCCGAAGCACTGCCAGTCCCCCAAGAACAAGCTTCGGTTTGTTGGTGGTGGCAATCAGCCTATCCTTCGAATCCTTATAGAGAAACACCTCGATACTGTCGCCGACAGCGGTTCCCTCCGGCACCTGCTTTGCAGGAAGCAGAACGCGCGTCTCATCCCCCGTCTGCTCCGCAAGATAAACGCCGAACTCGACCTGTTTTATCACCTTTAATTTTTGATATTCTCCCAGCTTCATATATTTATCGCCCTTCCTTCCCCAAAAACTGAATCACTGCATAGGGCGTTCCTTCCCCGTCCCCGATGACCACCGTCACACAGCCGTCCGTGCAGGAAACACGGGGATAAAGCGTATCTCCGAGCACCGCCGCTTTTTTATACTCTGCCCGAAGACCGGACACCGCAAACCCCTCCGGAAGATATTCCTCCGCTACCAGGACATATTTTCCGTTATTGACGTGGTGATTCGTGTCGATATGAAAACGTGCCACCTTCACTGGTTCCTTCGGAACGGACGTCTCAGGAAGCGGTATTTTACGGTCTGCCCATGTTCCCGCCAGGGCATCCCCAAATCCCTGCCGATAAATCTGCTTTAACTCTTCCGAAATGCGCACCGGATGCATTGTCTGCGTATTCATCAGAACCCATAAGGAATTCGCCTCCGCAAGCGTCTGATTCTCCGCATCTTTTACCAAAAAATTACGATAGCCGTAAAAGCCCTTAAAATCATAGGGCCAGGTACCGACGGCCACGCTCTCTCCCATCCGCGGATAGCGGAAAATCCGTATCTCCCAGGAGGAAAGCACCCAGGCCAAATGATTCTTCGCCAGGTAATCTATCCCGACACCAAGCTCCTCGGACTGGAAAATACAGCAATCCTGTAAATAATCCAATAATGAAGTAAGCGTCAGATTCAGTTCACTGTCCACCTCACTGTAACGTATATAACTGTCAAAACTATACATATTTTCCTCTTCTTTCTTTTGCACAATGTCAATTAAACGTATTATAACGTTTTTCCGAAAACAATACAACATTCCTTGCATTTCTTTTTAATATGTGATATATTTATAATATAAAGATAGAAATATATCACAAGGAGGGGTTATTTATGAAACAAGCGAAAAAAAATCCACTGTCGTATCTTGGCTGGCTGGGAGTCATCGGAATCATCGGCATTTACTATATGGCTCCGTGGATGATTACTTTTCTGCTGTTTTTCTTTTTCTTCACCTACTCCAGGATGGTTCCGGATGAATTATTCTGGAGCAACGTGAGGAGAGCGGCAACCAAAGCCTTTGCTGTAAACATCGGCTTCCAGACACTGACCTTTCTTTTTCTGTTTTTCCGGGCAGTTTCGGGTAAAGGCATTCCCTTCAGTGAAGCAGTCCAGGCATCCGGAGGAGCCTACCTGGTTGATGCCAATTATTTGCTCTCTATAATAATTAACAGCTCTATGAACGTCATTATCTTCATCGTCACGCTTTGCACCTTTTTCTTCTGCCTGATGCGTTATAACCGACAGGAAAAAAAATTTGTGGAGGAGGATAAGACTTGCTGAAAACACGAATCCGTGAACTGCGCGCGCGGGACGGCATCAGCCAGGGGGAGCTTGCAAACCTGGTCGGTGTGCGCAGGGAAACCATCGGAAACCTTGAAAATGGAAAATACAACCCGTCTCTAAAGCTTGCAATGGACATCGCAAAGGTATTTGGCGAAACCGTGGAAGATATTTTTTTCTATGAAGACTAATGAACAAGGTGTTTCCTGTGAAACACAAAAATACCCCGGCAGATACTCTCTGCCGGGGTGTTTAAAGCAGGGCTACAAGGATTCGAACCTTGAAATGACGGAGTCAGAGTCCGTTGCCTTACCGTTTGGCGATAGCCCTATTTATTGTTTCTTGCGCTTTGCGCTGTCAACAATGGATATTATATAGGAGACTTCGAAAAAAATCAAGCTTTTTTTTCAAAAATTTCTATTTTTTTTCCGATTACCGCATAGGAAACCTTCTCCCCCCAGGAAAGCCGGGCATTTCCGCAGACCGCCTCGGTGATTTCCTGCTCCGTTTCTTCCTGCTGCCCGTCGGGAATCAGCAGCAGCAATTCCACTTTTTCGGTATAGAGCGTGTCGAGGGTAAGCAGTCCCTTCTGCGCAATCAGATACTGAAGCTTTCCAAGCCCGTTGTAATCTGTAAAAACCGAGAGCCTGCTGCCCTCCTTCCTGTCGATCACAACGCTCGCCGCCAGTCCCTCCTGCACTGCCCTCTGGTATGCGCGCACAAGACCGCCCGTGCCCAGCAGCACGCCGCCGAAATACCGGGTAACTACCACCGCAACATTGTGAATATCCTCCCGCAACAGTACGTCAAGCATCGGCCTTCCTGCGGTCTGCGCCGGTTCCCCGTCATCCGAGCAGCGGCTTAACTCCTGCCGGTCCCCTATCACGAACGCGGAGCAGTTATGCTTTGCGTCCCAATATTTTTTTTTCATCCCGCCAATAAACGAAACGGCCTCCTCCTCGGAAGAAACCGGACGTACCGTAGCGATAAAACGCGATTTTTTTTCGATGATTTCGGCTTCCCCGCCCGTGTAAACAATCTTCATGACAATCTCCATTCCTCCATGGGCGATATACCGGTCGCGACCGACAAAACAGGCCCTGAAACAATATGCCCCTTCGGCGTTTTAACATTATCATACCATGTTTGTGCAGCCATGGCAATTTCTTAAGAAAATGTGAAAAAACCCGGTATTTTCAGTTTTTCCTTTATTCTGACACATTTCTTTGTTATAATACTAGGATAGTGGATTTTGACTAAAAAAAGGAGGCCTATCATGAATTATGGAAAAAAACGCACACGGAAACGTGAAAAAGAGCTCGTTTCCAAAAGTGCCATGATTCGCAAAAAATTCTATGTAATTTTTTGCAGGGCATTGCTTATATGCTTTTTTGCCGTAGTCATCATCGGCGGAAGCTCTGCGTTCGGCGTGATTCGTGGAATCATAGATTCTGCGCCGACCATTGACGATATTGTCGCTACGCCGACCGGATATCTTTCGACGGTTCTTGATGCCGACGGCAATGAGATTGCCACGCTGGTCGCGTCCGGCTCCAACCGCCGCGCCGTAACTATCGACGAAATTCCGCTCGATTTACAGCATGCGTTTGTCGCGATTGAGGACGAGCGTTTTTACGAGCATAACGGAATTGATATCCATGGTATTATCCGTGCAGGTGTTAAGGGGATTGCGTCCGGCTTTCACTTTTCAGAAGGAGCCAGCACCATCACTCAGCAGCTTCTGAAAAATACGGTTTTTACCGACTGGACAAGCGAAACCTCGATGGCGGACAAGTTCGAGCGGAAATTCCAGGAACAGTATCTTGCGCTTCAGTTGGAAAAGGTTGTGGATAAGGACTGGATTATGGAAAATTACCTGAATGCCATCAATCTTGGGCAAAATACACTGGGCGTCGGCGTCGCTTCGGAACGTTATTTTGGAAAGGACGTTTCCGAGCTTACTCTTTCCGAATGCGCGGTACTCGCCGCAATTACCCAGAATCCTTCCCGTTATAACCCGATTACCAATCCGGAGGAAAACGCCAAACGACGTGAAAAGGTATTGAATAATATGCTGGAGCAGGGCTATATCAAACAGGACGAATACGATGAGGCGATGGCGGATGATGTTTACGACCGCATTCAGCTTGTTAATATCGAAGCGGAAGGCAGCAGCATTAATTCCTATTTTGTGGACGAGCTGACCGACCAGGTGATCCAGGATTTGGTGGAACAGAAGGGCTATACGGAGACTCAGGCCTACAAAGCCCTCTACCAGGGCGGACTTACGATTTACTCTACGCAGGACCCGGATATTCAGACCATCTGCGACGAGGAGATCAATAACCTGGATAATTACTCCTCAGATCCCAAGATTTCGTTTTCCTACCGGGTTTCTATCAGATCCTCGGACGGAACCGTATCAAATTACAGTGAACAGACGATGCTGTCCTATTATCAGGCGACCAAAGACAGCAACTATACGATTGATTTTGCCTCCGAGGAGGAGGCTGCCGCAGCCATTGAGCAATATAAGGCGGATATCATGGAGGAAGGCGACGAGATTGTCAGCGGCAGCGAAACCGTAACCTATACCTTGCAGCCGCAGGCGGCTCTGACAATCATCGACCAGTCTACCGGTGAGGTCAAGGCTTTGGTCGGAGGACGCGGGGACAAAACAGCAAACAAAACCTTAAACCGCGCGACCGATACCACCAGACAGCCCGGCTCTACCTTTAAAATTATCGCGGCGTATGCGGCGGCGCTTGACGCCGGCGGAATGACGCTGGCAGACGTACAGGACGACGCGCCCTACAATTACGGTACCGGAGAGGGTGCCTCGGTAAGAAATTATGACGGCCGTTATCGGGGCTTTACCACACTGCGGGAAGCAATTACCGATTCCATCAATATTGTAACGGTAAAGACACTGGCACAGATTGGCCCCTCTCTCGGATATGATTATATCTGCGATTTCGGCATCACCACCGTAGGTCTTGACGAAAGTTCCAATGAGACGCTCGCGCTCGGCGGCCTTACCCACGGAGTCACAAATCTGGAGCTGACGGCCGCATATGCGACGATCGCCAATAATGGTACCTATATCAAGCCCAAATTCTATACAAAGATTTTGGATCACGATGGAAATGTATTGTTAGACAACACAACCTCCACCTCGCATACCGTGTTGAAAGAAACAACCGCATGGCTTCTGACCAACGCGATGGAGGATGTCATGACACAGGGTACCGGTACCCAGGCATACTTCGGCAATACAATGGCACAGGCGGGAAAGTCCGGAACCACGACCAAAAACAGAGACGCTCTTTTCGCCGGCTTTACGCCTTATTACACCTGCGTTGTTTGGGGCGGTTTTGATGATAACGCCCCCCAGAGCGGAAGCCAGACCGCCTATCCGAAAAGAATCTGGAAGGCTGTTATGAGCCGCATCCATGAGAATCTGGAATATGCCGATTTCACAAAGCCATCCGGCATTGTGACGGCTCAGGTCTGCAAGGAATCCGGAAAGCTGGCGATTGCAGGCGTATGCGACTCTGATGAACGCGGAAGCCGCGTGTACACCGAATATTTTGCGGAGGGAACACAGCCGACTGAATACTGTGACCATCATATCCGCGCCAATATGTGCACTCTTTCCGGTCAGCTCGCAGGCGGTTACTGCCCCAGCGATTCGCTGATTTCCAGAGTGTTCGTAATCGGAGGTACCGTAGGTACGGAAGATACCCCCTACCTTTTGACGGAGGATATACAGAACAATACCTGTACGCTCCACAATGAAGGCAATTCCACCTATCAGGGAACTACGCCGTATACCCCGGTCCCCGGCGTTAATACAACGCCTCAGACCGACGCGGGTACCACAACCGATAACGGCGGCGGTACACCGACCGATAACGGCGGCACATCAACCGATAATGGCGGTACACCGACCGATAACGGCGGCACATCAACCGATAATGGCGGTACACCGACCGATAACGGCGGCACCGCAACCGATAACGGCGGCACCGCAACAACTCCAAATACAGACGGCTCGAATGATGTCTGGGATATCGGGGATGCCCCCATCCAGTAAAGAGCGCCGCAAAAAGGGAGGCTGCAAATATTATGCAGTCTCCCTTTTCTTTGCTTATTTTATGCTCCATTCTGTCAGCCAGCCATATCGGCTGGCGTGTCGCCGACATCCGGTTAGCGTACCACCTCGCCAATACGAAGCACGGCTTTTTCAGCCTTTTGCAGCGCATCCTCCTCATTTTTGCAGCACAGCTCAATCAGCCCCAATTCAAATTTCTCCAGCCGCGTCTCCTCCTCCGGCGAAAGCCTCTCCCCTGTATATTCCTTCAGGGAAAATATTGTAAGCCGGCGCATATAACGCACCATTTCTCCCCGGATATATCTCTGGTTTTCAAGTCGGCGCTCCAGCTCCTCCATCCGTTCTTTATATTCCTGCTGCTTCTCCTGCCGCAGAGCCTTTTTCTCATTGTCCCTTACCTTTATTTCATAATACTCAAACGCTTCCTCGAGAGCTCCCATAAATTCCATATGAAAATTCATCGGCCGTAAGAATACCCGGAACACATTTCTTTTATTGATGAAAAAGTGAAGCTGTGCAGCGCTGATGTTGGTTGTATATATGATGCAGACGGTATTGGGATAAGTCGCATTGACATAGGTAATGAGCTGTTCCCCGTTACACCCCTCCATCGTAAGCCCTGTCACGAGCACCTGATATTCCTTTCTCTTCAGCAGCGCGGCCGCCGCCGCTCCGTCCTCCGCCGTATCAATCTGAATCTCCTTTCCGGCCATCTCTCTTAAAAATTCAGTGATAATTTCCCTGTGTTTATTCACAAACAGCAGATTTCTCCCCATATTCCCCCTCCTTTCCTTAAACATTTCTTTTCTTATCTTGAATTATAAAGGAATCCTCACAACTATTCAATAGTCAAGGCATAAGGCAGCAAAAACCCCCGGCATCCGCCAGGGGCTTTCGCTGTTGATGTATTACAAACTAAGGGGATTAGATTCACTAATCCAAGCAACTTAGATTAGTGCCAATTAATGTAATTCTCTCGGGACAAAATCCGGATAGCCGGATTCCAGACCGTGTTCGGCGGAATCCAGACCCTCGATTTCCTCTTCAGGCGGAACCCGGAGTCCAAATGTTTTCTTTAATACAAAAAATACAATGCTCATCGTGATAATTGTCCAGCCTGCGATGCACACGATACCCAAAAGCTGAATCAGCAAATGATGTACCCCGCCGCCGTAAAACAGACCATCGGTGTAATCAAACAAACCTACCGCGATGGTTCCCCAGATACCGTTGCAGCCGTGAACCGCTACCGCACCAACCGGGTCATCCACCTTTAATTTATTTTCAATAAAGTATACCGACACACATACCAGAACACCCGCTATCGCACCGATTATAAAAGCGCCAATCACATCGACATTCGCACAGCCCGCAGTAACCGCCACAAGACCGGCCAGAGATCCGTTTAAGGACATGGATACGTCCGGCTTTCCGTTTCGGATCCACGTATAAAGCATTGCCGTACAGGTTGCCATTGCCGGCGCTACCGTAGTTGTCGCGAAAATCTGGGAAAGCTGTATTGTGTCTGAAGCGGCCGCTCCGTTAAAACCGTACCAGCCAAACCACAGAATAAATACCCCGAGCGCGCCTACCAAAATGTTATGCCCTAAAATAGGTCTGGGCTTTCCTTCCTTGTCATATTTGCCGATACGGGGACCGAGCATTGCCGCGCCGATAAACGCCGTAATTCCTCCTACCATATGAATACATGCAGACCCGGCAAAATCGGTAAAGCCCATGTCCGTCAGCCAGGGAGTTCCTCCCCATACCCAATGTGCCTCGATCGGATATACGCATAGGCTGATGACAAAGCTATAAACACAGTAGGTTACAAACTTCGTGCGCTCTGCCATCGCACCCGAAACAATCGTTGCCGCTGTCGCGCAGAATACCAGGTTAAACACAAAACCGGACCAGTCCGTCTCGGCAAAATTCGTAAAAGGATTGAGCCCCCAGCCAGCAAACAGTCCGTCTCCGCAGAGAAGATTATACCCCAGCAGATAAAACGCGACCGTTCCGATACAAAAATCCATTAAATTTTTCATTGTGATATTGCCGACATTTTTGGCTCTGGTAAAGCCCGCCTCTACCATTGCGAACCCGCACTGCATAAAAAACACCAATGCCGCTCCCATAAGAAACCATACACTCATATCCATAAGCTAAACCTCCTATCCGAATTCTACGGCTTCAGACCGCTGAAAAAACAATAAAAGGGGATAATTCCGGCCAGCAGAAATACTGCGCCTTTATTATCCCCTTCGATAACAAATCATCATTTCTTTATAAAGCATTTTCTCCATGTTCACCCGTACGAATACGGATTGCGTCCTCCACCTCATACATAAAAATCTTACCGTCACCGATATTTCCTGTATTGATTTCCGCAACGATTTTGTCAATCAACTTCGGTGCCGTCTCATCTGTGACTACCGTCTCAACCTTAATTTTCGGAAGCAAATTTACCGCATATTCGGCACCGCGGTAATTTTTGATGATGCCCTTCTGGTTCCCGTAACCCATCGTGTTGACAATGTTTAATCCGTTCACTTCCTCTGTTTCCAGCACCGCTTTCAAATCCTCAAGTTTTTCGGGTTTGATGATAATTTCCAGTTTTTTCATGCGAAACTCCTCCTCTATTTTTGATTTCCCGTTCACAGTTTATTCATGCAAGCTTAAAAAATCTTTCATGACGCAAACACGAAAACTTCATTTCTTCTGTCTATACTAAGAACATACAAAGGATAAATGATTTCAACAATACAGTTACAATTTGAATAAACTTTTTCATAATCTGCCAGATAACTGAAACATCACTGTTTCGTTATCTGGCATCCTCCCTCTTAAGGGCTTTTTTATTTTACAGAAAAAACTGTTCGTCAGAAGTGTCACACCTTGAAGCCTTTATACCTCAAACAACAAATCTCCATAGGACGGCATCGGCCACATCGACTTATCAACCAGCATTTCCAGCTTATCAATCGGAGCTCTGAGCGCATCCATCGCGGTCTTAACCTCGTCTCTGTAATATACCGCCTGCTCTCTGCCTTCCTCCATCCGTGCGGCTTTCTCCGTCACCTCCTGAAGCTTTCCGAGCGCTTTTTTGGAATCGGAAAGCAGTGTGGAAACCTGGGTCAGAATCTCCGTCTGCGCGCTCACGTCCGCGCCGCAGGCATTTTTCACCGCCGTAATGGAATCCGCAAGTACCGTCGTATACTTAATGACTGCCGGAATAATCTGCTTTGTGGCAATGTCAATCGCCGCTCTCGCCTCAATGTTGATTTCTTTCGCATAGGTTTCATATTCAATCTCAACGCGGGAATCAAGCTCCGCCTTTGTGAATACCTTAAATTTCTCGAATAACTTGACAGCTTTCTCGGTATTTAAGGCCGGAATTGCATCTACCATCGACTTAATGTTCGGCAGCCCGCGACGCTCCGCTTCCTCTACCCACTCGTCGGAATAACCGTTTCCGTTGAATACGATTCTCTGATGCTCTGTCGCGTACTCTTTTATCAGGTCATGTACCGCCATGTCAAAATCATCCGCTTTCTCAAGCACCTCGCATGCCTCGGAAAATGCCTCCGCAACGATAGTATTCAATACGACATTCGGCTGCGCAATCGAATCCTGGGAGCCGACCATACGGAACTCGAATTTGTTTCCGGTAAACGCAAACGGCGACGTTCTGTTTCTATCAGTTGCGTCCTTCATGAAATCAGGAAGCGTCTTAACACCGGTTTCCAGCTTCTGCCCGGTAATACTGTGTGTAGCCTCACCCGTGCTGATTAACTGTGACAGCACATCCTGCAACTGCTCGCCGAGATAAATGGAAATAATCGCCGGCGGAGCCTCGTTTGCTCCCAATCTGTGATCGTTGCCCACATCAGCCGCCGCTTCTCTGAGCAGATCCGCATGTCTGTCAACCGCCTTTAAGATACAGGTCAATACCAAAAGGAACTGCACGTTCTCATGCGGCGTTTTGCCCGGGTCTAACAGGTTGATACCGTCGTCGGTGGTGATAGACCAGTTATTGTGCTTTCCGGAACCGTTCACACCGGCAAACGGCTTCTCGTGAAGCAGGCACTGTAAGCCATGGCGTCCGGCCACTTTCTTTAAGGTCTCCATCACAAGCTGGTTGTGGTCTACCGCAATATTTGCCTGCGCATAAATCGGAGCAAGCTCATGCTGCGCCGGAGCCACCTCGTTGTGCTGCGTTTTCGCCGTAACACCGAGCTTCCAGAGTTCCTCGTTGACATCCTTCATGAATGCCGCAATTCTCTCACGGATTGCCCCGAAATAGTGGTCATCCATTTCCTGGCCCTTCGGCGGCATCGCCCCGAATAAGGTTCGTCCCGTGAAAATCAGATCTTTTCTCTGTAAGTATTTCTCTCTGTCTACGATAAAGTATTCCTGCTCCGGTCCGACAGAAGGCGTTACCTTCTTTGAGGTTGTATTTCCGAATAACCGCAGCAGACGAAGCGCCTGCTCGTTGATAGCTTCCATGGAACGAAGCAGCGGGGTTTTCTGGTCAAGCGCCTCTCCCGTATAGGAGCAGAAAGCCGTCGGGATACAGAGCGTCGCGCCCGCGGCATCCTGTCTGACAAATGCCGGGGAGGTGCAGTCCCATGCGGTATAGCCTCTCGCCTCAAAGGTGGCTCTTAAGCCTCCGGACGGGAAAGAGGATGCATCCGGCTCGCCCTTGATCAATTCTTTTCCCGAGAAGCTCATCAATACCTTTCCGTTTTCCATCGGAGCAGTAATAAAGGAATCGTGCTTCTCCGCCGTTACACCGGTTAACGGCTGGAACCAGTGCGTATAATGTGTCGCACCTTTTTCGATTGCCCATTCCTTCATCTCATGCGCAACCACATCAGCGGTTTCAAGATCCAGCTCACGGCCTTCCTGAATGACTTCCTTGAGTTTCTTGTAAACTTTTTTCGGCAGGCGTTCCTGCATGACTGCGTCATTAAACACATTCTCGCCAAAAATCTGTGCTACATTAAGATATCCTGTTTCACTCATTTTCTACATCCTTTCTTCGTCACAATGATCATCCCCTGAGACTATTCTTTGCTTATTTTCGAAACAAATGTAAGCTATCGAAAGATTATAGTAAAAAAGGGTATTCCAATCCCATTGGAACACCCTTGTTCATCTCTCACATTTGTTTTGATGTATTTAAGATAATACTTTTTCATCTAAAATGCAAGTGAAAAATTAATATTTTCATGATTTTTCTATATTCAACAATAATTCAGGTTAAACACCGAAATTTTTGTTCAATATAACTCAGAGAAGCTTTATTCTGCCTTTCCTACAGAGCCGAACAGCTCCATCTTCTCCTTAACGGTAGCCTTAATCGCTTCCGCACCCGGAGCAAGCAATTTACGCGGGTCAAAGCCTTTGCCCTCCAAATCCTTGCCTGCCTCAATATATTTACGCGTCGCATCTGCAAAGGACAACTGGCACTCGGTATTCACGTTAATCTTAGCTACACCTAAGGAAATGGCTTTCTTAATCATATCCTCCGGGATTCCCGTACCGCCGTGAAGTACCAGCGGCATTGCCCCTGTGAGTTTCTGAATAGCGTCGAGCGTCTCAAAGCTGAGTCCTGCCCAATTCTCCGGATATTTTCCGTGAATATTTCCGATACCTGCCGCGAGCATGTCCACACCGAGATCCGCAATTCTCTTGCACTCCTCCTT
>CALWBG010000084.1 GCA_944375975.1 uncultured Roseburia sp.
AAACATGCGGAAATACGCCTTCTGCCGGAATTTAGAGCGGATGCGTTACGGGGAAGAACCCGAGCATATTCCCGAGAAACTGGTGCGGGAGGCAGAAAAACTGATTACGGCGGAAGCAAAGCTGCAGCGGGTCCAGTTGCTTGGCACGGAGCGCACGGAAGAACTTCAAAAGCTGTGGAGGCAGTTCTTTTTTGAGGTGAAAAACGGGCGCATTTCCCCGGAGGCCTATGAAGCCTGTATGAAGGATTTTTTCGACGAGACAGCGAAAACCTACCGGAATATTCTTGCGGAAAAAACGGAAGAAACGGAAGCGGTAAGCTCCGTTTTCGGAGAGGATTGCCTGGAAATCTATGAGAAAAAGCTGATGGATTATCTCATCATGCTCCAGTCGTGTATCCTCGGGCAGTTTGAGGTCAATAAAAACCGACAGAAAATAAAACAGGCGGTGGAATACATTGAAAAGAATTATGCAAGCGACCTGAATATGGCGGTGGTTTCAAATTATATTTCCATGAATTACTCCCTGTTTTCCTACTCTTTTAAGCAGTATACAGGGAGCAATTTTGTCAATTATTTAAAGGATATCCGCATGAAGGAAGCGAAGCGTCTTTTGAAGGAAACCGATATGCGGATTGTGGAAATCAGCCAGGCGGTCGGATATGAAAATGAAAAGCATTTCATGAAGCTGTTTAAGGCTGCCTGCGGAGTATCGCCGAGCGAATACCGCAAAAATATGAACTGCGATTAGGAGATGCTGTTCATTGTTTTGGCCGCGGCGGAAAACAGACATCTTATCTGTTCCGGAGAAATGCTATGACCGGCTGGGAGGGAGGCATAGCCGCCGCTTGCCCGGACGGTATATGGTTTTACACTCAGGCGGTTGTAATTGGATAAATACTGTTTTACGCGGGTGAGAAATTCATCCGCGTCTTTTTTTGTGTAATCTTTCGTGAGAAGATAAAACTCGTCCCTGTCGAAGCGGGCACAGACGTCACCTGTCCGAATGTTGCCCGAGAGGGCATGTCCCATCACCTGAAGCGCAAAATCTCCCTCCTCGTATCCGCAGGTATCTTTGATTTGTCGGAGATTGTTTAATTCAAAGAGAAAGCAGGTGACAGAGCATTCCGATTCTTCAGCCTGTTTAAGAAACTGCTTTTCGCGCAGCAGATAGCCATGCTTATTGTACAGACCGGTCAGGGTGTCTCTGGTGGAAAGCTGCTCAAGCTGTCCGATCAGCAGGGAGCTGCACTTGGCCTCACAAATGTCCTGTAGCATCTGATTTAGGTTCATGAACCAGTGTACGAGCTGAAAATGGTAATCGAGCTTGTTTCCCTCATAGGAGAGCGCCACATAGCCAAATTCCTTATCTTCAAAAAAGAGCGGCGTATAAATATAAGCCGAGTGATTTGCCCGGTAAATATGCTCCGGCAGCAGAGAGTTTTTTCGGAAGCTGCATTCGGGGAGCCGTCTGCCGTTGCGGATGGCGAGCTTTAATAAAATTTCTTCCGGGCAGGGAGGCTTTGAGTCCTCCATATCCGCCAGCTCCAGAATACGGCCGGATACGGAATCCCAATCTCCCTGAAGGCACAGGTAAAATTCCCGGCAATGCTCAATGCCGCGGATATACTGCTCCAGCAAATCCATCCCCTCATCCAGATCCGTAATGCGCTGCATGGAGGCCGACATGCGCATGGAGGTCAGAATGGAGCACTCCAGTGAGGTAATCCGTGTGTTCAGTGCATGCTGGAAAAACAGCGGATTTGTCCCGGACTGCCTGCGGCAGCCGCAGGATTCCCGGAAAATGGGAGCGGCGGGAACATAGTCCATAGCGGAAACTTCTTCCCCCGCAATCATTGCGAGCAGCTTTTTTACGGCGCTTTCACCTAGTTCATAGACGGGAAAGGAGACAGTGGTGAGCCCCGGAGTGATGGCGCTGCCCTCCGGTGAAGCGTCACAGCCGGTTACGGCGATGTCCTGCGGAATACAATACCCCGCTTGTTCCGCCGCCATCATAAAAAGAAGCGCCAGGCGGTCGTTATAGCAGATAACAGCGTCCGGCTTTCCGGCGTCCGTAAAATGGCGCAGGGCGGCGGCAGCGTCTTCTTCGGTGTAGTCGCAGAGAAAAATGTCGCCGTCTCCTGTGACAAGGCCGTACTCTGCCATAACGGCGCGGTAATATTGCTCGCGCATATCCGAAAAGTAACGCTCCTGTGTACAGCCTAAGTAACAGATTCGCCGATAATTATGTACGCAGATCAAATGCTCTGTCAGTTCTCCGGCAGTCCGGTTATTGTCAAGGGACACGGCGGGGAAACTGGGCGAGGTTACGCCGATTTCCACAATCGGGCAGACACATTTTTCACGCAGTGTGGCCAGAATGTGCGCGCGCAGCTCCTTGAGCGGATAGGTATCGGAGGCAAATATGATCCCGGAATAGTCGGCGTAATTGGGGATGTTGAGAATGCTTTTTTCACCGATGCCGTAGTCGCCCAGATTTTCGCCGTCAAGAGTGGTGAAAATTTCGGTGGTATAGCCGTATTCCAAAGCCGTATCGATAATGCCCTGGCAGACATTTTTCTGGTAATATCCCATAATGTGAGAAATAAACACACCGATTTTCTTTGAATGATACATTTTTAACCCTCCCGGTCGCCGTAAAATATACAACATTTATCATATATTTTACGAAAATATCGGCATAAATTCAATACCCGTGCCGTGCGGATTATAGTATAATGTAACAGCCCGGCCATGTTGGGAGAGGCCGGGCCATTACTATCTAGGGAAAGGGGCATTGCAATGATACAGGATATTTTTCCGATGCATCTGGAAAATTCATATCAAAATAAAAAACCGACGGAGGACAGTCTGATTACCGCCTTTCGGGAAAACGAAATTTTTGTGAAAAACAGCGGGGAAATGATTTATCTGACCTACAGGGAATTGAGTGAAGCCAATCTGGCCTGCGGCAGCGAGCCGCCAGTCTGTACCTATCTGTTTTCCATCGGGGAGGACGACTATTTTCTGGCGGATCTGGGAGACGGGCTTAAGTTTCCGGCCTTCCGCTATGAAAAAATGTTTGCGGTAAGGGCGAAGAAGCCGAAAGAAAAAGTACTCGCTGCGGCCACGGCATACCATCTTTACGTCTGGTACCGGGATAATGTATTCTGCGGCAGATGCGGGCACCGGCTGGAGCACAGCTCCAAATTGAGGATGCTTGCCTGCCCGGACTGTGGAAATATGGTATTTCCGAAAATTGCCCCTGCGGTCATTGTCGGTGTGACCGACGGCAGAAGGCTTTTGATGACAAAGTATGCCAACCGCGAATATAAGAGGTATGCGCTGATCGCGGGCTTTACCGAAATCGGTGAGACTGCGGAGGAGACGGTGGCGCGCGAGGTAAAGGAGGAGGTCGGACTTTCGGTAAAGAATATCCGTTATTATAAAAGCCAGCCCTGGGGCTTTGATGGCAACCTTTTATTGGGATATTTCTGTGAGCTGGACGACGAGGGCAGCATCCGGCTGGATGAGGAGGAGCTTTCCGCGGCAGTGTGGATGGACTATGAAGACATTCCCGACGACCCCGAGGGCTTAAGCCTCACCCGGGAAATGATGCTTTATTTTCGGGAGCATCACAGGAATTCATCTTTTTTTATGAATTAGATTGACAAAACGAATAAACTACTGTATTATTACAATAGTACAAGAAAAAACGAAAAAAATACCGGAGAAAAAGTTAAGATTTCTTAAGTTTTGCTTAAGAGACTTTTTTTGCCGGAAACTTATGGTACAATCACCATAAATCGCATATCAAAAAAGGGAGAGACAAAAATGAGTGACAAGACGAAACCGAAAAAAGGAAAGAAAAAAGTACTGATTATTGTGCTGGTAATTGCAGTCGTGCTTGTTGCTGTAATTGCAGCGGCAGTCAAAAGCATGACAAGTCAGGTGGCCGCCGTTGTGAATACGGTGGAGATACAGCCGGTACAGAAGAGAGATTTGTCCGATACCATTTCGCTTAAGGGTACCGTATCGGGTGTAACGCAGAATAACGTGACCTCCAAGGCGCTGGCGGAGATTACCGCTGTAAATGTTCAGGTGGGTGACGTGGTGGCGGCGGGAGATTCTCTCTGCACGCTGGATTCGTCCTCCATTGAGGAAAAAATTGCGGATTTGGAGAAGAGCGTGTCTAATTCGGAAGCGGTAAACAGCATCAATTCCCAGCAGACGGCGGATGCATTGACCCGTGCGAGAGAGGATCAGCAGACACAGCTTGAGGAGGCACAGAAGGCGATTGATGAGGCCGAGGAGGCATATAACGGCGCCCAGATTATGTGGGATAAGAGCGAGGAAAAGGGCGACGCGGAATTCCAGTCCCTGCTAAGCGCACAGAGAGCCGTAGAGGACGCAAAGGATAATTACCAGAAGGTGCTGGATTCTACAAACCGCGCGATTGAGGATGCACAGACTTCTCTGGAGCTTGACAGATATCGCGAATCCGATTCAACCGCAAAGGATACGCTGACGGATTTAAGAGAGCAGCTTGAGGATTGTAATATTGTGGCTCCGTGCGGCGGAGTTGTGACGGCAGTCAATGTTTCGGTGGGCGATGTGAATGCGGATTCCAAGACCGCCCTGGTGACGATTGAGGACACCAGCTCCTTAAAAATGGTTGCAACCGTAGACGAGGCAGATATTTTGAAGCTACAGGAGGGCATGAGCGCTACCGTGACATCTGACGCGACCGGCGAGGAGGAGATAAAGGGAACCGTCAGCAGAGTAGTCCGTGTGAAAGGACAGCCACAGGCGGCAGAGGGGGCAGGTTCGACCGGCGGATATTCCGTCGAGATTTCCATTGACAATACGGAGCTTTTGATCGGCATGGAGGTAAAGGCGCGCGTGATGATCAAGGAAAAATCAGAAGTGCTTGCAGTCCCCTATGATTTGATTAAGACGGATGAATCCGGAAATACTTATGTGCTTGTGGCGGAAACAAACAGCGACGGCACGGCAACCGCAGTCAGAAAGGACGTTACAGCAGGCGAGGAAGTAGATTATTACACGGAGATTACCGGCGGTGATTTAAAAGAAGGCGATATGCTGATTTATGATTACATGGGCACCGTTGTGGAGGGAGGAAGCTTTACTCCCAGCCAGATGTACTCTGAACAGGACATGGTAATGGAAGGCGGAACAGAGGCGGAGGTTGTTGAATAGTGAGTGAACCAGTAATCCGAATGGAAAATATCATAAAAACATATTATTTGGGCAAGCCAAATGAATTGGAAATCCTGCACGGAATCAATCTTTCTGTGCACGAAGGCGAGTTTGTTTCCATCGTGGGTGAATCCGGTTCCGGGAAAAGTACGCTGATGAACATCATCGGCGTGCTTGACAGACAGACATCGGGAAATTATTATCTGGAGGGTCAGGACGTGGGCGGAATGTCAGATGAAGTCCGCAGCGCGATCCGTAACCGAAGAATCGGCTTTGTATTTCAGAACTTTAACCTTCTGCCAAGGGCAAACGCCTTAAAAAATGTAATGATTCCGCTGATGTACGGAAAAGAGAGAACCCGGGATCAGAAGGAACGCGCTATGGAAATGCTTGCGATGGTAGGGATGGAGGAACGCGCGACGCACCGTCCGAATGAGCTTTCCGGAGGACAGAAGCAGCGTGTGGCGATTGCAAGGGCGATGATTAACGACCCGGCCATTATTCTCGCGGATGAACCGACCGGAGCCCTGGATTCCAAGACAGGACATATGGTGATGGATTTATTTCACAAGCTTCACGAGGAGCAGGGAAAAACGATTGTCCTAATTACCCATTCCCACGAGCTGGCGTCAGAGACGCAGAGAATCGTCACGCTTTTGGACGGCGAAATTGTGGCGGACAACGGAGGTGAGCGTGCATGTTCATAGAAAATATCAAAGAGGCGATTACGAGTATATTCAGCAATAAGATGCGTTCGCTTCTGACGATGCTTGGAATTATCATCGGTATCAGCTCCGTCATCATCATTACGACGATTGGAGGATCGATTCAGAGTACGCTGACAGCGACCATGAACTCTCTGGGCGGAAATACAGTTCAGGTATATGTGGATGCGAGATATCCTGAGAATGAGGAAGATTGGGATACCTGGGTATATCCCGAGATGACGGAAGATGACTATGTAACCCAGGAGATGATTGACGGTCTGATTGCAGCTTATCCGGATGAGATTACGGGAATCGCGGCGCAGACCTATATGGGAACCGGGCAGATTCAGGATGAGGCCGACGCGGATAATTATGCGAATGTCAATATTGCCGGAGTTACTCCGGAATATCTCGCATACATGAAGCTTGAGATGTATGCGGGGCGGAATCTTACCGATGCGGACAACAAGGGCCAGAAAAAGGTCTGTCTGATCGCGGATACCATGGCCTCCCGTTATTTCGGGGATAAAGATCCCATCGGGGAGACAGTCTCTGTAACAGGTGCGGACGGTTCCATTTACGATTTTGTGGTAGTTGGAATCTATGTCTATAATCAGGCGCTGTTCGGCCAGGTGGACACTTCAATACCAGAGAAGGATCGTATGACGGAGCTTCTGATTCCGTTGCAGACCTGCTTTAAGCTTCAGAACTCGGATCAGACGGGTTATGATTACTTTAATCTGCTGCTGACGCCGCTGGCGGATGTGGAGCAGGCGACGGCGGATACGCTGGCTTACTTCGAAAAGCAGTATGCCAACAATGAGAATTTCCAGGTTTCCGTTTATAATATGGCATCCAGCATGGGCATGATCAATACGGTATTAAACGTCATAACCGTGGCGGTTTCGGGTATCGCCGCAATATCCCTGGTTGTGGGCGGTGTCGGAGTCATGAACATTATGCTTGTATCGATTACGGAGCGCACGAGAGAAATCGGAGTGCGTATGGCCCTCGGCGCAAAGAGGAGCACAATTCGCATGCAGTTTGTCATTGAGGCAATTATGCTTTGTCTGATTGGCGGAATCATCGGAATTTTAATCGGTGTGGGTATCGGCGCTCTGCTTGGCTCCATCGCCGGCTTTGTAATTCAGAATATGTATGCGGAATATTCCAGTTACATTATCATGTCGGTACACCCGTCGGCAACGGCGATTATGCTTTCGCTGTTCTTCTCCATGCTGACCGGAGTTTTCTTTGGGTATTACCCGGCAAATAAAGCTTCCAAAATGGAGGTTATCGACGCGTTGCGTTATGAATAAAAACAGATTTAAGAGGATACGTTCAAAAGCGGGCGGTGCAGTTTGCGCCGTCCGCTTTATAAAATCTAAAAAAAATATAAAACTGTAGAAAATTTTGGAATGAGTGTTGACAAAAGAATAGGTTGGTGCTATCTTAAGTACATGGATGTTAGCACTCCACAACAACGAGTGCTAACAAACCAAGAAAGCCGGTGAGGAAAAATAACAGCAGAACCGGAGATGAGGTAAGATGGAAATGGGGTAGAGGAATGGACGAATTCGAATTAGATGAACGGAAAACGAAAATTCTCGACGCGATTATCCGTAATTATTTGGAGACGGGGGAGCCGGTGGGGTCCAGAACGATTTCCAAATATACAGACTTGAATTTAAGTTCCGCAACCATACGCAATGAGATGGCAGACCTGGAGGAGCAGGGTTATATCTTACAGCCCCATACTTCCGCAGGGCGAATTCCCTCCGATAAAGGATACCGCTTTTATGTGGATCATCTGATGGAGGAAAAGAACCGGGAAGTCAGCGAGATGAAAAGCTTTGTCATCGAGCATACGGAGAAGATGGATCAGGTGCTTCAGCAGGTGGCAAAGATTCTTGCCGCTAATACCAATTACGCAACAATGGTTACGGCACCGACTTATCATAAGAATAAGGTAAAGTTTATCCAGCTTTCCAATATGAATGAGGAGCAGATTCTTGCAACCGTCGTTACCGAGGGCAATCTTGTGAAGAATAAAATTATTCCCGTAAATGGAGAGATTGACAACGAGACGATGCTGAAGCTGAACTTCCTGCTGAATGCAAATCTCAACGGACTGGCGCTTCAGGACATCAATCTCGGAACGATTGCAAAGCTGAAGGAGCAGGCAGGTATTCACAGTGCCATTATCAGTGATGTTCTTGATACCGTGGCAGAGACCATAGGGCAGGAGGACGACATTCGAATTTATACCAGCGGTGCGACAAACTTCTTTAAGTATCCGGAGTTAAGCGATTCCGAGAAAGCAAGCGAACTGATTTCCACGTTTGAGGAAAAGCAGCAGTTGGCGAGCCTGGTAACAGAAAATCTGCTGGATGAGGAAAACACGGGGATTCAGGTATATATAGGAAATGAAAGCCCGATTCAGACGATGAGAGACTGCAGCGTGGTGACAGCGACCTATGAATTGGGGGAGGGCGTTCGGGGAACGATAGGGATTGTCGGACCGAAGCGTATGGATTATGAAAAAGTAATGGATAATCTGAAAACCCTGAAAAATTCCCTTGACGGAATTTTAGATAAGAAGAAGGAAGAGACGTAGAAAGGTGGTTCACAGATGTCAGAAAAGAACGAAGAAATGTTAGAGGAAGTGCTGGAGAATCAGACGCAGGAGGCAGAGCCTGACAAAGGGGAAGAAACCGCGGAGCCGGAAACGCCAGATGGCGGTAAGGAAGCGGAGGACAGCGGTGCGGAGGCCTCCGGGGAAGCGGAAGACACAAAGGATACTTCAGATGAAGATAAAAAGAAGGGCTTTTTCAAAAAGAAAAAGGATAAGAAGGATGAGCAGATTGAGGAATTGACCGATAAGCTCAAACGCCAGATGGCGGAGTTTGATAACTTCCGTAAGCGTACCGAAAAAGAAAAATCACAGATGTACGATATGGGAGCCAGAACCATTATAGAAAAAATCCTTCCGGTGATTGATAACTTTGAGCGCGGCCTTGCCGGAGTCTCGGAGGAGGACAAAGAGAATGCTTTTGTTGTCGGAATGGATAAGGTATACCGCCAGATGCTCACGACCTTAGAGGAAGCGGGCGTTACGCCGATTGAGGCGGTCGGGGCGGAATTTGACCCGAATTTCCATAATGCGGTCATGCATGTGGAGGATGAAGCGCTGGGCGAAAATGTAGTCGCGGAGGAGCTTCAGAAGGGTTACATGTACCGCGATACTGTGGTAAGACACAGTATGGTAAAAGTAGCAAACTAATTTATTCTTTATTTATATGAGGAGGAATTCATTATGAGTAAAATTATTGGTATTGATTTAGGAACCACAAATAGCTGTGTAGCTGTTATGGAAGGCGGAAAGCCAACCGTTATCGCAAATCAGGAGGGAGCAAGGACGACGCCGTCCATCGTGGCATTTACCAAGACGGGCGAGAGGCTTGTCGGTGAGCCGGCAAAGCGTCAGGCTGTCACCAATGCGGAGAAAACCATTTCTTCAATTAAGCGTCACATGGGTACTGATTATAAGGTTACTATCGACGACAAGCAGTATTCCCCGCAGCAGATTTCCGCAATGATTCTTCAGAAGCTGAAAGCAGATGCGGAAGGCTATCTGGGTGAGAAGGTAACGGAAGCCGTTATTACCGTTCCGGCATACTTTAACGACGCACAGCGTCAGGCGACCAAGGATGCGGGAAAGATTGCAGGACTGGAAGTAAAACGTATCATCAACGAGCCGACGGCGGCTGCACTGGCATATGGTCTTGACAACGAAAAAGAGCAGAAAATCATGGTATACGACCTCGGCGGCGGTACGTTTGATGTTTCCATCATCGAAATCGGCGACGGTGTCATTGAAGTATTGGCAACCAACGGTGATACACACCTCGGCGGCGATGACTTTGATAACCGTATTACACAGTGGATGATTGATGAGTTCAAGAAAGCAGAGGGTGTGGACTTATCCACCGATAAGATGGCGCTTCAGAGATTAAAGGAGGCGGCAGAGAAAGCAAAGAAGGAGCTTTCCTCCGCAACCACGACCAACATCAACCTGCCGTTCATCACGGCTACCTCTGAGGGACCGAAGCACTTTGATATGAACCTGACCAGAGCAAAATTTGACGAACTGACCCATGACCTGGTAGAGAAGACGGCCGTACCGGTGCAGAACGCGATGAGAGACGCGGGACTGACCAACGCGGATTTGGGCCAGGTACTGTTAGTCGGCGGTTCCACCCGTATCCCGGCAGTTCAGGAAAAGGTAAAACAGTTGACCGGCAAAGAGCCGAGCAAATCCTTAAATCCGGATGAGTGTGTTGCGATTGGTGCGTCTATTCAGGGCGGTAAGCTGGCAGGCGATGCCGGTGCGGGCGAAATCCTTCTGCTTGATGTAACGCCGCTTTCCCTTTCCATCGAGACGATGGGCGGTATCGCAACCAGGCTGATTGAGAGAAATACGACAATTCCGACCAAAAAGAGCCAGATTTTCTCAACGGCGGCAGACAATCAGACCGCGGTTGATATCAACGTGGTACAGGGTGAGAGACAGTTCGCGAGAGACAACAAGTCCCTTGGTCAGTTCCGTCTGGACGGTATTCCGCCAGCACGCCGCGGTGTTCCGCAGATTGAGGTTACCTTTGATATTGATGCCAACGGTATCGTAAATGTATCCGCAAAGGATCTTGGAACAGGAAAGGAGCAGCATATTACGATTACGGCCGGTTCCAACATGTCTGAGGATGAAATCAATAAGGCGGTGAAGGAAGCTGCCGAGTATGAGGCACAGGATAAGAAGAGAAAAGAAGCAATCGACGCGAGAAACGACGCGGACTCCTTTGTATTCCAGACACAGCAGGCGTTAGACCAGGTAGGCGCAAATCTGGATCCGGCTGATAAGTCAGCCGTAGAGGCAGATGTCAACGCGGTAAAGGCATTCCTTGACGCACATCAGAATGCGGAGGAAATGACAGACGCTGATGTGACAGAATTAAAATCTCTGCAGGAGAAGCTGACACAGAGCGCGCAGAAGGTATTTGCAAAGATGTATGAGCAGACGCAGGCGGCGCAGGGCGCGGCTGGCGCAGGTCCTGACATGGGAAATATGGGCGGCGCACAGGCGGGCGGTTCCGCAGATGATGATGTGGTAGACGCGGATTACAAAGAAGTATAATCATTTTTATACTTTTGAGTTCCGGGGACGCTACAGCGGACGGATGCAGTCAGATAACACGGGGTTTCCGGATGATTTATCCGGAAACCCTGTATGCGGTTAAACACCGTGGTTCAAAAGGCGGTTGTAATTTTTACTCGTTTATGGTATGAATAAAAGGCTGTATCAAACAGAAAGCAGTTGAAAAGAGGAATTCATTATGGCAGATAAAAGAGATTATTATGAGGTCTTAGGCGTAAGCAAAACTGCTTCGGATAAAAACATCAAAAAGGCTTTCCGTGTTCTCGCAAAAAAATATCATCCCGATATGAATCCGGGCGATAAGGAAGCGGAGGC
>CALWBG010000085.1 GCA_944375975.1 uncultured Roseburia sp.
GATTGATGATATTGCTTCTCAGACCAATCTGCTTTCCCTGAACGCGTCCATTGAGGCGGCGCGGGCAGGAGAGGCAGGACGCGGTTTTGCGGTTGTTGCGGATCAGATTCGCCAGCTTGCCGAGCAGAGTGCCAAGGCAGTGGTGGATACGAGGGATTTGATCGAAGGCTCGTTGCAGGAGATTACAGAAGGAACGAAAGCGGCGGATCGTGCGGCTGCATCCATCGAGACGGTGGTGGACGGCATTCAAAAGATTGCGGAATCCTCCAGACAGGTCAGCACCGTATCCACGGATCAGGCGCTGGCGATGAGACAGGCGGAGCAGGGCGTCGGCCAGATTTCCGAGGTCGTGCAGGCAAATTCCGCGACAGCCCAGGAGTCGTCTGCTACCAGTGAGGAATTGTCGGCGCAGGCAGTTTCTCTGGACGAGCTGATTAGCAAATTTGTGCTTCCAAATTAAAAAACGATTGTCAGAAAAGCGGCACTTGCGGAGATTACAAAAAACGGTTGCTGAACTGATGATATTAAAACGGAATTTACCCGATGGACAAACTGTCCAGGGGGTAGATTCCGTTTTTTGTTTATAAATGTATAAGAAGTCTAACGAAATTTTAATATTTCAGTACTATAATTGAGGCCAGTAAGCATTTTACATAAGAATAAGGAGATGATTGTTATGTTTGAGAATTTGAAAATCAGGGAGCGGCTGACAAAATCGCTTCTTATAGTATCGCTGATCGGGATGCTTGCGGCGATCGTGGGCATCTATACGGTCATTGTTGTAACAAACCGTTACCACTATGCACTGAATGAGTATGGGTTTCCGCAGGGAAATATCGGACAGGCGATGGTGGCATTAGCGGAGACGCGCTCGGAGGTCAGGGCGGTGATTGGTTATGAGGACATGGAGATTGTTGCGTCAGTCACGGAACAGCATGACGAGGAAAAGGCGAAATTTGAGGAATACATAGCGTCAATCGAACAGGTGCTGGTCAATGATACGGAGCGGGGAATGTATAATGAGATTACCCAAAAGCTGGATGCCTACTGGGCGTTGGAAGCTGACATACTGGAGCTTGGAAACACCACAGATACAGATGGCAGGCTGGAAGCGCAGCGGCGGGTAGTGGCTGAGCTTAACCCGGCTTACGACGAGTTGGATGCGCTTTTGGAGAGACTGATGGACGAAAAGGTGACAGAGGGAGTTTCCTTATCGGAAGAATTACAGATAATGTCATTGGTGCATATGGTAATTATTGTGGTAGTCATTGTGGCGGCTTTCGCCGCTTCCATGAAAATAGGACGAGAGGTGGCAAAGGGAATTGCGGAGCCGATTCGGGCGCTTAATGAGCGATTGCAGACCTTTGCAAAAGGGAATCTGCACGACCCGTTCCCGGAGGTCGATACGAAAGATGAAGTTGCCGAGATGATAGGCAGCGCCAATGAGATGGCGGGGGCGTTGAATTTTATTATTGCGGATGCGGGAAGGCTCCTCGGGCAGATGTCCTCCGGCAATTATGTGATTCAACCGGTGGATGCGTCAAGATATACCGGCGATTTTGAACAGCTGCTGCTTTCCATGCGTTCGCTGCGCGACCAGATGGTTCAGACGCTTCACTCCATTGCGGGGACGTCGGATCAGGTGTCCGCAGGATCTTCGAATGTCGCAGAGGAAGCGCAGAGGCTTGCGGAGGGAGCATCGGAGCAGGCCGGAGCAGTAGAAGAGCTTCATGCGAATATTACAAGTATTACCGAGAATATTCAAAAGGCGGCGGAGCAGGCGCGGCAGTCCTACGAACAGGCGCAGAAATATGCGGATGAGGCGGACAACAGCCGTTCGGAGATGAACGCTATGGTGGAAGCGATGGAACGTATCAACCAGACCTCCCAGAAAATCGAAAATATTATTTCCGAGATTGAAGATATTGCTTCCCAGACCAATCTGCTTTCTCTGAATGCATCCATTGAGGCCGCGCGGGCAGGGGAGGCAGGACGCGGTTTTGCGGTCGTTGCGGACCAGATTCGCCAGCTTGCCGACCAAAGCGCCAAGGCAGTGGTGGGTACCAGGGATTTGATCGAAGGCTCGCTGCAGAAGATTTCAGAGGGGACGAAAGCGGCGGACCGGGCGGCAGCATCCATCGAGACAGTGGTGGACGGTATTCAAAAGATTGCGGAATCCTCCAGGCAGGTCAGCATCGTATCTGCGGACCAGGCGGTGGCAATAAGGCAGGTGGAGCAAGGTGTCGACCAGATTTCCGAGGTGGTACAGGCAAATTCCGCGACAGCTCAGGAGTCGTCTGCTACCAGTGAGGAATTGTCGGCGCAGGCAGTTTGTCTGGACGAACTGATCAGCAAATTTCTACTTCCAAATTAGAAAAAAATGATTGACACACGAATGCTTCTGTGCTATATTTTAGAAGTTGTTGGAAAACAAAGTAGAGTATCCACTCTCACCGGAGCACCGGCATTCGTGTGACTCATGGTTTATATTTCCGGAATGCAGGGACAGTGTCTTTTGTTCCGGATACGGCACCTTAGCAAGTGTTGATTGATTCAGTGGATAGTCTGCCTATCCACTTTTTTTTGCAAATATTATTTTGGAGGTGCAATACCATTAGCGAGTTAATGATTAATGAACAAATCAGAGATAAGGAAGTTCGTCTGATTGGAGAAAACGGAGAGCAGCTTGGCATTATGTCGGCGAGAGAGGCAATGAGACTGGCCGAGGAGGCAGAACTTGATTTGGTTAAAATCGCTCCGACTGCGAAGCCACCGGTATGTAAGATTATCGATTACGGAAAGTATCGTTATGAGATGGCGAGAAAGGAAAAAGAAGCCAGAAAAAAACAGAAGGTGGTTGAACTGAAAGAGATTCGCTTGTCACCCAATATTGATTCAAATGATTTGAATACCAAAATGAATGCCGCAAAGAAATTCTTAAGCAAGGGAGATAAGGTAAAGATTACGCTGCGGTTCCGCGGACGTGAGATGGCGCATATGAACGCCAGCAGACATATTCTGGATGATTTTGCCGCAAACCTTGCGGAGGTAGCAGTAGTGGAGAAAGCGCCAAAGGTGGAGGGAAGAACCATCAGCATGGTGCTGGCAGAAAAGAAATCATAATTTTAAGGAGGAATATATTATGCCAAAAATGAAAACCAGCAGAGCAGCTGCAAAACGTTTTAAAGTGACGGGAACAGGAAAATTAAAGAGAAATAAAGCTTACAAGAGACATATCTTAACAAAGAAATCCGCAAAGACCAAGAGAAACCTCAGAAAAGCGGCGATTGTGGATGCAACCAACGTTAAGAATATGAAGAAGATTTTACCATACATGTAAGAAATTTGTTAAGGAGGAATTAGGACATGGCAAGAGTAAAAGGCGGCTTAGGCGCGAAGAAAAAACATAATAGAACATTAAAGTTGGCAAAGGGCTACAGAGGCGCGCGTTCCAAACAGTACCGTGTAGCGAAACAGTCCGTTATGAGAGCCTTAACAAGTTCTTATGCGGGAAGAAAGCAGAGAAAGAGACAGTTCCGTCAGTTATGGATTGCCCGTATCAACGCTGCGGCAAGAATGAACGGAATTTCTTACAGCCAGATGATGCACGGCTTAAAGGTATCCGGCGTAGACATCAACCGTAAGATGCTTGCGGAGATGGCGGTCAATGACGCTGCCGGATTTGCGGCGCTTGCGGAGATGGCGAAGAAAGCGGTTGCTTAGTTAGCAATATAAAAACGGAATTTATCCGGAGGACAAACTGTCCGAGGGTAGATTCCGTTTTTTATGTACGCCTGACGGCGTACGTTTCATAAGGGAAGACCTTGTTGCATTAATTTATGAAGGTATCGGCTTTCCTGGGAAAAGACGGCGGTATTCCCTCGGAGACATCTGCTTTTGTTTATGGAAGGTTTTGGAAAAGTAAAGACTGTTGTCAAATCCGAGAGAGTTCGCAATGGCTGTAATCGAAAGGCTGGAGTGTTCCAGGAGATAGCACGCCTGCTTCATGCGGAAGTCCGTTAAATATTCCTTCGGGGATTGGCCGAGTACGGCCTCAAAGGAGCGGAACAGATGGCTTCTGCTTACACCGACATAGTCGGCGATATCCTCCACGGTAATCGCGTAGGAGTAGTTGGAAGAAATATATTCGATTCCCTTCTGAACATAGCTGTTTGCAGAGTTTTGCTCCGTCGTGTGCGTGGAGCCGTGCATGAACATGGCGAGCATGGTATAGAGCCGCCCTGTCATTTCCACGGCGTGCTCAAACTCATTTCCCCGTGCGTCATAAATATGGAGAATCTGGCGGTGGATGTCGCCGCCCAGCGGCGTGGAAGGAATGAACGGCTTTTCGGGAGAAAAATCCGTCGCTTTTAAAATCATCGAAGCGTCGCTGCCGGTGAAGCCGACCCAGGCGTACTCCCACGGATCCTGCTCCGCCGCGTAATAGAGTACTTCGGTATTTGGGTATACGAGAAAAGAATCCCCGGCATGCAGTTCATAGGTGCGTTTTCCCGTTCGGTAATAGCCCGTGCCGGAAATAATATAGTGAATCAGATAGTGGTCGCGGATGCCGGGCCCCCATTGGTGAAGCGCGTCGCAGCGCTGGAAACCGACATTGTACACGGAGAGGGAGACCAGTTCCTTTTCCGTGACCTTATAGGAATTTTTGTAATTTTTATTCATCGCATTCCTCCGGATTCTTCTGCCGATGTCTTTTGGTACATTGAATATGCAATCTGCCGAAGCTCAATTTTATTATAAGACCCCGGGTGGAAACATGCAACATTTTTATATATAGTTTATACATTTTGGGCTATACATTTGAGAAAAGATGGAGTAATATGTAGCCATAACAAAGAAGCAAGCCGGACCTTTTGGGTACGGGAGGAACAAGAAAGAAAGGTGGAGGGAATTATGGCAATTTTAGTTACCGGCGGTGCCGGATTTATCGGAAGCCACACATGCGTCGAATTATTGAATGCGGGCTATGAGGTTGTTGTTCTGGACAATCTTATCAATGCTTCCGAGAAGTCATTGGAGAGGGTAAAAACCATTACGGGTAAGGATGTTACTTTTTATAAGGGCGACATTTTAGACCGCGTAATTTTAAACGAGATTTTTGAAAAAGAGAAGATTGACAGTTGTATTCATTTTGCCGGCTTAAAGGCAGTCGGAGAGTCGGTACAGAAGCCCTGGGAGTATTATAATAATAATATTTCCGGTACTCTCACGCTGGTGGATGTGATGAGACAGCATAACTGCAAAAATATTATTTTCTCATCATCCGCAACGGTTTACGGGGATCCGGCACAGATTCCGATTACCGAGGAGTGCCCGAAGGGACAGTGTACCAATCCCTACGGCTGGACGAAGTCCATGCTTGAACAGGTGCTTATGGATATTCAGAAGGCGGATCCCGAGTGGAATGTGATTTTGCTGCGCTACTTTAACCCTATCGGGGCGCACAAGAGCGGTATGATTGGCGAAAATCCGAACGGTATTCCGAATAACCTGATGCCCTATGTGACACAGGTGGCGGTTGGTAAATTAAAAGAGCTCGGCGTATTCGGAAACGATTACGACACCCCGGACGGAACCGGAGTCAGAGACTACATTCATGTGGTGGATCTTGCGCTCGGCCATGTAAAGGCGTTGGCAAAACTCAATGAAAAGTGCGGACTGGCGATTTATAATCTCGGTACAGGACACGGCTACAGTGTGCTGGATATTGTAAAGAATTTTGAAGAAGCAACGGGAGTAAAGATTCCGTATGTCATCAAACCGAGACGTGCGGGTGATATTGCGACCTGCTACTGTGACCCGTCCAAGGCGGAGCGTGAGCTTGGCTGGAAGGCACAGTATGGAATCCGGGAGATGTGCGAGGATTCCTGGAGATGGCAGAAAAATAATCCGAACGGCTACGAGGATTAGTGTGAACAATAGATAAGAAAGTGTCGAAAGAAGCGCTCATGGCGGATAAAGAACCGCCCTGGGCGCTTCTTTTATGCTGCGGAAATTGTGCCTCTCAACCGCCGATATTTGTGTTTTTGGAAGATTTGTTCCTCCTTTAGTTTTGCAGTATCAAAAAATAATGCGGTATGCATTGACGTGTAAAATGATAAGTGATATTATATGACATAGTAATTAAAACTATATTAAGAAAGGCTTGTAAAAATGGGAGAAAAACAGATTTTTGGCACAGAAATTTTAAGAGACTGGAACTTAAGCATTCCACTGATACAGGGCGGTATGGGGGTCGGCGTCAGCTTAAGCGGGCTTGCCGGGGCAGTTGCGGCGGAAGGCTGCATGGGTGTGATTTCCACGGCCCAAATCGGTTTTAACGAGCCGGATTTTGAAGGGAACGAGGAAGAATGCAATCTGCGTGGAATCCGAAAGCATATCAGGCGTGCCAGGGAAATTGCCGGGGGAAAAGGTATGGTGGCTGTAAATGTCATGGTAGCGCTGCAGCAATATAAGGAGCATGTGAAGGAGGCCGTGCGCGCGGGAGCGGATGCCGTTATCTGCGGAGCGGGACTTCCAATAGACCTTCCGGAGCTGGTAAAAGCCGGGAAAACAAAGATTGCGCCGATTGTTTCCTCGAAGCGTGCTGTCGCGCTGATTTTAAAGACCTGGGACAAAAAATACGGCAGAACGGCAGACTTTATTGTGGTGGAGGGACCAAAAGCGGGCGGACATCTCGGATTTTCCGGTGAGCAGCTTAAGGACATTCCGGCTATCGGGTTTGAAAAAGAATTTGGGGACATTTTGGAAGAGAAAAAGAAATACGAGGAAAAATACGGGGTAAAAATCCCGGTATTTGCGGCGGGCGGCATTTGGGATAAGGCGGACGCAGAGCGTGTAAAACAGCTCGGGGCAGACGGTGTGCAGGTGGCTACACGATTTGTAGCAACCAGAGAGTGTGATGCTTCCCGGGAATATAAGCAGGCATATGTCAATGCGTCCGGAGAGGATGTGAGGATTATAAAAAGTCCGGTCGGTATGCCCGGGCGCGCGCTTTACAATACGTTTATCCATGAAACGGAGCAGGCGTCTGAACGGATTGGCCGCTGTTATCACTGCATTAAGAACTGTAAACCGGCCCGGATTCCGTACTGCATTACCTCCGCGCTTGTGCGTGCCGTCCGCGGGGACGTGGAGCACGGACTTGTTTTCTGCGGGAGCAATGTCGGGAAGGTGCAGGAAATCTCTACTGTACATGAGGTGGTCAGAGACATCATGTACCGGTAAAATATGGACATATTTCCCGATAAAGAGTCAAAAAGCGCCAAGGAAATTGTATAAGTTGTGCATATTTTTAAGAAAATAAAAAAACTTATAAATAATGCTTGCAATTATAAAAAAGCATGTTATAATAAGTATCAGTTCGGCTCGTTGGTCAAGCGGTTAAGACGCCGCCCTCTCACGGCGGAAACAGGGGTTCGATTCCCCTACGAGCTGCTGCTGTTGCGAAACAGTGCAGAAAAACTGATACTATATGGCTCGTTGGTCAAGCGGTTAAGACGCCGCCCTCTCACGGCGGAAACAGGGGTTCGATTCCCCTACGAGCTGTTTACTGTTTTTTAAACAGCCCAACCCGAAATGTTGTCGAAATACCCGAAGGTGTTTCGGCAATTTTTTATTTCAATAGAAAACGTGTACCATAGGAAGAGGAGAGAAGAATGTCAATTGAGAGAGCGAGAGCATATTTAAAACAGTTTGGTGCGGAGGAAAGGATTTTGGAATTTGCGGTTTCCAGTGCCACGGTGGAGCTTGCGGCGGAAGCACTGCACACGGCTCCGGAACGGATTGCAAAGACATTGTCTTTTCAGGCAGGGGAGGATGTGCTGCTGATTGTCTGTGCCGGTGATGCAAAAATTGATAACACAAAATACAAGGCCGCGTTTCATACCAAGGCCAAAATGCTGCCCGGAAACGAAGTGGAAGAAAAGACGGGACATGCGGTAGGGGGTGTCTGCCCGTTTGGAATCCGGGAAGGCGTGAAGGTATATCTGGATGAGTCGCTGAAGCGTTTTGAGACAGTTTTTCCGGCCTGCGGAAACGCCAGCAGTGCCATTGAGGTGAATCTTGAAGAATTGGAACGGTTTGCGGTACCGGAAGGCTGGGTGGATGTTTGCAGGATACCGGAGGCATAGTGAAAAAAATCATAGTTCTATCCGCTTGAAATGGGGAAAATAACCAATAAAATATTGTTGGAATTGTATAAAACCAACAAAAATGATAAAAAAAATCATTCTCTATTTCCATTTTTGTATATTATGTTAAAATAAGAACGTATCGTTTTGTTAAATAAATAACAAAATTACGCATGCAATGCGGTGGGTTGGGGACTGCAGGCGTGCGGGCACAAAAATGGAGGGTTTTACAATGCTGGAACAGTCATATTATGACAAGACGGACGAGATTATCGCGCGGCACGGAGCCGCCAAAAAATCTCTGATTCCTGTAATACAGGACATTCAGGCAGAATATCGTTATCTGCCGCCGGAACTTTTAAGCTACGTTGCAAAAAAGCTTAACATTGGTGAGGCAAAGGCGTACAGCGTGGCGACATTTTATGAGAATTTTTCCTTTGAGGCGAAAGGAAAATACATCATCAGGGTCTGCGACGGGACAGCCTGTCACGTGCGCAAATCTACCGCAATTCTGAATAAGCTAAGAGAGGAACTCGGCTTATCTTCTGAGAAGCATACCACGGACGATATGATGTTTACGCTGGAGACGGTTTCCTGTCTGGGCGCCTGCGGGCTCGCCCCGGCGATGACCGTCAATGACACGGTGCATCCGGCAATGACGCCGGAGAAGGTAACGGAACTGATTCAAAAGCTGCGGAATGGAGAAGAAGTATGAGGATAGCGTCGAGAGAAGATTTAAAGCGGGCTGCCGGTCTGGCGGCAGAGGATATGAAAAGCCAGACAAAGCGAATCTTAATCTGTGCCGGAACGGGATGTCTTGCCGGCGGTTCCGAAAAAATATATCAAAAATTGAAGAAAATGGCGGAGGATTCTGAAAACGTCGAGGTGGAGTTCGGACCGGAGATTGCCCATGTAGGCGTAAAGCAGAGCGGCTGCCACGGCTTTTGTGAGATGGGGCCGCTGGTTCGTATCGAGCCGTCGAATTACCTCTATATAAAAGTCAAGGAAGAGGACTGCGAGGAGATTTTTCAGGAGAGTATTTTAAATGACCGTCCGGTGGAAAGACTCTTATATGAGCTGGATGGCGTGCGCTACCGCGAGCAGGAGAGCATTCCGTTTTATGCCAGGCAGACAAGACAGGTTTTAAAGAACTGCGGTCATATTGATGCGGAGAATATCGGAGAATACCTTGCGGTAGGCGGTTATCGGGCGCTGGAAAAGGCATTGTTTGAAATGCAGCCCCAGGAAGTGATACAGGTCGTGCTGGATTCCAACCTGCGCGGGCGCGGAGGCGGAGGCTTCCAGACCGGTTACAAATGGAAACAGGTGGCGAGGCAGGAGGAAAAAATCCGCTATGTGGTCTGCAACGGCGACGAGGGTGACCCCGGAGCGTTTATGGACCGCAGCGTCATGGAGGGAGACCCTCATAAGATGATCGAGGGCATGATTATTGCCGGGTACGCGGTTTCGGCACAGGAGGGATATATATATGTGCGGGCGGAATATCCGCTTGCCATAAGACGTCTTAAGGTAGCGATAGCGCAAGCGGAGGAAGCCGGACTGCTCGGTGAGAATATCATGGGTTCGGGCTACAGCTTTACGATACATATTAACCGCGGCGCGGGAGCGTTTGTCTGCGGTGAGGGAAGCGCCCTTACGGCTTCCATAGAGGGAGAGCGCGGAATGCCGCGCACCAAGCCGCCGAGAACCGTGGAGCAGGGGCTGTTCGGGAAACCGACCGTGCTCAACAACGTGGAGACCTACGCCAATGTGCCGATGATCGTTTTAAACGGGGCGGAATGGTATCACAGACTCGGAACCGAAACCAGCCCCGGAACAAAAGCGTTTGCCCTCACCGGAAGCGTAAAGAATACCGGATTGATTGAAGTGCCCATGGGTACGACACTCAGGGAAATCGTTTACGACATCGGCGGCGGTGTCAAGGGGGATGTTCCGTTTAAGGCAGTGCAGATTGGGGGGCCTTCGGGCGGCTGTCTTGTCACGAGCAACCTGGATGTACGTCTCGATTTTGATTCGCTCAAAAAGCTGGGAGCGATGATTGGCTCGGGCGGTCTTGTGGTGATGGATGAAAATACCTGTATGGTTGAGGTGGCGCGGTTCTTTATGAACTTTACGCAGAACGAGAGCTGCGGAAAATGCGTGCCCTGCCGTGAGGGAACCAGGCGGATGCTTGAGATTTTAGAGGATATTGTAGCGGGAAAGGGAACGCTGGAGCAGCTTGATATTTTACAGGAGCTCGGAGAGGCCATCACTGACACGGCGCTCTGCGGACTTGGGAAAAGCGCCGCGCTTCCTGTTTTAAGCACGCTGAAAAACTTCCGCGAGGAATATCTGGAGCATGTTGTGGAAAAACGCTGCAAGACAGGAACCTGTCAGGCATTAAAACGCTATGTCATCGATCCTTCCAAATGTAAGGGATGTTCCAAGTGTGCAAGAAACTGTCCGGTTCATGCGATTTCGGGAAAGGTCAAGGAACCATTTACGATTGACACAGCCGTCTGCATCAAATGCGGCGCATGCATGGATAATTGTGCGTTTGGAGCGATTTACACGGAAAATTAGGAGGGGTAAAAACGATGGAGTATATTACGATTGATTCAAAATGTGTGCCGATAGAAGGGGAAAAAAATGTACTGTCGCTGATTCGTAAGGCCGGTATCGACCTGCCTACCTTCTGTTATCACTCGGAGCTTTCCATTTACGGGGCATGCCGGATGTGCGTGGTAGAGGACGAGCGGGGGCGTGTATTTGCCTCCTGCTCGGAGCAGCCGAGACCGGGAATGGTGATTTACACAAACACCAAAAAAATCCAGAAGTACAGACGCTTGATCATAGAGCTGCTGTTGTCGTCCCATTGCCGGGATTGCACCACCTGTCAGAAAAACGGTATGTGTGAGCTGCAGGACCTTGCCTACCGTGTGGGAGTGCACGCGGTACGGTTTTTAAATACCAAAAAACAGCAGCCGCTTGATTTAAGTTCGCCGAGTATTGTCCGGGACCCGAATAAATGCATCCTCTGCGGTGATTGTGTCCGGACCTGTGATGAGATTCAGGGCGTAGGAGCGATTGACTTTGCCAACCGCGGTTCCAGAACAGAGGTTATGCCCGCGTTCAATAAGAAGCTTTCCGAGACAGACTGCGTGGGCTGCGGACAGTGCGCGTCGGTGTGCCCGACGGCGGCGATCTCAATCAAGACAAATGTCACGCAGGTCTGGGATGCCATCGGGGATAAAAATATCCG
>CALWBG010000086.1 GCA_944375975.1 uncultured Roseburia sp.
GCCATCATTAATAATTATCCGGCTGACAAAGCGAATAAAATGTGCGAGCTGATTGACGCACAGCCAACCGCCTATGACGTGGATGAGGTTGTGCAGCAGTTGACATTTCTCAAAAAAGATTCTGATATTCATAGAAAAAAGGATTATGCAGACGCATACGAGCTTGCAATCGAAACCGTAAAAGGCGGTGGAGTGAATGGGTAGAGTGTGGGTAATAGAGTTCGAGCGGTGCGAGAAACCCTCACCATCTCCATAAAAAGGAGGGACCGACAAGATGGGGAATCCTGCCGGTCAAGTTATGAAAAGTGTATAAAGGTTATTTTCTTTTGGCAGCTATAAATATAGCTGACGGATGTGAAAAGAATATGAAGCAGTTTTGAAAAAAATGTGAAAGGAGCCGGAACCTTCCCGGGAATAAGGCGCGCCGGGTTCCTTTCGGAAAAATGGAAGAACAAATTACGTTATTTGAAGAAAGCTTTGCAGAGGAGCCAGATGGTACTATACCAGAGGAACTTCTTGGAGAACTGACAGAGGAAGAAATAAAAAGGGAGAGGGAAATTTGGAGAAAAATAAAGTCCCATCATAGAGAGGCGTTTACGAGTATTCAGGAAATGCCGTATTCGGAAAAACTGGAACGGCAGAAAGGGATTGCCAGGGAATTCTATCGTACGGTAACGGGAGAGGGTGGAAATTGCCATGTCTCGGTTGGCGGGCTTGACAGCATCACATTGTATATATGGCTGCGAAGCATCGGGATTGATGTCCCGGCAATATCCGTTTCTGGTATCGAGGATAAAAGCATACAGAAGGTACATAAAGCCCTTGGTGTAGAAATTTTGCACTCCTACAAGACAAAAGTGGAGGTACTGAATGAAGTCGGTTTTCCGGTAATCAGTAAAAGGGTGGCCGGGAAAATCAATACTTTGCAGAATCCAACCGATAAGAATAAGACTGTCCGCCATGCAATTATCACGGGAGAATGCGGAAAGCAGGGACATTACGCCAAAAACAGTAAAATGAAGCTGGCAAACAAATGGCTAAAATTGTTTGGTGGCTATGAAAACGAAAACGAGGGTGTCAACTACGGGATTCCAGATTTTAAAGTATCAAATGAATGCTGTTACTGGTTAAAGGAAAAGCCGTGTGATGATTGGGCAAAAGAACATCATTCTTTCCCGTATCTCGGCTTGATGGCAATTGAAGGAGGACAGCGCGAGGAAGCACTCATAGACCACGGTTGCAACTACTACGGGGCCACCGTGACCAGAAGCGCGCCGTTCGCGCCATTCCTTCGACAGGATTTGTTATTGCTGGTTCGAGAGATGGACCAATGGTATCGCGAGCATCTGGAAGTATTTGAGAAAGCCTATTATTCCCAGCCTTATAGTAGAGACAGCGCGGGAAAGGTGATTCCATATGTTCCCCTTAAGACAATCGTTCCGACGATATATGGAGAGATTGCAGAAAGAGAAAACGGGGAGTTATATACGACTGGTGCACAGAGAACCGGATGCAGCATGTGCGGGTTTGGGATCCATCTGGAAAAAAGGCCACATCGTTTTGACCGGTTAAGGGAACGCAACCCAAAGGAATGGGAATTTTACATGTACAAATGTTGCGCTGACCCGAAGACCGGGGAGAAATACGGATGGGGAAAGGTGCTTGATTATATCGGTGTACCGTGGGAAGACGTTCCGGCGGAACAGATAGAATTACCACTTGATTTGATGAAATAACGAATCAGATTCGAAGGAAAGATATGAAAGGAGCCGAACCTCCGGCCGGGGTAACGCTATAGCGGGTTCCTTTGAGAAAATGAGAAGAATATTGAAATATCCAGGGAGTAAATGGAACATTGCCGGACGGCTGGTAAATATGATACCACCTCATCATAGCTACGTGGAGCCGTTCTTTGGCAGCGGGGCCGTATTATTCAATAAACCGCCATCGGACATTGAAACCATAAATGACCTTGATTCGAACGTTACAAACCTGTTCCTTTGCATACAGGAGGGCGCGGAACATGGAAAACCGCGGAAAGAAGTCGTGTGGATAAATTACAGGTATGAGCAGCAGCTTTCTTTTGAAGAAGATTTCCCGGAGGTGCTGCCATGAGGGAACTTACACATTTAAGCCTGTTCTCCGGCATCGGGGGTTTGGATCTGGCTGCGGAATGGGCGGGATTTAAAACGATAGGCCAATGTGAATGGGCAGACTACCCTACAAAGGTTTTGGAAAAGCACTGGCCTGATGTGCCGAGATGGAAGGATATACGGACACTGACGAAGGAGAGTTTTTATGAAAAAACAGGTAGAAGGACAGTTGACATTGTTTCAGGAGGGTTTCCTTGCCAACCCTTTTCCGTTGCCGGGAAGCAAAGAGGCAAGGAAGATGACCGCTACCTCTGGCCGGAAATGGTCCGGGTTATCAAAGAACTCCGGCCAACTTGGATTGTTGGAGAGAATGTTGCTGGAATCGTGCGAATGGCACTCCCCGATATTTTATCTGAACTGGAAACCTGTGGATATCGGACAAGGGCATTTCTTATACCAGCTTGCGCTGTCGGAGCCAGACACAGACGGTATAGGGTCGCAATTGTGGGCTACTCCGAACACAATGGATTATCTCCCGCAGCGGTCGCCGGAAGCACTCAAACGGCAGGCGGAGGGCAGCAGGAAAGGGAGGAAGCGGCCGGCGAATCTTCGGGAACAGGTAAACCCGGAAACGGTCCGGCAATGGGAAGAACCCAGACTATGGAAAACACCGGTTGCAGGGGATTCCGCCAACCGGGAAATGTTCGCGAACAGCCGGGGAGAGCCAAACCTGAGCGGACAGGTGAAGTTATGGACGACGCCTACACAGAGCGGAAATCACAATCGACCGGAAATAAGCAAAACATCGGGAATGGGACTTGCATCGGCGGTGAAAATGTGGCCGACTCCAACAGCACAAGACTACAAACGAAGGGGACCAAACAGCAAGCAGAAGGGATTACCAGAGCAAGTTCGGATGTACAACACGCCTACAGCACAGGATGCAAAGAACAGTACGCTGCCGCAGAGCCAGATAAAAAGGGATTCACTGGTCGGGGATGTGATGTGGGAAATGTTTGCGACACCGCAATCCAGGGATTACCGGACGGGACAGGCGAGCCGCCGGGAGGACAGGGAACACCGGAGCCGCAATCTGAACGACCAGATAGCGATGTTTCCGACCCCGACTACAGATTCAGCAAATGGGAGAACGAAAAAGTACAATCAGGGAGGGACTCCACTTACCGCGGCGGTACAGGAGAACGGAAAAGGACAACTAAATCCATATTGGGTGGAATGGCTGATGGGATTTCCGGAGGGATGGACGGAGATTTAGATTTCCTGATAAACCATTACTGGGACATGGAACCGGATATACCGAGGATTGCATCAGGCGTAGAACATCGTGCAGACAGGTTGAAAGCTTTAGGTAATGCGGTAGTACCGCAGCAGTTTTATTTGATACTCCGGTATATTTGGGAAATTGAATATATGATACAGACCGGACAGCTCCGGTTTGCATAAGAAAAACAGCGCCAGCCGCCGCGTGTTTCTAAGGATAATCTTTTAAGTGAGCTTAGACACCGGCGATACGGGCGAACCGCACTCCTCCCGGAACTGGCACTGAAAATATTATACAGCTATATTACAGGGAGCGCAAGGAAGGAGAGTATATGCAGGAAGTATTTGAGAAGATTATAGAGGAAATCGATAATCGAATAAAAACGCAGATAAAAATTATGGCTGGGCTTGCGGCGAATGAAACATACAGATATGGATTTGGAAAAAGTCTTGAGGCGTATGAGCAGAGCAAATTAATAGTTGAGCAGGCCGCGGCAGAGTATAACGACGGCTGGATTCCAGCGGATAAGCCGCCGGAGGATGATAGCTATATATTACTGTCTTTTTCCAATGTTTTGATTCCATTTATTGGAAGATATAAGGAAGAAGATGGCGGAGGAGCCTATTATATATGGGATGAGACAAAAAGCTGTGTATCACAGGATATGGTTGTAAACGCTTGGCAGCCGCTACCGAAGCCATACCAGCCGAACAAACAATTACGAGTGAAAGCAAAGAAACAGACCAATGCTGACCGCATCCATTCAATGAGTGTCGAGGAGCTGGCAGAGCTTCTTCCGATTGCTTCAAATCTTATGTGCACACCGACAGATAAGTGCATGGAAAATATTTGCAACAGAGGAGAATGCGAAAATACAAAAGAATGCGCATTAAAGTGGCTACGGTCAGAAGCGGAGGGATTAGATGTGCTACAAATATAAAAACCCTCATGGGTACGTATTTATTTGGTGTGAAGTGGCAAACGGAAAAGAGCATCGTTCAAGCTATCTTGGGGGCTTTCAAGATATGCGTGAGAACTATTACGATAATTATAATTACTGCCCATATTGCGGCAAAGAATTGGAGGTAAGAAGAGAATGAACGATAGATATTTATACCGCGCAAAGCGGAAAGATAACGGGGAATGGGTGATAGGACATCTTATTACGGATATGCAGGATAAAGATAAATGCTTTATCGGATATGTATTTGGAGCAAATGATGATGGAACACCGCATGATTTTGACATTGTTCCTGTAGACCCATCCACGCTCTGCCAGTGTAGCGGATATAAAGGAATATGGGAAAATGATATTTTCCAGTGCGATGACGAAAGATACAAGATTGTTTTTTGCGAAAATACCCTGACATGGTGTGCGGAATCCATTTTCTATTCTGATAGCATTGAACTGGGAGAGTTTTCGGATTATGAGATTGACGTTATCGGCAACGTTTTTGATAATCCAGAATTACTGGAGGCAGAATGATGGACGAAATCAAAAGAAGAAAGGCGGGAAGAGAAGCATAGTGATTGAATGCCGAACCAATAAAAACCCGCCGCCCGGGGTAAATAAAAGCGGCGGGAAATATTGAAACAAATGTAGTATATCAAAGAATTTTGAGAAAATCAATCTTAGATTCTAAGAAAATAGAGATTAGGAGGGAAAGAACGTGGGAGAATTGAGGCAGCAGCAGTTAGAAGTAGAGAAGTTTAAGAATTATTTTTCATTCATAAAAAGACCGGGAGCTGGCAAGTTGCTTATATGGCTTGAAGAAATCGGCTTTTTCACAGCCCCGGCAAGCACGATGCACCACGGAGCCTATGCAGGGGGACTGGTAGAGCATTCAAACAATGTATACCGTCGCTTGGTCCGTCTGGCAGAGGAAGAGGACAAAAGGCAGGGTAGGACGTTCCCGGAATATACCGTGGAAACCATCGCGGTTGTGGCGCTTCTGCATGATGTGTGCAAAGCGGATGCCTACAAACCAAAAGTGACTGGGCTTTGCTGCCCACACAAAACACCAAAAGAGAAGCCACGCTGGGAATATACAAACAATTTCCCGATTGGGCATGGCGAAAAGTCTGTTATCCAGATTATGCGATACATTTATTTGACAGAAGAAGAAGTGCTGGCTATCCGCTGGCACATGGGCGCTTTTGATTATTCCACAAAGGGCGGTAACCATGATATGAATTATGCTTTTGCTGAAAGCAGGCTTGCGGCAATGCTGCATATTGCAGATATGATGGCAACGCATTTGGACGAAAGGAAAGTGAAGACAGATGAAACAGCCTAAGAAACCAACGAGGGAGCAGAAAGAGGTTATGACAAAACACAACCTGGTACCGGACAACTGGCAGGTCGTATTCGAAAGCCGTGACACACTGGAGGTTATCAGCAAGCGTTCCAAACGCAGGAGAACGCTTAAGAAGTGAAGCGGCAGCAGGCGCGGAAAAACAAAATAGTCAATGAGAAGGGAGCAGACACATGCCGGATATCAAAGAAATTTTAACACATTTAAGAGACAGCAGGGCGCGGGTGCGGTATCTTTTGGAAACCATAGAGAAAACAGAGGAACAGAAAAAGAAAATCAATGCAGCAGGAGGCCTGCTCGTTGCGGATTCCGTCACACTGGGGAAAAAGGGAAAGAAGCCGCTCGGAACGGTAACAATCAGGGGAATATCGGCGGGGAGCCTCCATCGCATGAACAAGTCTCTTGAAAACAGAAAAAGGAATCTGGAAAAAGAAGAATGCAAACTCTTAGAGCTTACAAATGAGGCGGAGGAATGCATATCCGGCATAGAAAATATTGAAATAAGAAATATCCTGTGCTTATACTACATAGACGACTTGAATTGGGTACAGGTGGCGCACCGCATGAATGAGTTGTACGGCAGCAGGAGCAGGCGGTACACGGAAAGCAGTTGCAGACAAAAACATGACAGGTTTTTGGAAAAAATTTAAAGAAATTTCAAAAACGGCGGTTTTGGCGGTTTTTCCGTGTTAAAATTTAAAATGAGAAAAGTCTCAAATGAAACATACCAGGTTTGAGACTTTCTCGCTTTCCATAAAGCATCTTCTTCACAAGAGAACGGGCGTTGCATGGCAAAAGCTGTGCAGCGCCTGTTTTTTGGCTATGGGGATGCATAAAAGCCGTTTGCATGAGCACTTGAAAACGCGTAAAAACCGGGAAAACGCATAGTGTCTTTATGGAACGGACAAAAAGGTACTTCTGTCCGTGTACCGGGGGCACGGGGCGGGGAAGGCGCGATATTTTTGGCTGAAAAATAAAAAAATGAAGGGGACTTCCTTCCGCTTTGGAGGAGGCAGCAGGAGGACGAAGGAGGGGGATAAACAGAATGGAGGTCAACCAGAAGGAACTTGCGGAGGCCCTCGGTCTTTCGGCGCGCCGGGTTCGCGAATTAACAAGGGAATACGGGCTTTTCGAATCCGGGCGCGCGGGCGATGGAACAAGAAAAAAATACATCTTAAGCAGATGTGTCAAAGAGTACATTGACTACAAGGTAGAAGCGGAAGCGCCGGGGGGTACAAACCTGATTAAGGAAAAGGAACAGGCCGAACACGAGCAGATTAAAAAGAAAATATCAATATTGAAACTCAGGAAACTCAAACGGGAGCTTCACGAAGCAGAGGATGTGGAAAATTTTCTGACAGACATGCTGATTGATTTCAAAAATTATCTGACGGCTATCCCGGCCAAGGTTGCGCCGCTGGTGCAGGGAGAAGACGACGTAAACCAGATTGTCAGCATTTTGGAAAAAGAAATATATGCGGCGCTGGATGAGCTGAGCGAGTATGATCCGCTGGCGATCGACCATGAAAAAACAATCGTTGACTATGAAGACCTGGAGGACGACGAGGAGGGAGACGAGGAATAGGAGTTGATAAAAATGCCGTCATCGGAAAGACAACGCTCCAGAAAGAGGACGAGAAACCTGTTTGTCGCAGTTGTCAAAAAAACTTTGAAACGTCCGGTAAAGCTGACAGTGAGCCAATGGGCAGAAAAATACAGAATTCTGGATGAATCCAGCAACTTTTCAGGGAAATGGAATAATGACATCACGCCGTATCTGGTGGGGATTATGGACGCTTTCAACGACCCGTATATCCAGGAAATCAATGTGGTAAAACCAACACAGGTAGGAGGTACGGAAGCTCTTTTGAATATGATAGGCTGGATTATCTGCAATGATCCGAATCCTGCCATGATTGTATACGATACGGACGATAATGCCAAAGACACGAGCAACGACAGGCTAAGGCCGTCGCTGACGAAAACGCCGGAAATTGCGGAGAGATTCAATGAAAACGCATCAAAAGAGCTGAATTTGAAATTCCGTGGAATGCATCTATATCTGCGCGGCGGCGGAAGTCCCGGAAAGCTTGCGTCAAAATCTATTAAATATTTGTTTTTTGATGAAATTGACAAGCTTCCGGGAGCCGGAAAAAAGGAGGCAAGCCCGTATAACCTGGCAAAAGAACGAACAAGAACCTACACCTACAGCAAAAAAATCTATACGTGCAGCACGCCGACGTTAAAAACAAATTATATATGGCAGATTCATGAGGCGGCTGATGAGCAGAGAAATTATTTTGTGCCATGCCCGCACTGCGGGGAATATATCATATTTCGCTTCAAACAGATTCAGTTTCCAGAAACAGACCCGGAAACAGGAGAAAAGCTGACGAATGAACAGCGGGCTGAAAAAGCTGTCTATGTCTGTCAGAAATGTGGCTGCGAGATTACAGACAGGGACAAGATCCAGATGTTGCGTAAAGGGGAATGGAGAGATGTAAAAAAAACACATATCGGAAGGCCGCGGAAGGTATCGTTTTGGCTTAATGCACTCTACAGCAGGTTTTTAACATGGAAGGATATCGCTCTGGAATGGCTTGATAACTGTGATGACCCGGAAAAGCTTCAAAACTTTGTCAATTCGTGGCTGGCGGAGCCATGGGAGGACACGAAACTGAAAACCAGCGAGGAGCTGGTGATGGAGCGCCAGACGGAGACACCGGAACTGGTACTGCCGGAATGGGCGAAGCTGCTGACAGGTGGAGTTGATGTGCAGGAAAATTCGTTGTACTGGACGATTCGCGCCTGGGGCGATTTTGTCACAAGCCAGAATATTGCGCACGGACAGGCGTTCGATTTCCGAGAGATTGAGCGCATTATGAACCTGGAATACAAAACAGAAACCGGAAGGGGACTAGTTGTGGATTTGGCACTGATTGACAGCGGCTACGATTCGGACAACGTATACGATTTCTGCGTCAGCAACGGAGACTGGGCTTATCCGGTCAAGGGCTCAAGTCACGGGATGGATGGGCATTACCGCATCAGCAAGGTAGATAAGGCAACATCGCGCGCATATGGGATGCCGTTGGTTATCGTGGACGGCGGAAAATACAAAGATATGATTGCCGGAAGGATGCAAAGGAAGAACGGCGAAGGCTCTTGGATGGTTTATAACGGCTGCGACATGGACTATGCTTTACAGGTAACGTCGGAACACAAGGTGAACGTGAAAAAAGGTGGAAAAAGCAAATTGGCATGGGTACCGAAAACCTCCCATGCGGACAACCACTATCTGGATGCGGAGGTCTATGCCTTCGCGGCGGCGGAAATTCGGAATGTACGTTTCCTGCACCTGGAGCAGAAGCCGGAGGAAGAACAGCCGGAGGAAACCGGGCCGGAGGAACAGTGGATAAAAACAAATGAGTCATGGATTTAAGGAGGAGCAGGGATGGATGATGAAAAACTGGAAATGACAACCGCACAGCTGCTTGATGAGGTAAAGCGGGCGATACGGGTTGTATTGATAGGCGGGCAGTCCTATAAAATCGGCTCCAGGCAGGTGACGCGGGCAGACCTCTTGCAGCTCCGGGAACTGAAAAAGGAATTGGAACAGGAGATTGCGTCCCAAGGGCCGGACGGGTTGATGGATAATACCTTTGTGGCATTTTTCGAGGGGAGGTAGGCATGGGAAACTGGATAGAAAGTGCGATTGCCTTCTTATCACCGAAACGTGGGTACCAGAGAGAGGAATACCGACAGGGATTGGAAGCATTGCGGAGGAATTACGATGCAGGGGACTTCGGACGTATAAATGCCGGCTGGAATCCGGTAAATGAATCAGCGGAGTATACGGACCGGATGAGCCGCGATGTGATACGCGCACGGGCTCGCGATCTGGAGCGCAATTCGGATATTATAAACTCCATTACAGGAGCCTACAAACGCAACATTATCGGCGGAGGCTGGAACTTACAGGCCCGCACGGAGCAGGAGGATTTAAACAATCAGATAGAAAAGCTTTGGAAAATATGGTGCAAAAAGAAAAACTGCGATGTCACAGAAACGCAGAGTTTCGGTCAGATCATGAGAATGGCGGTTGAACGGAAAAAGATAGACGGGGCGGTGTTGTTTCATAAAGTATATACATCAGGCGGAATCCTGCCGTTTAAGCTCCAGATGCTGGAGGTGGACGAACTGGACGTTTCCAGACTGACACCACGGGAGCAGGGAAATAAGGTAGTAGGCGGGATAGAGCTGAATCGGTATAACCGGCCGGTTGGCTATTGGATTCGGCAATATACGTTTGATGGGCTGGCAATTACGGATTCGGTATATATGCCTGCAAAGGATATTATATTTTATTTTTCCAAAAGGCGTCCTTCCCAAATACGGGAAATTTCAGACATGGCGCAGACGATCACCAGAATACGGGATGCAAACGAATTCATGAATGCGGTGTCAGTAAAAGAGAGGATCCTTGCCTGCTTGTCCGTGTTTATTAAAAAAGTAACGCCGCAGGGGCTTGGCGGGTCTGAGAGAAACACGGGAGGCGGAAAGCATGAATACGAAGGGCAGAAGCTTGCGCCGGGTATGATTAAATATCTGAATACAAATGAAGAAGTGGATGTTGTCAATCCCTCCGGTCAGGCAACGGACGCTACGAATTATACGAAGCAGCAGCTTCGGCTGATTGGAGCGGGACAGGGAATCAGCTATGAATCTGTTTCGCGCGACATGTCGGAAAGTAATTATTCGTCAGCAAGGCAGGGAATGATAGAGGATGATCTGACCTACGAGGAAGACAAAGAGCTCGTTATGGAAATCATGGATGAGATATACGAGACTTTTCTTATATCCGCAGTACTTTCAGGAAAAATCCAAATACGGGATTTCTGGGAGAACCGGGACATATATATGGCGCATGAGTGGATCAAAGCGCCCAAACCGTGGATTGACCCGCTGAAAGAGGCGAATGCAAACAGGATTGCCATTGAGACGGGGCAGAAAACCTTCAAGGAAATTTCCGCGGAGAACGGAAAGGACTGGAGAAGCCAGATAGACGATATGGAGGAAGTAATCGCCTATGCACGCAGCAAAGGCATAAAGATGGGAGGTGTTTTCGGTGAAAAACAGTGAAAGAGAAAATCAACTGACGCGGGACTTGCGGTCCGGGAGCTTTGAGCGCGTGGAGGGAGACGGAAACGAAAGGAAATTCATATTGAGCTTTTCCAGCGAGGAACCGTATACGAGGTATTTTGGCGTGGAGATTCTTGACCACTCGGAGGGCGCAGTCGATTTAAGCCGTTTGTCGGAAATCGGCTGCGTTCTTTTTAATCACAAAAGGGATTATGTCATCGGCAGAATCAAATGTGTGTGGCTGGAAAATGCACGCGGGAAAGCGGAGATCGAATTTGATACGGACGATGATGCGGAAAAAATATACCAGAAGGTAAAAAGTGGCACGCTCAAAGGGGTTTCCGTCGGATATAAGGTGGATTCCTGGGAAGAAATCCTTCCGGGAAAGACCTCGGCGGATGGAAAGTACAAAGGGCCGGCCTCAATCGCGAGGAAGTGGATACCGTTGGAAATCTCCATTGTATCGGTTCCGGCGGACGCGACCGTCGGCGTTGGAAGGGAGCAGGAAGAAACAGAGGGCAGGACGCTGTCG
>CALWBG010000087.1 GCA_944375975.1 uncultured Roseburia sp.
AACAGATGGTGGATGAACGAACGGTTCTGCCGCTGCAAATTGATGATAAAAGATGCGGGTTCGGACATTTTTATTATGCGGTAAGACCGGAGGATCCAAAACTGAAAGAGCTGTGGGATATGATAGGAGAGAAGCATAAAAAGTTCCACGGCTATGCAACCTCTGTGACGAATGCGCTGTTTTCTGAGGATTATGAAAGTGCGGAGTCGCTGTACAAAGAAGCGGCGAGGGATTCACAGGAGCTAATCGCGGATTTGGAAAATGTGTTGCGCGGGCTGGCTGCATAGCCGCCGCAGCGTTGAAAAAACACCGGATACAGAGCGATTTTGCGCTGTACCCGGTGTTTTTTGGATTTCAAAAGAAAGGATGCTATTTTTTCATTGCCGCCCGTTTGCGCAGCGTCGGATCCAAAATCCGCTTGCGGATGCGAAGGCTCTGCGGGGTGACTTCCAATAGCTCGTCCACATCGATAAAATCAAGCGCCTGTTCCAGACTTAAGATTTTGGGAGGAACCAGTGTGAGCGCTTCGTCTGCGGAGGAGGAGCGGGTGTTGGTCAGATGCTTTTTCTTGCATACGTTCAGCTCGATATCCTCGGCGCGGGAGCAGGAGCCAATGACCATGCCGGCATATACCTTTTGTCCCGGGCCGATAAACAGCGTGCCGCGGTCCTGTGCGGAAAACAGGCCGTAAGTAACGGATTCGCCCGACTCAAAGGCAATCAGGGAGCCAAGCTTACGGTAGGCGATTTCGCCGCGGTAAGGCGCGTAGCCGTTGAAAATCGTATTGATAATGCCGTTGCCCTTCGTGTCCGTCATAAATTCACCGCGGTAGCCGATGAGTCCGCGGGAAGGAATATTGAACTCCAGGCGCGTATAGCCGCCGGTAATCGGTTTCATGTTTAAGAGCTCGCCTTTACGCTGGCTCAATTTTTCGATGACTGAGCCGGTAAATTCATCCGGTACGTCTACATAAGCCATTTCCATAGGCTCAAGCTTTTTGCCGTTCTCGTCAGTGTGGTAGAGCACCTCCGCTTTGCTGACGGCAAATTCATAACCCTCGCGCCGCATATTTTCCACGAGGACGGATAAGTGAAGCTCTCCGCGTCCGGAAACCTTGTAGCAGTCCGGACTGTCCGTTTCCTCTACACGCAGGGAAACATCGGTGTTCAATTCGCGGAACAGGCGGTCCCTTAAATGGCGGGAAGTAATAAACTTGCCCTCCTGTCCGGCGAGCGGGCTGTCATTTACCATAAAATTCATGGAAAGCGTCGGCTCGGAAATCTTCTGGAAGGGAATCGCGCAGGGATTTTCCGGCGCGCAGATGGTGTCGCCGATGTGGATGTCCGCAATGCCGGAAATCGCCACGATGGAGCCGATTTTTGCCTCGGTCACATCGACCTTATTTAAGCCGTCAAATTCATATAATTTACTGATCCGGACCTTTTTTTGCTTGTCCGGTTCGTGATGGTTGACGACAACCGCCTCCTGGTTGACCTTAAGGCAGCCGTTATCCACCTTGCCGATTCCGATTCGTCCGACATATTCGTTATAATCAATGGTGCTGATTAAAACCTGAGTGTTGGCGTCCGGGTCGCCCTCGGGGGCTGGGATATAGTCGATAATGGTCTCAAACAGCGGGGTCATATCCTTCTTATTATTAACCAGGTCACCGATTTCACGGACCGCATAGCCGTTTCGGGCGGAGGCAAAGAGGAACGGGCAGTCCAACTGCTCATCGGAGGCGTCCAAATCCATGAACAGCTCCAATACCTCGTCCACCACCTCGTTCGGACGGGCCTCGGGGCGGTCAACTTTATTTAAGCAAACGATAACCGGCAGCGAAAGCTCCAGCGCCTTCATCAGTACAAATTTCGTCTGCGGCATAACCCCCTCGAAGGCATCTACCACGAGGATGACGCCGTTGACCATTTTTAAGACACGTTCTACCTCTCCGCCGAAATCCGCGTGACCGGGCGTGTCGATGACATTAATTTTCACACCCTTGTAGGTGATGGCTGTATTTTTGGAGAGGATGGTAATACCGCGCTCCCGTTCGATATCATTAGAGTCCATGACGCGCTCCTGCACAGCCTGATTTTCGCGGAATACGCCGCTTTGCTTTAGAAGCTCGTCAACCAGTGTTGTTTTGCCGTGGTCAACGTGGGCGATGATGGCAATGTTACGGACATCTTCACGTTTCATTTTCATATTTTAAATCTCTCTTTCCTCTGTGAATATCCCGGATCTGTGCCGGGAACAGATTAAATGAAAAAACTAACCTATACATTCTAGCACATTTTTTTGAAAACACAAGCGTTTTGCGGCCAGAAAATGCGACAATTTCTCGCAATACATTATTTTTCTTATCGACAGGTTGCACGAAATTTTGAGAGAGCGGCATGGTAAAAATAGTATGTCAGGCAGGCCGCATCAAATAAACTGAAATTAAGAAAAAACTGCAGAAAGAGGCATGCGGCCGTAAGGAAGGGAGAAAATTCATGGCAGATAAAATGTTTGAAAACAACCAGGTGTCTATTGTAGGAGAAATTGTTTCTGAATTCAGATTCAGTCACGAGGTATATGGAGAGGGTTTCTATATTGTGGATGTGGCGGTCAACCGCCTGAGCAATTATATGGACTACATACCGCTGATGATTTCGGAACGGCTGATTGACGTGAGTGCGAATCTGATTGGACAGAGGATTTACGTGACGGGGCAGTTCCGCTCCTTCAACAGACACGAGGAAAAAAAGAACCGGCTGGTGCTTTCCGTGTTTGTGCGGGAACTGGAATTTCTGGACGAAATCGACGAGGAGATAAAGAGCAACCAGATTTTTCTGGACGGCTATGTCTGCAAGGAACCGATTTACCGGAAAACCCCGCTGGGACGTGAAATCGCTGACCTCTTAATCGCGGTGAACCGCTCGTACGGCAAATCCGATTACATCCCCTGTATCTGCTGGGGAAGAAACGCCAGGTTTGCGTCAGGCTTTGACGTGGGAGGGCATGTGCAGATTTGGGGACGAATCCAGAGCCGTGAATACGTCAAAAAGCTGTCGGAAACGGAGACGGAAAAAAGAATTGCCTACGAGGTTTCGGTCAGCAAAATTGATTTTTTAGAGGATATGGATTGACAGTAGAAATAGATAGTGCTATGATTTTTAAAAAATATAAGTACATATTGCCTGATAGAGGTTGCGTACTTTATGAGTAGTTTTCCAGATGTGGCAGGCACAAAAGAAGGAGAATTAAAGGAAAGCGCGCCGAAAGGGTATAATTCCTGCGGTTATGCCTTTGGGCGTAAGGTGAAGAATCTTACGACTGTCATCTTGGATTCCGTTTACGGCGGAGAAGATGGGGCGCTATCGGATTCTACATACAATACGGATATTTGTGGTTAGAATTTTCGAACCGGCTCGTCTTGAGCCGGTTCTTCTTCATATTCAGAGGAAAACTCTCTTGTGGTGCACAAATGGAACCCGGCAGCGTATGATAATTTTAGGAGGAATGGCTATGTCTATTTTTAAAGGAGCCGGTGTGGCGATTGTAACACCGATGAAAAGCAACGGGGAAGTAAATTATGACAAATTAGAGGAGCTGATTGAGTTTCAGATTGACCAGGGAACGGATTGTATCGTTATCGTGGGGACAACCGGTGAGAGCTCTACGCTTACGACCGAAGAACACTCTGCGGTGATCAAGGCGGCGGTAGACTTCGTGAAGCACCGGGTGCCCGTGGTGGCGGGAACCGGTTCCAACTGCACCAGGGAGGCGGTGCACCTCTCGCAGGAGGCAGAGGCTGCCGGAGTTGACGGACTTCTTGCCGTAACACCTTATTATAACAAGGCGACGCAGGGCGGGCTGATTCGTTATTATACGGAGATTGCGGAGTCGGTAAAGCTGCCGATCATCATGTATAACGTGCCGGGACGTACCGGCTGTAATATCCTGCCGGAGACGGCGGCGACGCTGTTTCGCGATGTGGAAAACATCGTCGGCATCAAGGAGGCGACAGGCAACGTTGCGCAGGCGGCCAGAACCATGTATCTGACGGACGGAAAGCTGGATTTGTATTCGGGCGAGGACGGGATTGTGGTTCCGCTTATGGCAATCGGAGGTATCGGCGTGATTTCCGTATGGTCCAATATTGCGCCGAAGGATGTGCATGATATGTGCATGGCATTTTTAAACGGCGACGTGAAAAAGGCGGCCGAGATGCAGTTAAAGGCACAGCCGCTGATTCAGGCACTGTTTTCGGAGGTGAATCCGATCCCGGTGAAAAAGGCGCTCAATCTGATGGGCATGGATGTGGGAACGCTCCGCTCCCCGCTGACGGAAATGACGGAGGCAAATGCCGCGAAGCTTGCCGAAGCAATGAAGGAGTACGGACTGAAGCTGGCAGAGTGACAGCAGAAAAGACGCGGAGGGGGTGAGAAACGTCCCTCCGCAGAAAGAAAGGGAAGAACGATATGATAAAAGCAATTATGCACGGGTGCAACGGAAAAATGGGACGGGTCATCACGGAGATTTGCAGGGAGGATGCCGGAATTGAGATTGTGGCGGGAGTTGATGTGTATGACGGAATCCCAAATGACTATCCGGTGTTTCCAAATATTTCGGTATGCGACGTCAAGGCAGATGTCATCATAGATTTTTCCAATGCGAAGGCGGTGGATGATTTGCTTGTGTACAGCGCGGACAAGCAGATACCGGTGGTACTGTGTACGACGGGACTTTCGGAAACGCAGTTAGAACAGGTAAAGCAGGTCTCCGAAAAAACGGCGGTGCTGAAATCCGCGAATATGTCGCTTGGCATCAATATGCTTATGGAGCTGTTGAAGCAGGCGGCGGCAACACTTGCCCCGGCCGGCTTTGATATGGAAATCGTGGAGAAGCACCACAACCAAAAGGTGGATGCGCCCAGCGGGACGGCACTTGCACTTGCGGATTCGATGAACGGAGCGCTCGGCAATGCCTACACGTATCAATATGACCGCACCAGGGAGCGCAAAAAAAGAGACAAATATGAGATTGGCATTTCCGCGGTCCGCGGGGGCAGTATCGTCGGAGAACACGAAGTGATTTTCGCCGGACTTGACGAGGTCATCGAGTTCCGCCACACGGCGTATTCCAGGAGCGTATTCGGCAAGGGCGCGGTGGAGGCGGCGAAATTCCTGGCCGGAAAGCCCGCGGGACTTTATGATATGAGCGACGTGATCCGCGCGGCGCGGTAAGCGCTGCGGGAAAATGAAAAGGCGCAGTCTGCTGACGGCTGGAGACAGAGAAATCTGTTCCCGGCCTGTTTTTGACTTTGATAAGAAATTAACTTTTATTGCCTGCACGCGGGGAGGTATGCTAAGATAACACAGAACGGGAAACGGAATGGAAGCTGAATGGAGGCTAAAATGGAAGAAATCGATTTGCGGTACCTGAAAAGTTTATCGAAGCAATATCCGACCGTTGCGGCGGCGGCAACGGAAATCATCAATTTACAGGCAATTTTAAGCCTGCCGAAGGGCACGGAGCATTTTATCACGGATATCCACGGGGAATATGACCAGTTTCAGCACGTGCTCAAAAACGGCTCCGGCGCAATTAAACGCAAGATAGAGGACGAATTTGGAAACGCTATCAGCGCACAGGAGAAAAAGGCAATCGCAACGCTGATTTATTATCCGGAGCAGAAATTAGAGCAGGTGTTAAAGACGGAAGAAAATATGGAGGACTGGTATAAGGTTACATTATACCGTCTTATCTGTGTCTGCAAAAGCGCTTCCTCCAAATATACGCGCTCCAAGGTGAGAAAGGCGCTGCCGAAGGATTTTGCCTACGTCATAGAGGAGCTTTTGACCGGCAGGCAGGAGGTTTCCGACCAGGAGGCGTATTATAACGAGATTATCAATTCGGTGATCCGCACGGGGCGGGCAGCGGAGCTGGTGATAGCCTTCTGTAATTTGATCCGGCGGCTGGTGGTGGACCATCTGCATGTCGTCGGAGACATTTTTGACCGGGGCCCTTATCCGAATCTGGTGATGGATACGTTGATGAACCACCATTCCGTGGATATTCAGTGGGGGAACCACGACATCTACTGGATGGGCGCGGCGGCGGGCAATCAGGCGTGCATCTGCAACGCTATCCGCATTTCCGCAAAGTACGGAAATCTGGATTTACTGGAGGACGGCTACGGCATCAATCTGGTCCCGCTCGCGCGCTTGGCGATGAACCGGTATGATAAGGACGCGTGCACCTGCTTTAAACTGGATTACCGGGAGGAGGATTATGATGTCAGGGACGCCTTTTTGGACGAGAAAATGCACAAGGCGATTACCGTCATGCAGTTTAAGCTGGAGGGACAGATGATTCAAAATCATCCAGAATTTCAGATGGAGGAACGGCTGCTGCTCGATAAAATTGATATTAACAAAGGAACCGTACGGGTGGAGGGCAAAGAATATCCTTTAAAGGACACTAATTTCCCCACCATCGACTGGGAGGACCCGTACCGGCTGTCCCCGGATGAGCAGGATGTGATGGAGCGGCTGACGGCGGCGTTTGCCAACTGTGAAAAGCTGCAGAGGCATGTGCGCTTTTTATATACGCAGGGAAGCCTGTATAAGGTATACAACGGCAATCTGCTTTATCATGGCTGCGTGCCGCTCAATGAGGACGGCAGCTTCACCAGGGTTCCAATTTACGGGAAAGAATATGCCGGGAAGGAGCTTTACGACGTCCTGGAAAGCTACGCGCGCAAGGGCTATTACGCCATTGACCCGGAGGAAAAGAAAAAGGGACAGGACATCCTGTGGTTCATCTGGGAAAACAAGAATTCTCCGGTTTTCGGCAAAGAAAAGATGACGACGTTTGAGCGCTATTTTATCGCGGATAAAAAAACGCACGAGGAGCCGAAAAATCCTTATTACCGCCTGCTGGAGAAGGAGGAGGTGGTCAACCGTATTCTGCAGGAATTCGGTCTTGGCGGTGCGGAGGCGCACATCATCAACGGGCATATCCCGGTGGAGGCAAAACGCGGGGAATCGCCGGTAAAATGCAACGGGAAGCTATTGATTATTGACGGCGGATTTTCCAGGGCATACTATTCAAAAACCGGGATTGCGGGTTATACGCTGATTTATAATTCCTACGGGCTGGTGCTTGCAGCGCATGAGCCGTTTGAATCGGTGGAAAAGGCGGTGCAGGACGGAAGCGATATTGTCTCTCACACGGTGCTGGTAGAGCATGTGATGAAGCGGAAAACCGTCGCGGATACCGATATCGGAAAAAGCTTAAAGGAATCCATCCGGGAACTGGAGGCACTGCTTGCCGCTTACCGGGAGGGAACCATCGTTGAAAAAAACAGTACGGAATAGGACGGAGCGGGAAACGCTTTGGAATGGAGAAAGACAGAATGTTTATAGGAAATCATTTATCTTCGTCAAAGGGCTATGAGGCCATGGGGAAAATGGCGCTTTCGCTGGACGCCAATACATTTGCTTTTTTTACGAGAAATCCGAGAGGAGGAAAGGCAAAAGAAGTCGATGAAAAGGACGTGGAAAAGCTGCTTTCACTGGCAGATGAGCACGGTTTCGGAAAGCTTGTTGCGCACGCGTCCTACACGATGAATCTGTGCGCGGCAAAGGACGAGGTCAGAAATTTTTCCCGGGAGGCGCTTGCCGACGATTTAAGGCGGATGGAGTACACGCCGGGCAATTATTATAATTTCCATCCGGGCTCCCATGTGGGACAGGGCGCAGGGGAGGGCATTTCTCTGATTGCGGACGCGTTGAACGAGACTTTGACGCCGGAGCAGACGACGACGGTGCTGCTTGAGACGATGGCGGGCAAGGGCAGTGAGGTCGGACGCAGCTTTGAGGAGCTCCGGGAAATTTTAGACCGGGTGAGTCTGCGGGAAAAAATGGGAGTTTGTTTTGATACCTGCCATGTCTGGGATGCCGGCTATGATATAGTAAACGACCTTGACGGGGTGCTTGCGGAATTTGACCGGGTGATCGGATTGGACAGGCTGTATGCCGTGCACTTTAACGACAGCATGAACGGCTGCGGCTCCCATAAGGACCGCCATGCGAGAATCGGTGAGGGGCAGATCGGGCGGGAAGCGATGCGCCGCATAGCGACGCATCCGCTGCTTGCCGGGAAGCCGTTTATCCTGGAAACCCCGAATGATGATGAGGGTTACGCACGCGAAATCCGAATGATCCGTAACTGGACGGAGGGTTAATGAGGATTTCGCGTGAAATCCGATTAATCCGCAACTGGACAAAAAACGGTTAGGAGTTTCGCGTCGGAATTCCAAGCTGCCCGGCCATGCTTTTTATGGTGTATCGGTATATCCCGTAGATGATGGCGCCGATTACTGCGAGCAGTGCGAGACAGACGGCGAGTCCTCCGATTTCTCCGATGGTCATGACACCGTCGTTTCCGTACATCAAAAGGAAGTACAGGAAGAACATTGCGCCCATGCCGATTGCGGCGGGGGTTTTAAATACGCTTGCCGCCTGATTTTTCAGTTCCTTTCTTAAAAAGGATGGCGAGGCACCGAGCTTTCTTAGGTCGTCAAATACATACCGGTTGTTTAAGGCGATGGTCATGCAGCGGGTATAGCAGATGATGACTGCGGCCAGAATACAGATGATGGAGATAAACAGAAACATCATCAGGTATACGGCGTAGGTCCGCACGAAATCTGTCCGGTCAAGCTCTGTGATTTTCGGCATGTAGGCCCAGTAGCTGCGAAATTCAGTGGAGTCCGGGTTGTCAAAGGACAGCTTTGTCATGGAGTCCGTGTCGCCCCACCAGGTCTCTCCGATTTTTTCATAGTAACGCTTTTCCACACGGTCGTAATAGGAGCCCACTGCGTATTCCGGGTCGTAAGAGTCCACGATGGTATAGAAAAAGTCTTTTGCGAACGCATAGCTGTCCTCCCCGGCGATATTAAAGAAACAAAAGTGTTCCATCCATTCCGTGGTCAGTCCCTTTGCAATCGTCTCATAATCCACATCGTTTAAAACATAAAACGCCTGTTCAGAAACAAGGTAGGTATAGTGGGCGTAGCCCGCGAAGGACACCGGAATGGAAGCGTTTGTATCCATGTTGGTGAGCATGGATGCGCCATGGTTGCCCCAGTACGTTCCTGTTTCCGTATCGTTGGAAATCATATAATAGCTGCCGGGCGCAACGGACAGGGAGCTTCCGGTCAAAGCGTTAAAAGCTGTTTCGGAGAAGAATCGTCCCTCCGTGCACAGGTTTCGGTATTCAAGGACCGATTGGTTGTTTTCTCCCTCCGTCTCCACAAAACCGTCCATCGCCAGCACCAGATAATCCGTTTCCTTCCAGTCCGTTGTGATAAGACCGTATTCCGCGGCGAGAGCGTTTACCTCGTCTTTCCCCATGATGTCCTGGGTCAGCAGGTAGCAGTAGCTGTAGTCGAAAGGTCTGTTTGCAATGTCGATGAGCTGACCGACCGAGAGCATCGGAATATAGAAAATGGCGAATGACGCTCCGGCAATCAGTACGGTGGAAACTAACAGGTTGTTGACAGTCTGACGCCCCTGAAATTTCATCATGCTCCGCGAAACAATGTTTTTATAGGGCTGTTTCCTGTGGGAGCGCCAGCCGTGTACGACGGTATGCAGCATAATCAGATAGAGTCCGACAAAGACCGGTGCATAGAAAAGATTCAGCCAGGCCGGAGGATAGTATGCGTTCAGGAGCGTCGTGTATACGCGCGGCGCGAGGTAGCCGGCGATGGCGCCTGCGAAAAGCAGCACAAAGCCGACGGGGCCGCACCAGCGGCCGAGCTTTTTGACCGGCTCGTTTTTGTGTTCCTCATGTATCGTATCCATAATGTTAGTTCGCCTTAAATAGCGGTGCGCCATAAGGCAGGAAAAAGCGACCACAATCACGAAAAACAGGGCGGATAAATAGAGGCAGCGGAAGTCAAAAACCAGCTTCATTTCCGCACTGTCTACGATGAGAAGCCGAAAACCGTTCCAGATGATCCACACGAACGGGAAGCCGGCGAGAATCCCCAGCAGGGAGGAGGAGCCGGAAAGCAGCAGTACCTCCTTATACAGGTTGGGCGCTAAGTACCGGCGGGATGCTCCTAGAGCCATCAGGGTGCCGAGCAGTCTGGATTTTTTGCGGAAAAACAGGCTTGCGGCATAGATGGTAAAGACGACGCAGCCAAAAAGAGCAAGCACGAAAATGGCGGTCATCTGCTTGCGGCTGTCTCCTCCCTCCGGCAGCACCAAAAGCACCGTCGGGGAAAACATCATAGCGGCGTAGGCCGTAATCAACAGCAGAGAGATAAAGTTACAGAACAGGTAAAGCGATGCCTGCTTTTTTTCTGCCCGCCGAAGCTTTGCGAACATGGCGGCGGGCGTCTTTACAAAGGTTTGATTTAAGGTCGTATTCGTTGTCATCATTTTCACCACTCATTTCTTTCTTTTTATAATCAGTGTGCTACCGGATATCACCGCTCATGTCTTTGATGGCGGAGAGGAGGCGGTCCTGGAAGCTGCCGCGTTCCTCAGTCTTTTCCAGTGTCCGGTATACGGCTCCGTCATTTAATAAAATCACGCGGTCACAGAAGGAGGCGGCAAAGCTGTCATGCGTTACCATGAAAATGGTAGCGTTTAAGTGCTGCCTCGCGTTTTCAAAGGATTCGATGACCGCCCGGCTGGATTTGCTGTCCAAGTTTCCGGTGGGTTCGTCCGCCAGTATCAAGAGCGGACGGTTGATTAAGCTTCTGGCAACGGCAGTCCGCTGGCGCTCGCCTCCGGAGATTTCGGCCGGATATTTATCCGCGATATGCCGGATGGAAAACAGGGAAAGCAAATCCTCCGCAAGCTGTTCGGCCTCCTTTGTGACATTGCCCTGGATGATGCGGGGAATCAGAATATTTTCCCGGATCGTCAGACCGTCCAACAGCATGAAATCCTGAAAGACAAAGCCGAGCTTTTCATTGCGCACCTTTGCGAGCGCTTCTTCGCTCAGGCCCTTCAGCTCCTGACCGCCCAGCGTGATAGTGCCCTCCTCAAAAGGAATGTAACAGGAGATACAGTTCAGGAGCGTGCTTTTTCCGGAGCCGGACGGCCCCATGACCGCGACGAATTCCTGCTGGGCGACGGTAAGGTCCACCCCCTTTAGGACGGGGTAAGCTTTGTTTCCGGTCTGGTAGGATTTGTGAAGATTTTTTACATATAACATATTGCCTCCATTCTGGAGCG
>CALWBG010000088.1 GCA_944375975.1 uncultured Roseburia sp.
TCCCCCAGCGAATATGCCGAGGTTTACACAAAAATTAAAATTTCCGCGCGTTACCTGGACTATCTTTCGCGGATTTCCGAAGAATCCTGAAGCAAAAAGCCGCCCGCAGGCGGCTTTATACCCTATTTTTGATTAATATAGTTGACAAGTCCGCCGCAGTCAATGATTTTCTGCATAAACGGCGGAAACGCCTGCCCCTGATAGGTGGTCTGTTTTGTCACGTCAGTAATCACTCCGGTGTCAAAATCCACCTCTACCTCATCTCCCGGCTCAATGGCCTTTGCGGCTTCGGGACATTCAATAATGGGAAGCCCGATATTGATGGCATTGCGGTAAAAAATGCGCGCAAAGGTCTCGGCGATGACACAGCTTACCCCTGCCGCCTTGATGGCAAGAGGCGCATGTTCCCTTGAGGAACCGCAGCCAAAATTTTTATTGGCAACGATGATATCCCCCGCCTTGACTTTTTTCACAAAATCCGCGTCAATATCTTCCATGCAGTGAACCGCAAGCTCCTTCGGGTCGGAGGAGTTTAAGTACCTTGCGGGGATGATGACGTCGGTATCCACGTTATCCCCATATTTAAACACATGACCTTTTGCTGCTTTCATGTCTGTTTCTCCTTTTCCATACTGGGTTGCTCGGGCCGCCATGCGGCAGCCTCTTTTTCCTTGCGGGAAACTACGTACTACACTTCGTCCGGTCCCGACAATTTTCCGGTAATCGCGCTCGCCGCGGCAACCGCCGGGCTTGCAAGATAAATTTCGGAATCCACATGTCCCATTCTCCCGACAAAGTTTCGGTTTGTGGTCGAAACACAACGCTCATGCTCCGCAAGAATTCCCATATAGCCGCCGAGACACGGGCCGCAGGTCGGCGTGCTCACAATCGCGCCTGCCTCAATAAAGGTTTTGAGCAGACCTTCCTCCATCGCGTCGAGATAAATCTTCTGCGTGGCCGGAATCACGATAACGCGGACACCCTTTGCCACCTTTTTCCCTTTCAGAATAGAAGCGGCAACACGCAAATCCTCCATTCTTCCGTTGGTACAGGAACCAATGACTACCTGGTCGATTTTGATATCTCCGACCTCATCAATGGTTTTTGTATTCTCCGGCAAATGCGGAAATGCCACGGTAGGCTTTAAGGTGCTCAAATCGATGGTATACACGGCATCATATTCGGCATCCTCGTCAGCTTCATAGACCGTGTACGGGCGCCTGGAATGTTCTTCCATATACTGCTTTGCGCGGTCGTCTACCGGGAATATTCCGTTCTTTCCTCCCGCCTCAATCGCCATGTTGGCAATCGTAAAACGGTCGTCCATAGACAGATAAGCAATTCCATCCCCGACAAATTCCATGGATTTGTAGAGTGCGCCGTCTACGCCGATCATCCCGATAATATGCAGAATAATGTCTTTTCCGCTGACCCATTTCGCGGGCTTTCCGGTCAGGACAAATTTGATTGCCGCCGGAACCTTAAACCACGCCTTCCCGGTCGCCATGCCGGCTGCCATGTCGGTGCTTCCGACGCCGGTGGAAAACGCGCCAAGTGCGCCGTAGGTACAGGTATGGGAATCTGCCCCGATGATGACGTCACCGGCTACCGTAAGACCTTTTTCCGGCAAAAGCGCATGTTCAATTCCCATCTCTCCCACGTCAAAATAATTGGTAATCCCATGTTTGCAGGCGAATTCTCTGACGCATTTGCAATGCTGCGCGGACTTAATATCCTTATTCGGCACAAAATGATCCAGCACAAGCGCGATTTTGTCCTTGTCAAAGACACCGTCAACCTTCATCTTATCCATCTCATGAATGGCTACCGGCGAAGTAATGTCATTGCCAAGCACCAAATCCAAATCGGCCTCAATGAGCTGTCCGGCACTGACCGAGGAAAGTCCTGCGTGAGCCGCAAGGATTTTCTGTGTCATCGTCATCCCCATTGCTATATCCTCCTATCTTAAAATCATTGCGTTTGCAGAAAGGCACATGCCCCGCTGCTTTTGTGTGATGTGTGTGTGCGGGACTCCGGCGATACGCTTTCGTCCTGTCTGTAATTGATTCTAGCACAGTTACTACTATAATAAAAATACATAATAAATATATTTACCATAATAATGAGTTATGATATAATGAGCAAAACAGAGGGAAGAAAAAGGAGAATGCCATATGAATCAGAATCTTTCATCCTACCGTATTTTTTATACCGTGGCGAACACCGGGAATATATCAAAAGCTGCCAAAGAGCTTTATATCAGCCAGCCGGCCATCAGCAAATCCATCCAGAAACTGGAGGAAAGCGTCGGCTGCCGCCTGTTTTTAAGAAGCTCCAGAGGCGTTGTGCTGACCGATGAAGGCAGGCTGCTCTATGAGCATGTCAGCCGCGCTTTTCAGACCTTAACGCTCGGGGAGGAAAAGCTCAAACGCTCGATTGAGCTGGGTGTCGGGCATCTGAAAATCGGTGTCAGCGCCGCGCTCTGCAAATATATGCTGCTTCCGTATCTCAAGGAATTTATCCGAAGAAACCCGCATATTTCGATTTCGATTGCCTGCCAGTCCACCAACGACACCTTAAAGCTTTTGGAGGATAACCAGATTGATATCGGGCTTATCGGCAAACCCCAGAACCTGAAAAATATTCATTTTGATTTTCTGGAAGAAATTGAAGATGTGTTCGTATCGACGAAAGATTATATCCGCAATCTGCGCGCCAGGGGCGTCCAGAAGAATCAGCTTTTGTCCAATTCCACGCTGATGCTTCTGGATAAGAACAACATGACCCGACAATATATTGATGATTATCTACAGGAAAATCAGATTCAGGCAAGGGAATCCATTGACATCTCCAACATGGATCTTCTGATTGATTTTGCACGCATCGGTCTTGGAATCGCCTGCGTCATCAAAAGCTTCGTAGCGGAGGACTTATCCTTAGGCGCGCTGGTAGAGATTCCGCTCGGAATCCCTATTCACAAGCGCGAAGTCGGCTTTGCCTATAAGCCCTCCCCGAAGCTCTCCAAATCACTGAACGAATTTATCCGGTTCTATCAGAATTTTCCGGGATGACGAATTAATCCCTGAAATGATAATAAAAATAAAATACCAACACCGGCAGGCAAAAGCTGACAAATATCACAAGCATCACCGGAAGTGTGATCCCCCGTCCGCCGGACACAATGACGGCATAAAGCAAAAGGGCTGCGGGCGGAATCAGTGCATACAGAAATTTCAGTTTCCGGTAGCGCTTCTTTGGTATGTCCTGCGGCAAGGCTTCCCCGGGTTGCAGCATTTCGCAGTACACCACCGCCCCGAATCTGCCCAAAACGCGCTCTGCCCGGTAGGCTACGCCGTCCAGCAGAAATTCGGGATACATGCTCTCTTTCGTGATGACCAGATTCCGATGATTTTCATCGGCATAGGCAAAAAGCGCCTCCGTAAATTCCTCCTTTGTCATGCACATCGTATCCGGCCGGAATGAAAACCTCTGCTTTGCCTCGGATTCTGCCACTTTCTTAAAATCCCGAAGGAAATCCGCAAAAACAGCGCCCGATTTTTCCCGCTGCTCCATCTTCTCCAAATAAATTTCGGCATTCAGTCCCTCCAGACTCTGCTCCTTTATTTCGTCACAGAATTCCAGTGCATCCTTAAGACGCTCCTGCTCCCTTCTAAGGCGCTCTTTCTGCGCTTTTACCGCCGTCTGAAGCGGACGCTCCCCTTCCAGAAGGCTTCGGATGTCCTCCAGCGGCATATCCAGCTTACGGAACAGCTTAATCCGAAGCAGACGCTCCACATCCTCCCCGGAATATTCCCGATACAGATTTTCCGGATTCCTTTTCGGGTGAAGCAGCCCCTGCTTTTCATAATACCGGATATTCTGCTTGCTGATTCCGGTCAGCTTTTCTACATCCCTGATATTGTAATCTGCCATTTCACACTCCTCCTTTGCCTTGATTGTAAAGGATATACCTGCTATAAGGTCAAGGATTTTGCGCTATTTTTTTTCAAAGTTGTATAACCACTTTGCTTTTAAGAAATAAATGAGAAATATGACAGAGCTGATAAACCAGGTCAGCGGGTATGCCCAGAAAATCACCTGAATATCCGGAATCAGGCGCACGGTAACCGTAATGTAGGTAATGCGGATCAGACACCAGGAAATCAGCATGACAAACATCGGCACCGTGGATTTTCCCGCTCCGCGCATAATTCCCGCAATACAGTGTGAAAACGCCAGGAAGCAGTAAAACAGTGCCTCCACATGTGCCTGTCTCGCTGCAAAGGCCACAACCTCTGCTTCACTGTTAAAAGCCGCCGCCAGATACGGAATCAGAAAATACACGGCAACGCCCACACATTCCGCTAAAATTACAGAACAGGTTATCCCGAAATAGGCTCCCTTTTTTGCGCGCTCATACTGTCTCGCCCCAAGATTCTGCCCGATAAAGGTTGTCAGCGACATGGCAAAACAGGTGATAGGAAGAAACGCAAATCCTTCAATTTTGGAATAAACACCACAGCCCGCCACCGCCATCACGCCAAATTTGTTGATGTTGGTCTGAACAATAATATTGGCAAACGAGATAATCGAATTCTGCATACCGGACGGAAGTCCGATATTGATTATCTGACGAAGCATTCCCTTATGAAAGCGGATATCGGAAACGCGTACCTGATAGACATCCTGCGTCCGCATCAGCCGTCCAAAGCATAAAACCGCGCTCACTGCCTGGGAAATGATGGTTGCCAGCGCCGCCGAACCGACGCCAAAGCCGAGCACCCCGACAAACAGCAAATCCAAAACCACATTGACTGCCGAGGAAATCATCAGATAATAAAGCGGATGTTTGCTGTCTCCAACGGCCTGTAAAATTCCCATCATGATATTGTACATCACAAACGCCACGGAACCCGCGAAATAAACGCGGAAATATACGATAGAATTCGGCAGTACCGATTCCGGCGTTCCCATCAGAACCAAAATCTGAGGCGCCAGAATCATACCGATAGCGGTCAGGATACAGCCCGCCGCCAGACCGAACGCAATATCCGTATGAACGGCTTTTTTTAAGCCTTCGGCATCCCCGGCCCCGAAATATTTGGAAATGACGACGCCGGCTCCTACGGCGATCCCGTTAAAAAAGCCCACCATCAGAAAAATCAGGCTGCCTGACGAGCTGACTGCGGCGAGCGCGTCACTTCCCAGAAAATTTCCGACGATTAATGAATCGACGGCATTATACAACTGCTGAAAGAGGTTCCCCAAAAAGAGGGGGATTGCAAACGATACAATCCCCTTCCAGATGGAACCATTTAATAATTTTGTTCCCTTTTCCATTTCTTATTTCACCACAATCTTTAAAATATCTAAAAAATACTTTATTTTGCCATTTTCAGTGAGTATTTTTGACCAACTCAATTTTTACAATAATATTTTTGCCTTATTTTTTTCTTTCAAAGCACATATTCACTCCTGTTAGGTTATACAATCATTGCACTCCCAGAAATCTTTAAATCAAAAATTTAGACAACCAAATCTCACATTTATGATTATATCGTCATTGATTTTTCTTTTCAAGATTTTTGTTGATTTTTTAACTGATATTTTGCTTTCAAAATTTCAGCAATACTTTACCTATATATTATTTAAATATATGTAAAATTGCAAACATAATTACGTATATAATAGATAAGCGGACTTATAAGGATTTCTACCTTTAAAGTCCGCTGCTAACTAAAGTATATTTTGCTTCATCTCTTCCACACTTGGTACCTTCGATTCTTTCCTGCGCTTTATCTCCTTTTCAAAAATAGTTCTATTTACGCTGAAATGATTGAATGGTTTGACCTTTGTAACTGACAACTCCTACATCCCCTACCGCTATTATAAGACTATTAGCCTGAAAGCTTCTAAGCTTTAAACGCTCTCCATTTTCACATTGCATTACATACCATTCAATATTACCTTGTTGAATTGGTTTTTCTAATACTTTTACTTTTCGTGTTACAAGTTGTTTACTATCATCTTGTTTTTTTACAAAATAATAAAATACTACAGCTACAATCATAATTGCAATCAATACACCAAAAATTATAGGTAACACCTCAAGAAAGTCTGAACTGTTAATCTGAATATCCATATCTTTCACTCCTATCTTTATAGTAAAATTTTATTGTACCATAATAATTACTTGTTCTTCTTTTGACGCACTACTGACACAATGCATATTATCCCCGTAACACCAGAAAGAATATAGAACATCGTTCCACCTTTATTTAATATTTGATATTTTTCATTATTAGCACCAATTTTTCCAGATGATGTTTCAGTATACTTACCATTTAGCATAATTCCTGTTGAAACTGACACACCTCTTTGACTATCTGCGGCACTCTTAAAAATAACACCTAACAAAATAAAACAAATTGTTAAAACCAAAGTTGCTCCTGTTATCACCTTTTTACTCATTTTTCTCCTCCTCTATTAATAATTTACAATGTGACATTTACTAAATGTCATTTTTGTTTAATTTTAGCATAAACTAATAATATTGACAAGCACTAAATGTCATTTATGTATGACATATATTTTATTGAGGGAGGAATCCGATGTATAAAAATAAATCTTCTACTGGAAAAAACAATTTATGTGGAGAAAAAATACATTTGTTAAGAAAACAACAAACTCCAAAAGTTTCTCAACGAGCATTTGCAGATAAATTGCAACTAAAAGGGATAGATTTAGATAAAAATGCCATACAACGAATTGAATGTGGCAAAAGATTTGTAACGGACATCGAATTAAAAGCATTTGCACAAATATTAAATACTACAGCGGACGAATTACTTAATGATGATTAATACCCTATACGTTCAAAATAATCAAACAGAAGAAGGCTTGCGGGTTTACTTTAACTTCTGACAACCACTCAAAGTGATTTATTTCTTACTTTTTCTTCACCAAGTCATCTATAAGCAGTTTGATATATCTATCAATATAGTTATATAATATCCACGGTATCTGAAATATCTGCTATCATATTTATATTTTAAATTCGTACACTTTTCAATCTTTTCTCCTTCTGCATGGCAGATGTTCTTTATACTATGACATAAAAAGAAGAACACAACACACTTTAAATTTGGTGTTGTGTTCTTCTTTCATTTTTCATAAGCTTTTGTTTTGAAAATTACTCCATTTTCTGCCTGGCTATTTCATCACGATATTGACAATCCGTCCCGGAACATAGATTTCCTTGACAATATTTCCGGTCAGCTTATCCGCAATGGATTCTTTTGCTTTCGCAATGACATCCTCCTTTGCGTCGTTTCTTCCGATTGCCAATGTTCCTTTCATTTTTCCATTAATCTGAACGGCGATTTCCACGGTATCCTCCACCGTCTTTGCCTCGTCAAATTCGGGCCAGGTCTGCTCATATACGCGTCCCTCCCCGCCAATGAGCTGCCAAAGCTCCTCGGTGATATGCGGCGCGACCGGATTGAGCAGAACAATCAGCGTCCGATACTCGCCCTTTGTCACCGCGTTTTTCTTATAAAACTCATTGATCAGCGCCATCATTGCCGCGATTGCCGTGTTATATTTCAGGTTTTCAAAATCGCTGCTGACCTTTTTGATGGTCTGATGCATTTTCGTCTCTAAATCCTTAGAGTAGCCTTCCTCGGGCGTCATAAGGTCCTGAAGCTTCCATACACGCTCTAAGAACCGGCGGCAGCCCTTTACGCCGTCCTCAGACCAGGAAGCGCTCAAATCAAAGGCACCGATGAACATTTCGTAGGTTCTTAAGGTATCCGCGCCGTAATCTCTCACAATGTCGTCCGGGTTGACGACATTTCCTCTGGATTTTGACATCTTCTCACCGTTTTCGCCGAGAATCATACCGTGAGAAGTACGCTTCCGGTAAGGCTCCGGACACGGAACCACTCCCTCATCGTAGAGGAATCTATGCCAGAATCTGGAATAAAGCAAGTGCAGTGTCGTGTGCTCCATACCGCCGTTGTACCAGTCTACCGGCATCCAGTATTTCAACGCCTCGGGGCTTGCCAGCGCCTCGTCGTTGTGCGGGTCCGTATAACGCAGGAAATACCAAGAGGAGCCTGCCCACTGCGGCATGGTATCTGTCTCGCGTTTTGCCGGACCGCCGCAGCACGGACAGGTGGTATTCACCCAGTCGGTCATCGCCGCAAGCGGAGACTCGCCGTTATCTGTCGGCATATAGCTCTCAACCTCAGGCAGCATTAACGGAAGCTCGCTCTCGTCAAGCGGCACAAATCCGCATTTCTCGCAATGCACAATCGGAATCGGCTCGCCCCAATAACGCTGGCGGGAAAATACCCAGTCCCTGAGCTTATAATTGGTTTTTGCCGTTCCGATGCCCTTTTCCTCCAGATACGCAATCATTTTCTCCTTGGCGTCCTTAACCTCCAACCCGTTTAAAAACTCCGAGTTGATGAGGACTCCGGTCGCAACATCGGTAAACGCGGCCTCGTTGATATCTACTTCCTCGCCGTTTTTCGCAACGACCTGAACTAACGGCAGCCCGAACTTTTTCGCGAACTCCCAGTCCCTCTCGTCATGCGCCGGAACCGCCATAATCGCGCCCGTTCCATAGGACATCAGCACGTAATCGGAAATCCAAATCGGAATTTCTTTCCCGTTGACCGGATTGACTGCCTTAAGGCCGTCAAGCACGACGCCGGTCTTTTCCTTTGCAAGCTCCGCGCGCTCAAAATCGGACTTTTTCGCAGCCTCCTCACGGTATGCCTGAATATCGTCCCAGTTTTTGAGTTCATCCTTATATTTATCAATCAGCGGATGCTCCGGGGAAACAACCATGTAGGTTGCACCGAACAGCGTATCGCAGCGCGTCGTATAAACACGGAGTTTTTCTTCCTTCCCCGCAATCGGGAAATCCACCTCGGCTCCCTTGGATTTTCCAATCCAGTTTCTCTGGGATACCTTGACACGCTCGATATAATCCACGTCATTTAAGCCCTCGAGCAGCTTCTCCGCATAGTCGGTGATTTTCAACATCCACTCACTTTTGACCTTGCGCACCACCGGGGAACCGCAGCGCTCACAAACGCCGTTTACCACTTCCTCGTTGGCAAGTCCTACCTTACAGGAGGTACACCAGTTAATCGGCATCTCCTTTTTGTAGGCAAGGCCCGCTTTAAACAGCTTTAAGAAAATCCACTGTGTCCATTTGTAATAGTTGGGATCCGTGGTGTTGATTTCCCTGTCCCAGTCAAAGGAATAACCCAGTGAATGAAGCTGCTCCTTGAAGCGTTTTACGTTGTTCTCGGTAACAATCTTCGGATGGATTTTGTTTTTGATGGCATAATTCTCCGTCGGAAGCCCGAATGCGTCCCAGCCCATCGGATAAAGTACGTTGTAGCCCTGCATTCTTCTTTTTCTTGCGACAATATCAAGCGCCGTGTAGGGTCTCGGATGTCCTACATGAAGCCCCTGTCCCGACGGATAAGGGAACTCCACCAGCGCGTAATATTTGGGCTTTGTGTAGTCGTCGGTAGCCTGAAATGCCTTTTCGTCATCCCAGATTTTCTGCCATTTTTTCTCGACCACCTTGTGATTGTAAAGTTCTGACATATTTTCCTCCTTCAATAAAAAATCTCCGTCTCCTGACATCCGCCCAAAATGCATCTGCCCTTAGAGACGAAGACTTATCATTCTCCGTGATACCACTCTAATTCGTATTCCCCGCCAGACCTTTCTTTTCTCACGTCCGCGGCTTCCTACGCTCTCGTTATCCTTAACGCGGATGATTCGCTCTCCTCAACTTTCCATAACACCGATGCTCTGCTTCATTTTATTTGACAACACGGTTTATTTTAACATATACCATGTATTTGTCAAGATTTGCCCGTCAAAAAAGCGGGGACTTTTCGCCCCCGCCCAAACCCACTATGTATTCAGAGATTAGTTATTGATTAACTTATCTTCTTCATTGTTCCAGCTATACAGCTTACGGATTTCCTTGCCGACTTTCTCAGACGGATGCTCTGCCGCCAGCTTTCTCATTGCCTTAAAGTGTACCTGTCTTCCTGCCGGAGACATATCCAGTAAGAAGTCTTTTGCAAACGTACCATCCTGAATATCGGAAAGAATCTGCTTCATCGCCTTCTTGGTGTCCTCGGTAATAATCTTCGGTCCGGTGATGTAATCGCCGTACTCAGCCGTATTGGAGATGGAATATCTCATTCCCTCAAAGCCGGACTGATAAATTAAATCTACGATTAATCTCATCTCATGGATACACTCAAAGTAAGCGTTTCTCGGATCGTAGCCTGCCTCTACCAATGTCTCGAAGCCTGCCTGCATCAGTGCGCATACACCGCCGCAAAGTACTGCCTGCTCTCCGAACAGGTCTGTCTCTGTCTCGGTACGGAAGGTTGTCTCAAGCACACCCGCTCTTGCTCCGCCGATACCAAGCGCATAAGCAAGCGCGATATCCTGTGCCTTTCCGGTTGCGTCCTGCTCAACCGCGATTAAGCAAGGAGTTCCTTTTCCTGCCTGATACTCGGAGCGAACCGTGTGTCCCGGAGCCTTCGGAGCAATCATCGTAACGTCTACATTCTTCGGCGGAACGATGCAGCCGAAATGGATATTGAAGCCGTGCGCGAACATTAACATGTTGCCGTCCTCCAGGTTCGGCTCGATGTCCTTCTTGTAAAGGTCTGCCTGCTTCTCATCGTTGATAAGAATCATGATGATATCGGCTTTCTTTGCAGCCTCTGCCGCTGTAAATACCTCAAAGCCCTGTGCCTCTGCCTTTGCCCAGGATTTGCTGCCCTCGTAAAGACCGATGATGACATTGCATCCGGACTCCCTTAAGTTCAGCGCATGTGCATGTCCCTGGCTGCCGTAGCCGATGATCGCGATTGTTTTTCCTTCCAGAAGTGAAAGATTACAATCTTCCTGATAATAAATTTTTGCTGCC
>CALWBG010000089.1 GCA_944375975.1 uncultured Roseburia sp.
AGCGCCACAGATAATGACGCGCCTTTTCATGCGGCTCAGGGCTGGCAATCGGATGTACCTCATAGCCTCTCGGGTCCAGCGCTCCCGTTAGACGCTTGATATTGCCTCCCTTGCCTGCCGCGTCCCAGCCCTCATAGGCGATAATAACCGGAACCTTCTTGCGATAAAGACGGTTATGCAGCTCGCCCAGACGGTGTTGCAGCCGTTTCAACTCTGCCTTGTACTCATCGGCATCCAGCGTCTTATCGAGTGCCACCTCCGATAAAAGCGGCATTTTCTCCATCGGGAACACGTTCTGTAAAATCGGCACCGCCAGGGCATTATTTGTAAGCGCCACGTCGATCGCCTCCGTCAAAATCTGAAGCGCCTGTAATTCGGTCCATTTTTTGGACTTAGCGTCGATGATATACCAGGGTGCCGAGGGCAGGGCGGTATTCTTCAGATATGCGTCAAACGCCTCCATACAGGTGTCGTAATGCTCATTCTGCCAGCGGTCGTTTTTGCTGACCCGCCACCTGGTATCCTTGTCTCCTGCCAGACGCGCAATGCGCTTTTTCTGCTCCTCCTTTGAGACCTGCAAAAACAGCTTGACTACCAGATAACCGTTGTCGGTGAGCTGCCGTTCAAACCGCTTCACGCTCTCAATGCGTTCCTCATACTTCCTGTCATTCAGCTCCCCATCCAGCTTTTCCCTCATAATCTCATCCATCCAGCCCGAATCCAGAAAGCTGAATTTGCCCGCCTCTGGTATCTTAACAAAATGACGGTATAAAAACGGCTTTCTTTTTTCTTCCTCGGTGGGTGCGGACATAGAGGCCACCTTAAAAAAACGCGGATCGATATTTTTTATCATCTGCCCGATGAGAGATCCCTTGCCTGCCGTGCCCCAGCCCTCCACGAGCACCAGCACCGGAAGCCTGTGCTCTTTTATCTTAAGCTGCTGCACTTTCAGCTTTTCCCGGACCTCCCGAAGACGCTCTTCCAATTCGGTATCTGCCGGACACTGCATTTCTTCCCATTGCTTTAACATAATACTCTCCATTCCGGAGCGTTTTGCGCGACGGGGGCGACGCAAATCTTCAATTTGCGTCTGCCTTCAGGGCCTATTTGTGACGCTCCTACACAAAATAGCCAAAGTCATGCTTAGCATGGCTTGTGAAAAATAAGCTATCAAGCTTATTTTTCACGCTTATCCCCCCTGTTCTCCTTTGCGCCTGTTACCTTTAGTTTTCCACAGAACAGCGGAAATATCAAGTGTTTTCCACATAAATTCCGCCATTCCAAAATAAAAAATGCGTGAAATTTATATTTTTTCACAAAAAAAGAATGTAAATTTTGCCGAAATATAGTATAGTAAATTTATAGGAAACACATTTAAGAACCGCCGTAATACGATGGATTGACATAAGGAGAATGCCTATGCTTGTTACATTAATACCATTATTCGATGAAAACATGAAAGTCAGCGCCTATTCGCTGTTTACACAGAAAAAGAATTTCCTTCTTTATCCGAGCCTGCTTGGAAGCGGCAAAAACGATGGAGCTTCCCGCATTGAAGGGCTGGAATTGATTAAAAATATGGGAATCCAGACACTTGCTCCCGCACAGGAGATTTTTGTCTCTCTCAATAATATCTCGGTTTTTTCGGATATTGCCAGTGAATGCGACGCACCCCACGGCCGTCTTATACTTTTAATTGACAACGGTATTCCTCCCATCGAGATGTATATCAACCGGCTGAAGGAGCTGAAACAACAGGGCTACCGTCTGGCAATCCGAAAGCTTCCGGTATCGCATTACGAAGACTACCGCGAAGTGCTTGCCCTCATGGACTATATTCTGCTCGACTGCGAACAGATTGACATCACCAAGGCACGGATTTATTTCAATAAGCTTTATCCGCACTTAAAGCTCTGCGCTTCCAATATTAAGACCTCCGACGTCTTTGAGGCGTTAAAGCTTGATAATAGCTGCACACTGTTTGAGGGAAGCTTCTACCGGCTGCCGGTGACAAAGGGTAACAATAAGGTGGCACCGCTGAAGGTCAATTACATCGAGCTGATGAATCTTGTAAATACCTACGACTTTGATTTGACAAAGGCCGCCGATATCATCGGCCGCGATACGGCTCTCGTCATCTCACTGCTGAAAATGGTAAACCACATGGCAGTCAACTCCGAGATTACCTCTATCCGGCACGCCGCGGCCATGCTGGGGCAAAAGGAACTGAAACGCTGGATTAATACCGCGGTCATCCACGAGCTCTGCTCCGACAAGCCGACGGAGATTACACGACTTTCGCTTCTGCGCGCCAAATTTGCCGAAAACCTCGCGCCTGCCTTTGACCTTGGTTCCAAAGCCTCCGGTCTGTTTCTGATGGGTCTTTTTTCGGTGCTTGACATCATCCTGGAAAAAACGATGGCCGAAGCGCTCTCGCTTGTAAAGGTTTCCCGGGAAATCAAAGAAGCACTGGTCGACGGGAAAGGAGAATTTGCGGAATTGCTTGATTTTATAAAGCAGTACGAAGCCGGGGAATGGCAGGAGGTTTCCAGGCTGATGCTTTTAAAACAGATTGATATTCAGGTAGTCTATGACGCCTATATGAATTCCCTGAAATGGTATCGGGATCTGTTCACAGGCGTCCTTTAAGCATTTGTCATACAAAGCGCACTATTGGGCGGGTGTCCGTTTTTTGGATGCCCGCTGCATTTTTTTGATAACCTTCTGTCTCGTAAATTCCTCGCGCTCTTTTTCTTCCAGATATTCCTGTATCTCCCCCGCCAGCCTTTCATATTTCGGTATCGTAATATTCTGCAGGGCGTTCGCGCGCTTCTGCGTCTTTTTGATATTATAGGCAAGCCGGTAAGCGGAATTTTCAATCTCGGCGAGACGCACCGTCAGCTCCTTGACCTTCTGAAACTTCTGGCATGCCTCGTCCAGCGACATGCTGGTATGATAAAAAGAATAGGGCGGCTTTAACTCCTTATGCTCATACTCCACCTTCGGAATTTCCGTTCCCATCACGCTGCGTCGTTTGATGCGGATTCCGTCTTCTACCGGAACCGCCATGGAAATTTCCTCCACCCAGTGGATTCCCATCTGTAAATTGGCCTTTTGCAGAGCGCGGTAGGCATCGGCATACGTCTCGTCAATCTGCTCCTGAATGTCCTCGGCCTCGGCAATCAGCCCCATCAGTTCACGGATAAGAATATTCCTCTTTTTATCCATCAGCTCAAAGCCCTGGCGCGACAGCGCAAGGGCGTTTTTTGCAAGGATTAGATTTCCCTTTGTCGGAAATGTATTCGGATCCATGACGCTTCACCACTCTTTCTGTTGCCCGCGCAGCCGCGGACCTTTCCTCTGCATTCATTTCATCTCTGCTCTAAGCTTCGTCCTCCGATGTGTTCCCGGAATAGTAGCGCTCCAGAATTTTGGTATCTACACGGTCAAGCTCCTCCCGCGGCAGGATACCCAGCAGTTCCCAGCCAATATCAAGCGTTTCTTCGATGGTACGGTTCTCCATCGGCCCCTGCCCGACAAACACCTTTTCAAACGCGGTGCCGAATTCCAGATATTTTTTATCAATTGGAGAAAGCTCCTCCTCACCGATTACGCTGGCCAAATCTCTCGCCTCCCCCACCTTCGCGTAGGAAGAAAAGAGCTGGTTTGCCAAATCCTGGTGATCCTCCCTGGTATACCGCGCCCCGATGCCGTCCTTCATCAAACGGGACAAAGACGGCAGCACATTAATCGGAGGATAAATGTTTTTCTGATTCAGCGCCCGCTCTAAGACGATCTGCCCCTCCGTGATATAGCCTGTCAAATCGGGAATGGGATGGGTAATATCGTCACCCGGCATCGTCAGAATCGGAAGCTGTGTCACGGAGCCGGAAGAACCCTTTACAATGCCGGCCCGCTCATAAAGCGCGGCAAATTCGCTGTAAAGGTAGCCGGGATATCCCTTTCTGCTCGGAATTTCCCCCTTTAGGGAGGAAACCTCGCGAAGCGCCTCCGCAAACGAGGTCATATCCGTTAAAATTACAAGAATATGCATATTTTTCTCAAAGGCGAGATACTCAGCGGCCGTCAGCGCGACCTTTGGCGTAACGAGACGCTCCACTACCGGGTCATTGGAAAGATTTAAAAACATGACCACATGTCCGCTCGCCCCGCATTCCTCAAATCTGCGCTTAAAATATTCCGCAACGTCATATTTAACACCCATCGCCGCGAACACCACGGCAAACTCCCCGCCGTCTTCCCCCTCGCCAAGGCTCGCCTGCTCCACAATCTGCGCGGCAAGCGCGTCGTGCGGCAGACCGTTTCCCGAAAAAATCGGCAGCTTCTGCCCGCGAATCAGCGTTGTCAGGCCGTCAATCGCCGATATTCCCGTTCGGATATAATTTCTCGGATACTCTCTGCGGCACGGGTTTAAAGGCTGTCCGTTGACATCCTTACGCACCTCGGCGCGTATCTGTCCCAAACCGTCAATCGGACGTCCCAGGCCGTCAAAGGTCCTTCCCAAAATATCCTCGGACAGTCCGATTTCAAGCGGCTTCCCCGTGAGAACGGTGCGGGTATTTAAAAGTGACATTTCCGACGTGCTCTCAAACACCTGGATGACGGCTTTGTCCTCGTTGATTTCCACGATACGTCCCAGCTTTTTTGTTTTTCCCTCCACGGCAAATTCCACGATTTCGTCATAGAACGCTCCTTTTACGCCCTCAATGGCAATGAGCGGTCCATTGATTTCGCTTAAACCCAGATATTCCACCGCCATAACTTTTTGATTCCCCCTGTCTTTTCCGGCGCTCACATTTCCGCGGCGCTCTGCCGCTATGCATTTGTCGCCATCAGATGCTGGTAAAATTCCTCTATCATTTCATCATAATCTTCAAACTTATCCAGCTCGCCGTTGGCAACGTCATATTTGATTGCTATGATTTTTTCAAACACATCGCTTTCCCGCAACAGCGCCATCGGCATATTCCGCTCCACAAGCGCCTTGCAGCGATCGTAGAGATGCAAAATGACCTCCATCATCCGCAGTTGCTTGGCGAGCGGCACATAGGTGTCCTCCCTGTGAAACGCATTCTGCTGCAAAAATCCAAGCCGGATTACCCTGGCAATCTCTAATATCAGTTTCTGGTCGTCCGGCAGCACATCGCTGCCGATGAGCTTTACGATTTCATTCAGACGGTTTTCCATCGTCAGAATATTTAAGATTTCATTCCGGCAGTAAATAAAATCCTCGCCTGCATTCGCGTCGTACCATGCCGACAAATCCCCGACGTATTCGGAATAGCTTGTAAGCCAGTTGATGGCAGGATAATGCCTCGCATAGGCAAGCGATTTGTCAAGCGCCAGAAAACAGCGCACAAAGCGCTTGGTATTCTGCGTGACCGGCTCGGAAAAATCACCGCCCTGCGGGGACACCGCCCCGATAACCGTCACACTTCCGTCCGTCCCGTTTAAATTTTTCACATAGCCCGCTCTCTCATAAAATGCGGACAGCCGGGAAGCCAGGTACGCCGGAAAGCCCTCCTCGGCGGGCATCTCCTCCAGACGTCCCGAAAGCTCCCGCAGCGCCTCCGCCCAGCGGGACGTGGAATCCGCCATAATTGCCACGTGATAGCCCATATCCCGATAATACTCCGCCAGTGTGATTCCCGTATAAATGCTCGCCTCGCGGGCCGCCACGGGCATATTCGAGGTATTGGCAATCAGCGCCGTTCTGTCCATCAAAAGATTTCCGGTTTTCGGGTCCTCCAGCTCGCCGAATTCCTCGAGGACATTCATCATCTCGTTGCCGCGCTCCCCGCAGCCGATGTAGATGATAATATCCGCGTCACACCACTTCGCAAGCTGATGCTGCGTCATGGTTTTTCCCGTTCCGAATCCTCCGGGAAGCGCTGCCGTACCTCCCTTCGCAATCGGAAACAGCGTATCTAAAATACGCTGTCCCGTCACAAGCGGACGGTCTGCCGGGTATCTGCCCGCAACCGGTCTTGGCGTGCGGATCGGCCATTCCTGCAGCATGGTAACGCTTATCAGCTTCCCGTCCGACATACGGACGGCGGCAAGCTCATCACACACGGTATATTCTCCGTCGGGCTGCACGCGCTCCACCCTTCCCCGCACGCCGGGCGGCAGCATCACCTTATGCACAATGGATTTCGTCTCGGGAACCTCTGCAATGACAGCGCCCTCCGGGACATCCTCCCCTTCCGTTACCGTCATGTGCGCGCTCCAGCGTTTTTTCCTGTCCGGAAATGCCACATCCGCCCCGCGCGGGATAAATACCCCGTGCTTTTCGGCAATCCGCTCCAGCGGACGCTCAATTCCGTCAAAAATATTATTTAAAATCCCGGGCGCAAGAGTGACACTGATCGGCTTGCCGGCTCCGACCACCACGTCTTTGGGCTTTAAGCCAGAGGTTTCCTCATATACCTGTACCGTCGTCATTTCCCTGGTCAGTCCGATGACCTCGCCCACCAGCCGCATTTGCCCGACATATACCATCTCGTTCATCTTAAAGCCGAGATTGCCCCGTATGGTAACGATTGGCCCGTTGATTCCGTAGATTTTACCTGTTACTCCCATATTGCTCTCCATTCCGAAGCATTTTCCCTAAAACACTTCCCTTTCCCTCTCGTGCGCCAGCCGCCCCGAGAAAGACTCGTCAATCAAAATATTTTTGGAGGGAATCACCGTGCGGGTGCCGCCGAAAAACTCCTCGTCGCTTACGGCCACCTCCTGTCCGGTGCGCTCGGCAAGCCGCGCCCTTCTGGCGCTGTCGGAAGGACTGATATAGATTGTCATCGCGCTTTCACCCGCAAACCGCTTTGCCTTCTCTATCTGCCTGACCAAAAAATCCTCATAGTCTTCCGTCTCCCGGTAAGTCTCCAGCTTTTCTTCCACCCTGTCAAACAATTCCTTCTTTTTCTGCTCCCGTCTGTCCTGATATGCCTTTTTGTAACGAAATGTCTGCTCGGATATGCTGCGATTGATCTCCTTTTTGATTTTGTCCGCCGCGATGCGCCCGCCAAGCTCCTCCGCCGCCTGCCTGCTTTTCCCGTATTCCTCCAGGGATTCCCGGTAGAGCCTTTTTTGTTCCTCGAGTATATCGCTGCTCTGCCTCTCGGCTGCCGCAATCGCCGCCTCATAAAAAATATCCAGCTTTTTGTTAATCTCCATACCCGTCCCCCGTTTATAGCTTTAACCCAATCGCCTGATTGACATAATCGGTAATAAAATCCTTATTGCGGCCCGTCCCGTGTCTGTCCGGAATCTCGACAAACAGCGGAACGCGGCTGCAAAGCTTTAAGTCGTTGACCAAATCCGGAAAATCCCTGCCGAACTTCTCCGTAAGCAGGACGATTCCGATTTCCCGGTCCGCTCTCACACGGTCAAGTTCGCGCTTTAATTCCTCCCGCTCATGCACAACTACACCCTCGACTCCGGCAAGCCGCATACCTGTATAGGTGTCCACATTATCACTGATTAAAAACATCTTCATCCCAATCACACCCTTTCCATGGCTCTCTTCTCAACCGAGAATGGAAAAGGAAATCAAAAGCCCGTAGAGAGCAATGGACTCCGCCAGTGCCACGAAGATCAGCGCCTTACCCATAACGGAGGAATCCTCGCTTAACGCCCCAATGGCCGCAGATGCCGCAGATGCAACCGCCACGCCCGCGCCGATGCAGGAAAGGCCGGTGGAAAGCGCTGCCGCCATATATCGCCACCCATCGGTGGATGCTGCCGCGCCCGTATCCGCCGCATAAATGTGCCCGCTAAACAGCAGAATATCCGCCGTTACGACCGTACCGAAAAACAGCACAAGACCGACCGCCAGCGAAACTTTCGCGCTTCCCGCTTTCCGTTTTCCGAGTATATAGCCCCCAAATGGAATACCCATACTGAAAATCAAGATTGCTACCAGAATTATTTTTGTGACCATGTCTATCTTCCTCCCCATTCCTATTTATGGAAAAACGCCCGAAACGGTTTCCCCGTGCCCTTATAAAACCGGCTGAACATCTCATAATATTCCAATCTTAAGACCTGAATCCCAACGACCAGTCCCTCGAGGGCGGTCACGACCACATTACCTAACACCACCACAAGCCAGTTTGCGGAACCATTCTCGTAGCCGGCCAGCGTAAACACCACGCCCATCATCCCCGCGTGGCTTAACGCGAACGCGCCGACACGCACAAAGGAAATACTGTTGGTCGCATAGCTTAATACAACGTCAAACAGCTCCACCAGCGCCTCCACCAGATACATGACCGGGCTGCCCTCGGGCAGAAGCTTTTTTTTGCGCTCGACCAGATTCGAGAGTGGCTCCTTGAGCAGTATGGCAAGCAGCGGGATTCCCACCGCCGCCGCAAGGATTCCAGTGGCCGGAAGCGGATTGCCCGTCGCATAAAGCACGATACAGAGCGCCGCGCAACCATAGCAAATCAACCCCGCGACTCCACTCGGATCAAACAGCAGCCTCCCGATGTCCTTTGCTCTTACAGCATTTACAATGTTTATCACCATGGCTACCAAAATCAGGAGCATTCCAAATCCCACCGCAAGCATCAGTGTTGTCATAATATTATCCATGGGCCGCATCCACACCGCCTCGATGATATCCTCGAACCCGAAAATACTTCCGTACAAAAAGCCGAATACCACGGACCAGGCGCCCGCCAGAGAAATAATCGCCGCAAGACTTATTTTTTTCAGACGATATAAAAGAAAGCCTCCCACAAACAGGCATAACCCCTGTCCGACATCCCCGAACATAATTCCAAACATCAGCGTATAGGTCAGCGCGATAAAAACAGTCGGATCCATTTCGTTGTAGGCCGGCAGCCCATACATTTCCACGAACATCTCAAAGGGCTTTAACACCTTGGGATTTTTTAATCTGGTCGGCGGTGATGCCGTCAGCTTTTCATCGACATCCTCCTCCATCACATGTACAAGCGCGTCCCGCGCAGTTTCAGCTTCAAACCGGGCCGCATCGGCCTCGCTCATCCAGCCGTAAAGAATATAATATTCCTCCGTTCCCTGTCCTCCGTGCTTCGGCTTGGTACACACGGCAAGCCTGCGCACATCGAAATTCTCACAATAGCTTTTTAAGGAACAATAGGCCGCGGACAGCTTTTTCCTGTGACGCGTGAGCGTATCCTGAAGCTGCTTTTTTAACGCGGCCTCCTCCTTTTCATATTCCCGGATCCTGCCGGAGGCCTCCTGCCAGGCCGCCTCCGGCGTTCCCTCAAAGGAATCCGGAATATAAATACGCTCAAAATGAAATGACAGACAGGCCGCGTCAACCTCCGTCACATATACGCGGGGAACAAAATAACCTCCCCACACATAATGCTCATCGCTGTGACACTCATAAAACAGCGCGTGATCCGTCTCATGGATATAGCGCTCCAGCTTCTGGTAATATTCCCTGGAAACCCTGCCAAACCGAAAAGCGATAAAACGGAACCCCAGGATTTTTTTAAATTCATAGTCTAGCTCCCGAAACGGGCCGATTTCCTCCATCAGCTTCTGCGTTTTTAAGCGCTCCCGCTTCAACTCCTCCTGACGCGCTATGATTTCCTCCGTCAGCTCATAGGCCGCGTCTATGATTTTCTGCGCCTCATCCGGTGCAAGCCGTTTTGCTTTATCCTGTGGTCCGTCCTTTAAGTATTCCCAAAGCTCTCCCGCCCTTGCGTAAGCGTCCTTATAAATATTCGTCTCCACATAGGGGCGCACATTGGAAAGGGAGCTTAAGCTGGCCATGGCGTTCTCAAAATGTATCTCGTATTTACTCAGGTATACATCCATCACACGGTCAATGTCCCCTTTCGGTCCCGTGATGTGAAGCAGCTTCATTTTTTCTACCACTGTAAATCCCCTCCATTACGCTGTTAAAATCAGCTCTCTGATTTCCTTTGCCGGAAGCCTGTAACGGATTCCCTCCAGAGCCGTTGTCAGCCGGTCGATTTCCCGCTCCCGCTCACTCAGATAGCAGAGCACCGGCGCGATTGACACCGGATATTTTTTACAGACCTGCTCATAGCTGCGCTGCACGATTTTCTGCCAGGTGAGTTCCTCCCCCAGCTCCGCCGCGCTGTTCTTCCCCTTTAAGTACACAGTCCTTCCCACCAGCTCCGTATACTCGTCCGCATCCGGCGCCTCAAGAAGCGCCTGAATTTCCGCTGCCGTAAGCCGCCAGCGTACCGGTATGACATGGGCCGCAATATTCTCCCGGCTAACAGAATAAAACCGTTTAAACCGATACATCCACATAATATTGAGCCAGTCAATCTTCGTTCCCAAAATCTCCAGCATTATCCTGCGCAGCGTCTTATCCCGCAGCTTTCCTGCCATCCGCCACGCGTTTTTATAGTAATAAACGTCCAGCGCGAACGCTTCGTCAGCATAGCCTGCGGCCTCCGAAGAAAAATTTCCAAGCAGCGCCGCGAATCTGGTTCCCTCCACCGCCGCCGCAAGCTCCTGCATGCTCCCCGCTGCAATGGCAGCCGACACATCGTAACAGGCATGCGCCTCGAAAAAGGCCCCCGGTCTTTTCGGCTCTCTTTCTCCTCCTTTTACGGCACGTTGCAGACAATCCTGGAGAAAATTTGTCTCATAACGGAAAAAGATGATGTCGAGCGCTTCCCTCGGATTTACCCCTGCAAACCGGTAAAGCTTCCGATAATCCATATAGAGCGCGTCACCGATAACCGTTTCTACCTGTCCACGGTGCGCGATCCCCTCGCGGTTTAAAAACACCTCGCCATAGCCC
>CALWBG010000090.1 GCA_944375975.1 uncultured Roseburia sp.
CAGGGAAATACGATGTTTTCGGGAACCATTGCGGAAAATATGAGAAATGTCAAGCCCGATGCGTCGGACGATGAAATCAGAGAAGCGTTAAAGGCGGCGTGCGCGTGGGAATTTGTAACCAGGCTGCCGGACGGCATCTACAGTAAAATCGGTGAGCGCGGAGGCGGCTTTTCCGAAGGGCAGTCCCAGCGGCTTTCCATTGCAAGGGCTCTTTTGCGCCGTTCCCCGATTCTGCTGCTTGATGAGGCAACCTCCGCGCTCGACGTCGCCACCGAGCGCAGGGTATTGAAGAATATTATGGCGGATGACTATCCGAGAACCTGCATCGTGACAACGCATCGGCCCACGGTGCTTACCATCTGTCAGAGAGTTTACGGCATCCGTGACAGGAAGTGCGTCATTTTGCAAGAGGACGAAATCGCCGGGCTGATTGACGACTTCTAAAGCCGGTCAATAGCGCGCCTGATGATTTCCGCCGCTTCAGGCTGTGCGGTGCAGTACAGACGGAAGATGGGGACTAAGCCCGTAAGGTGTTCGGAAAAACGGATATTTTTGGTAAGCAGGGCTTCGTTCCATGAGGGAGAAATCAGCCGCTGCATGAACAGCAGTGCTTTCTCATCCGCCGCAGGAATTATGACACGGTTTTTGGGCGCCTGCTTTAAAAAGACGATGCCGCCGAGCGGATATGTTTCTGTGGTGCGGATGCCGGAGGTGCCGCACCAGGGAAGCCCGTAGACCAGCGGGGCAAAATCGGTTCCGATGCCGAGCAGATTTAAGTCTCCGTTTAAGTAAGGGGTGTGGTAGCAGTCATGCCAGAGCGCCGCGTGTGTAGATTTTCCTGTTCCGGAAGCGCCGGAAAACAGCCATGCCCTGCCGGCGTAGAGAATGGAAGCGGAGTGGAGAACATATAGCTCCTTATTCTGCGCCAGAATCAGAAAGGCGAAGCGCAGGGCGTGAAATATATCGGAAAAATCGGATGGGGAATGTTCCGGTTTGACAAAAAGGACGGCGGCAGAGCCGTCCTTTTTCACGTGCATTTCCCTTACACCGCAGGGCTCGGAATAGAGAAAGAGATATTCGTCGCCGGCATCACAGATGATAAGCTCGTCGGTGCGAACCAGAATCCGGCCGTTTTTGCGCGCTGCGGGAGTGCCGGTGAAAACCGTAATATGCTGGTTGGCGCGTTGAGCGGAAGAATTGTCAGGCGCGCAGGAAAAATCCGAAAAAAATTTATAAAAAACCTCACTCGGCCCGTCAAAGGAAAAGACCAGCGGTCCGATTTTCCAGTAAAAAAGCGGCTGATTTTCGGGCGGAACACATCCCGGGGAAGCTGTGGGCATTCCCGCGCGGGAGAGAGCGTTCAGCCAGCAGTCCAAATCCTTTTTCAGAGCCGGAAGGTCGGACGGGTCTGCGTCATATTCCTTTGCCAGCAGAGCAAGCAGCTCATCCTCGGACGCGCCGGCCGTAAGAGCGTCCCACAGGAGGCTGCCGGAGGCGTTGAAACGGATGGAAGGCGCATGATCCGCAATCCGCTGGCCATAGGGAAGCAGATAGGGTACGCCCGCGATGGTGGTCTTTACATAGCCGTCCGTCGGTTGCATGGTTTCCTCCTTTTTCATGAGCACATTTATTCCTTTTCCACGCTGCTGTTGAATTTATCCAGCAGCAATGCGATGACGATGCCGCAGACAATGCAGACAAGGTTGATCACGCACTGTGACAGAGAAGCGGTAAAGCTGGAAAACGGGATAATCATGACGGTTGCCGCAATGACGATTCCGATAATTCCGTGAAAAGCGATGGAATAAAAGTGATCGAATAAGGCGTTTACGGCCTTGGCAAGGCAGATAATCGTCACAAGTCCTCCGATTCCGCCCGGAATGAGCACGGAAAAATCCAGATGTCCGATGCCGTCCACAAAGGGCGTATAAAGTCCGAGCGGCATCAGCAGGGTGGAAAAGCTCATGCCCGGGGCAATGATGCTGAGCGCGAGGCAGAAGCCGCAGAATAAATACCAGAAAAAGTTAGGTGTTATGGTAACGGAAGCCATGTTTAAGCCGCCCAGCAGCAGGAAAATAAAAATCATGCACGCAAACAGGGAGATATAAGAGCCGCGGCTGGTACCCTGTTCCCTCGCCTCGCGGAACAGAGAGGGCAGCATACCTGTAATCAGGCCGATAAACAGGCAGACGGAAGGATCCGGGTATTTTTCCAGAAAAAACGCCAAAAGGTTGGCGATTCCGAGAAATCCGATAACTCCTCCTAAGAATACGGGAATCAGCTTTGGAACATGTGTTTTAAAATTGGCAATGGGGTTTGAGAGCAGCTCCATGATGGGCTTATATACTCCGAAAATTACGCCGAGAACGCCCCCGGAGATGCCGGGAAGCACTGCACCGAGCCCAATCAGCGCTCCCTGAAGGACGCGAATGAGAAATTGCAGCGGGAGAAACGGTGATGTTTTGGTTGATTTGTTAGAATTCATGTTCATAGTCTCCAATCGTTTTACTTTTTACGGTGTTCATTATAGCATTAGACAGGTGAAAATGCTACAATGGTTTCTATGGAGTGTGAAAAAATGGATGGAAAGAAGGTAAATATAGAGACGCTGCTGCGGGAGGGAAAAACGGTGCAGATTTTTCCGCAGGGCTACAGTATGTACCCGATGTTTGTACCGGGACGGGACGAGGCGGTGATCGCGGCTGCGGACACGGAAAGGCTGCACCGCGGAGACGTGGCGCTTTACCGCAGAAAATCAGGGCTTTTGGTGCTGCACCGCATCTGGAAAAAGAAAAAAGACGGTTTTTATATGGTAGGGGACCATCAGACGCAAATTGAAGGGCCGATAGAACCGGAGCGGTTTGTCGGCGTTCTCGTGGCGTTTGTGCGGAACGGCCGTCGGATAGATGTGAAAAATCCGATGTACCGCGCTGCTGCGGGACTGTGGCTTTTACTCCGCCCCATGCGCCATGCGCTTATGGCTGCGGGCGCGGCAGTAAAAAAGGGGATGAAAATACACTAAGCCGGTTGATTTTTGAAAGCGGTTGTGATAGACTGGCAGAGTTGCGGTCCGGGAGCTTCCGGGACACCGCAAAAATATACCGAGTGTTCGAGACCTTCCACTCGTAAAACAAAACTAAAGGAGAAAAGAATATGAGAAACAAAAAGGTATTACTTATCGCTCAGGCTGCCCTCATTGCAGCCCTCTACTTTGTGCTGACCTATTTTATCAGCGCGTTTGGTCTTGCCTCCGGCGCAATTCAAGTCCGGATTTCCGAAGCACTTACCGTTTTACCGGTCTTTACCCCGGCCGCAATCCCGGGACTGTTTGTAGGCTGTCTTATCAGTAATCTGGTGACCGGCTGCATGCCGCTCGATGTTATATTCGGAAGTCTTGCGACGCTGCTCGGAGCGCTGGGAACCTACGCGCTGCGCAGACACAGATGGCTTGCCCCGCTGCCGCCAATCGCCTCGAATACGATTATCGTTCCGTTTGTGCTGGCATATGTCTATGAGGCGGAGGGCACCATTCCGTTTTTTATGCTGACAGTCGGAATCGGTGAGGTGATTTCCTGCTATGTGCTGGGCGGTATTCTGCTTCAGGTATTAAACCGGTACCGGAACGTGATTTTCCGTCAGGAGTAGATTAATATTTGACAATTCACAAGTCGGCGGCTACAATGATAGCACCAAAGGTGCTTTTGACACCCTTATCGTAATAAAATCAGGCGGCTGCGCCGCCCGGAAAGGAAATAACGGTTATGAAAAAAATCTTGGATCTGATAACGGATGAAGTGACGGAAGCGTTTACGGTATGCGGTTATGACGCAAAATACGGCAGAGTAACCTTATCCAACCGCCCGGATCTCTGTGAATTTCAATGCAACGGGGCACTTGCGGCGGCAAAAGAATATAAAAAGGCACCGTTTTTGATTGCGGACGAGGTGGCGGCAAAGCTTTCCGGACGGCCGATGTTTTCCGCGGCGGAGTCCGTAAAGCCCGGATTTCTGAATTTAAAGCTGAAGGAAGAGTATCTGGCATCATATCTTTCGGACATGCAGGCGGATGAGGGACGCTACGGCTGTGAGAAGCCCAGACAGCCCAAAACCATAATCGTGGATTACGGCGGAGCCAACGTTGCGAAGCCGCTTCATGTGGGGCATCTGCGCTCAGCCATTATCGGAGAGAGCATAAAGCGCATGGGCCGGTTTGTGGGGCACCGTATGATCGGGGATGTGCATCTGGGCGACTGGGGGCTTCAGATGGGCCTGATTATCGTTGAGTTAAAGGAGCGGAAGCCTGAGCTGGTTTATTTTGACGAGAGCTATACCGGCGAATATCCGACGGAGGCGCCTTTTACGATTTCCGAGCTGGAGGAAATTTACCCGACCGCGAGCAAAAAGTCGAAGGAGGACGAGGCATACCGGGAGGCAGCCATGCAGGCGACCGGTGAGCTGCAGCAGGGAAGAAGGGGCTATCGGGCGCTGCTGTCTCATATCTTAAATGTGTCTGTCAGTGACTTAAAGAAAAATTATGAGAGCCTTAACGTATCCTTTGATTTGTGGAAGGGAGAGTCTGACGCGCAGCCCTATATTCCCGATATGGTACAGCGGATGAAAGACGAGGGCTTTGCTTATATGAGCGACGGCGCTCTGGTTGTGGATGTAAGCGAGGAGACCGACGCAAAGGAGATTCCTCCCTGTATTATCTTAAAATCGGACGGTGCTTCCCTTTACAGTACGACCGACCTTGCGACGATTGTCTGGCGTATGCAGGATTACAACCCGGACGGAATGATTTATCTTGCGGATAAGCGTCAGGAGCTTCATTTTATCCAGGTATTCCGCTGTGCAAGGAAAACGGGGCTGGTGAAGCCGGAAACGGAATTGACGCATATCGGTTTCGGCACGATGAACGGAAAGGACGGAAAGCCCTTTAAGACCCGGGACGGCGGTGTCATGCGTCTGGAATACCTCGTCAATGAAATTAACGAGGAAATGTTAAAGAAAATCAACGAAAACCAGAAGTCAAAGGAGAACCTTTCCATCAGTCCGACGGAGGCGGAGGAGACGGCGCGCATGGTAGCGCTTGCGGCGATTAAATACGGTGACCTTTCCAATCAGGCGGGTAAGGACTATATTTTTGATATTGACCGCTTTACCTCCTTTGAGGGCAATACGGGACCATACATCCTTTATACGATTGTGCGCATCAAATCCATCTTAAATAAATATTACGGAGCCGGAAAGAATACGGAAGGGGCGGCTATTGAGGGGGCGCATTCCGGCAGCGAGAAAAATCTCATGCTGGAGCTCTCAAAGTTTAACGAGGTGGTTGCCAACGCTTTTGACGAGCTTGCGCCGCATAAGCTGTGTGCCTATATTTATGAGCTTGCGAACGCTTTTAACAGCTTTTACCATGAGACGAAGATTATGTCCGAGGAAAATGAACGGATTCAGAAATCTTACATCAGGCTGCTGGAGCTGACAAAATCCATTCTTGAGACCTGCATTGATATGCTGGGCTTTTCCGCACCCGAACGGATGTAAACGAACAAAATAACGCGAAAGAAATAAACAGGAGTGTTGACAAAAATGTCAGCGCTCCTGTTTTTCTGTGTCATAAATGCGGACAGGTTTCATACAATGAATCATGGGAAAACAAAGCGCGTGAAAGCGCATTTTCCATCAGGGAAAGGAGGGAGGTGGCTTATGTGTGAAGTTGACAGGCTCTTTCCGCTGCATATCCGGCAAAAATTGGATCCGGATTATATGGACGGGCTGGAGGAAATCCGTATCCGCATCGGACAGCCCCTGGAGTTTTCCTATACGGGGGAACGGCGCTATCTGATGAGACGTGGGGAGCGTTATTCTTTATGCGGGGAGGAGCAGACGGTGGCTGCGGGAGAAAACCTCTACCGGGTCACGGGGGAGGATATTGCCGAGATGCTGAACTATATCAGCAACTATTCGCTCTACGCCTACCGGGAAGAGATGAAACAGGGATACATTACCGTGGAAGGAGGGCATAGAATAGGAATCGCGGGACAGACAGCGGTTGAGCAGGGAAAAGTTTCGGGGATGCATCATATCTCTTTTTTGAATATCCGGGTTGCGCATGAGAGACGGGGCTGCGCCAAAAAGCTGCTGCCCTATATCAGGTACCGGAACAGCATTTACAACACGTTATTTTTGTCGGAGCCGGGTGCCGGCAAGACAACCTATCTGCGCGACTGCGTCCGCATACTATCGGACGGAGAAGCCGATTGGCCGGGCTTAAAGGTCTGTGTCGTGGACGAGCGCTCCGAAATTGCCGCCTGCCATATGGGCGTGCCGCAAAATGATGTCGGAAGCCGCACCGATGTGCTGGATGGGTGCACAAAGGCGGAGGGAATGCTGATGCTTTTACGCTCCATGTCGCCGCAGGTCATTGCGGTGGATGAGCTGGGAGGGGAACGGGATTTTTGGGCCGTGGAACAGGCAGTCTTTTCGGGCAGCCGGGTCCTTGGAACCGTCCATGCGGGAGAGATGGCCGAGCTGTCTCAAAAACCATTTCTGCGAAACTGGCTGAAGCGTCAGATTTTCCGCCGGTTTGTCCTGATTGAGCGGAAGGCGGGAGGAAAGCGGGACATACATATTTTTGACGAGCACATGGAGAGATTATGTTAAAGCTGTTGGGAAGTATATTAATCGGTACGGCAAGTATCGGACTGGCTCTGCGCATTACCGGGGAGCTGAAGGAACATCTGGCGTTGCTTTATGAGGTACGGCAGCTTTTCGTAGACATTGCCGGCGAGGCTGCGTATTCGCTGCAGCCCGTGGAGCATATCCTGGGAAGCCGCATCCGGGTGCGTGACGCGCGCCTTACGGAAATCTGCGGCGAGATTGCCGAAAAGCTGGCGATGCGCCGGGATGCGAAGGGCGAGGAGGTATGGGCGGCGGTATTTGAGGAGCATAAAAAGCTTCTGGGGCTAAAGGAGGCCGAGCTTGTGGTGATTCGGGATGCGGGAAAAGCGTTTTTCGGGAAAAGCATGGAGGAAAATGAGAAAAATCTGGCGGTCTATCTCGAGCGCCTGGATTTTCTGATTGAGGGGAGAAGGCGGGAGCAGAAGGAAAAGCAAAAAGTCATTCAGACCGTGAGCGTGATGTGCGGGCTGATGCTGATTATTCTGCTGATATAGCAAATGGCGATAGAAAGGATTGAAACACGGATGAGCGTAAATTTGATTTTTAAGATTGCGGCGGTGGGGATATTGGTGACGGTCATCAGCCAGGTGCTAAAGCACAGCGGCAGGGAGGAACATGCATTTTTGACGAGCCTGGCGGGGCTGATTATTGTGCTTTTCTGGATTGTGCCCTACATCTATGAGCTGTTTGAAACCATGCAGTCGCTGTTTGCCTTATAGCGCAGAAATGAGGAGAACCATGGATATTTTAAGAATTGCAGTCCTCGGAATCGCCGGCGTGCTGATTGCGCTCGTGCTGAAAAAGGAGCGGGGAGAGTACAGTACCTTTGTCAGCATGGCGGTCTGCATATGTATCTTTTTTTACATCATTACGAAGGTGGAAACCATTCTTTCGTTTGCCGAACGGATGGAGACGCTCATCTCGGTGGATAGCAGCTATATTGCCCTTGTGGTAAAAATGGTGGGAATTACATATATTGCCGAGTTCGCGATGAATGTCTGCAAGGATGCCGGTTATGCCGCTATCGGCAATCAGATTGAAATGTTTGCGAAAATGTCAATTCTGGTGGTGAGTCTTCCGGTTTTGACGGCGTTTCTGGAGACGATAGGGAGCTTTTTATGAAAAAAAGAAAATTCAGCTGCGGGCTTCTTATCTTTTTCCTGCTGCTCTGGGGCGCCGTGCCCTTAAAAGCGGCGGAGACAGATGAGGATTCCTATCTGGAGGAGATGAAGGACAGCGTCGATTTTTCCGGGCTGGACGACTTTTTGTCGGGGCTACAGACACCGGAGGAAAGCCTTACGTTTTCGGGGCTGGTGGAGGAACTGCTGGATGAGGGAATAAGCGGCTTTGATGCCGGAGTGATCATCGAATGGTTAAAGGATGTATTGCTTGGGCAGTTTCAGGAAAACCGTAAGCTTTTGATTGAGGTGGTTCTGCTGGCGGTGGGCTTTTCCATCCTGAAAAATTTCGCGGGAGCATTTGCCTCATCCTACATCTCGGATTTATGCTTTATCCTGGTGTACTGTGTGCTTGCCGTCATGCTGCTGCAATCATTTCTGGCATTCGGGGAAATTGCGGGAGGAGTGCTCTCGGACAGCGTGGATTTTATGACGGCACTGATTCCGACCTTTTGCATTACGATGGTGTTTTCCGCGGGAACCGGGAGTGCGGTGGGCTTTTACCAGACGGCGTTTCTGGTTATCTATCTGGTCCAATGGCTGTTTTTAAATATTTTGGTCCCGATGATTCACATATACGTATTAATGGAGCTGATGAACCACTTTTTTGAGGATGAAAAATTCGAGAACCTGACGGAGCTGTTAAAGGGGATAATCTGTTGGGGGATGAAGATTGCGGGAATCGCCGTTTTGGGACTGAATGTGGTACAGGGACTTATCGCGCCCGCCAAAGACCGGCTGCTCCACGGGGGAATCAGCCGGGTGGCATCTATGATTCCCGGAATCGGAAATACCATAAACGGCGTGAGCGAGCTGCTGCTTGGTTCCGGTATTCTGATCAAAAACTGTGTGGGCGCCGCGGCGCTTGCGATTTTGGTGCTGATTGCCCTGATGCCGATGCTTCAGGTAGCCTGTATGGCATTTTTTTATAAGGTGGCCGCGGTTTTGGCGGAACCGGTGACAGACAAGCGGATTGCGGGCTGCCTGCGGGGAATGGCGGCGGGAGGGGTTCTTTACCTTAAGCTGATGGGCTACTGCATAGCGCTGTTTTTCCTGACCATAGCGCTTTGTACGGCAGTTTCAGGATTTATTTATTAGGTGTGGGAGGAAAAGGGAAAACATGACTGCGGTGGCGGGCTATGTCAAAAGCTTTATGGCGCTGTTTCTCCTGATTATGGTACTGCGTCAGCTTGTGCCGGGAGAAAAATTGAAAAAATACATCTACTTTTTTACGGAAATTCTTCTGACCCTGGGTTTTTTATATCCGGTTTTGTCTGTTTTATGCGACGGGGACGCCTTTTTGGAGACCATCCGATATGAGGAATTTTCCGAACGCCTTTCGGAGGCATCCAGGGACGCGGAGCGCATGGAATTTCTGCAAAATGATTATTATCTAAAGCAATACGAGGAGGCGGCCGGTCTGGACGTAAAGACAACCGCGGAGGGCTATCTGGATTCGTATGGACTGAAGGTGCAAAAGGTGGATGTGAAACTGACGGAGGAATATACCGTAGCGTACATGGAGGTGGTGGTCGGGGAGGAAGACGAGGAGAAAACAGAGGTCGAAGGAATCCTTGTGGAGCGCGGGAAGGAGCAGGGAAATGAGGCAATCGCCAGGGGGCTGGCCGAAAAACTTCGGGAAACTTATCAGCTTTTGGAGGAACAGGTCAAAGTGCAGTATAAGGGCTCGTAAGCCCGGGGCTTTGGAAGGGAGGGAGAGAATTGGAGAAAATCAGAGAATTTTTCAGACAGAAAGGGTAGAAACACCTGAAAAAGAGCGACTGGGCGGCAATCGCACTGCTTGGTGTCCTGTTGCTTATCATTGCGATGCCGTCGGGGAGTAAGACGGCGGGAAGTAGGACGGATAATTTTGGAACGGCTTCCGGAACGGAAAAAGAGGAAACAACGGAAAAAGAGGACTATTCCGCGTATCTGGAGAATAAACTGGAAAGGGTACTGGCACAGATGGAGGGGGTGGGCAGGGTTACGGTTATGATTACCGTTTCGGACAACGGGGAGAGCGTGGTGGAAAAGGACGCCTCCGAATCGTCCACGACAACAACGGAAAACGACAGCAGCGGCGGAGTGCGGACGGTAACGGAGGAACAGAGCAGTGAGACAACCGTTTACCTGGAAGCGGACGGGGAGAGCCGGCCCTATGTCCAAAAGGAGAAGCTGCCCTCCATCGAGGGGGTAATCGTGGTCGCGGAGGGTGGAGGAAATTCCAGGATTGTCTCGGAGATTTCGGAGGCGGTAGAGGCATTATTTTCGGTAGAAGCACATAAAATTAAGGTAGTAAAGATGAGTTCCAAGGAGGAATGAGCGTGAAAAAAATATTTCGGAAGAATCAGTTAATTATTACAGCACTTGCACTGATGATTGCAGTAGCCGGATATTTCAGTTACATGAATAATAATATCGACGACGGTACGGCTGCGGCCTCCGCGGGGGCGGGAACACTGGAGGAGGAGTACGAGATTTCGGATGAGGATTCTTACATAGAGGGAGAAATTTTTAC
>CALWBG010000091.1 GCA_944375975.1 uncultured Roseburia sp.
ATACCGACAGCCTCGTCCCTGATATCATATATGCCGTCCTTTATCATCTGCGGGATGGAAAAAAGCTCCCCTCCAATGCTCCGCGCCACATACAGACAGTTCCCTGTTGCCGTAAAATATAGAATCTTCATAATTTTTACCACCTCCGTCACACCAAAAGCCCGGCCTGCCGCGGCTTACCTCTACCGGATTGCACGGCCGGCTTCGTACGCTTCGCGAAACGCCGGAGTGTGTTCAACTTCTCCCTTCTGATACACACCCTCGCCATAGATTTCCGCTTTCACCCTGGCATGCGGCAGGCAATCTGTCAATCCCCGCAGCGCCTGCATCGTGCGCTCCATGGCGCGCCTGCCCGCGGCGGCAGTGGCGATAAAGTAAACGTCCTTATTCTGTATTTCCGTATACCTTGGCAGCGTCCGGTCAATCATGATCTTCATCTGTCCGTCCATGGAATAAAAGTAAACCGGCGTTGCAAGAACGAGGACATCCGCCCTGACCATCTTATCGAGCAGGGCTGCCATATCATCCTTCTGCACACAGGTCTTTGTCCCTCTGCATCCATAGCACGCAAGGCAGCTTTTTATGGTAAGCTGCTGAAGCGACACTTTTTCCACCTCATTTCCCGCTTCCTGTGCTCCTTTTTTAAACTGCTCGCACAAAATATCCGAATTTCCGCCCTCTCTTGGACTTCCCGATATAATTAATACCTTTTTGCTCATTTTACAATACCACTCCTTTCGCCCAGGAAATAATCTCTGCTTCCGCATCCGCTACGCTGTTTCTCGAAATACTCAGTCCGTCCTCGCTGACCTTTGCATTCGGCTGCAGCTCTGCAATGCTGCTGACCGTATCGGAAAATCCGCTGCCGCCGTGAACAGTAAAGGGAATGATTGTCTTTCCGGAAAAATCATATTCTTCCAGAAAGGTATACAGCGGCATCGGCATATCTCCCCACCAGTTTGGATAGCCTAAAAAAATCGTGTCATACTGCCCGACGTTTTCAATCTGAGCAGCCAGCGCCGGTCGCGCATCTGCGTCCTGTTCCTCCGCCGCCTGGTCCACCAGCGCTTCATGCTCCAGCGGATATTGCTCCACCGTCTCAATGCGGAATAAATCACCGCCTACCGTCTGCCAAATCACATTTGCGGTATATTCCAGATTTCCCATAACCTGTTCATCTTTCACGACAATACTGGCGCCTGCGTCCGCGTCAATCCCGTCCGTGTCAATATCCTCCGGAATCGAAAAATAGGCGATTAAAATGCTTTCCCGCTCTGCCTGCGTGTCAACCTCCGTATCCGCGGCAGTTTCCCCGATATTCACTTCCGTTTCCTGCGTAGTCGGTTCCTCCTGCGACGCGGTGCTTTCCTGCCCTGCCATGTTTTGCTGCGCTGCCGTGCCGCCGTCCGGCCCGCTGTTTTCACTGCTTCCGCAGGCAGCCAGCCCAAACGCCATAGCCGCCGCAAGCAGCGCCGCCATACATTTTTTCTTCATCCTCGCGTTCTCCTTCCCTTTAAAAACATTCCTCAAGTATCTCAAGCACTTCCTGCTGCGTCATTTTTTTATAGCTTCCAGAAGAAAGCTTACAGGAATCGGCGATTTCTTTTAGCAGCCCCTTTCCCTTCATTCCCAAATCACGGAGCGTTGCCGGAAGCCCGATTTCCCTGATAAAACCAGCGAGAGCGTCAATACCGGCTTCTGCAAGTTCCGCGTCATTTTTACCGTCACGTGAAATATTCCATACATTTTGGGCAAAACGCCTAAACTTCGGCAGCCCTTCCCGGTAAATATGACGGTAATAAACCGGATGGAGCACTGCAAGCACGCAGCCGTGATTGCAGTCCGTATAAGCCCCGAGCTGGTGCTCTATCTGATGACAGGTAAAATCGCATTTTTTCCCCAGCTTAATGAGCCGGTTTTCCGCCATAGCCGCCTCCCACATCAGGTTGCTTCTCGCCGTATAGTCCTCCGGGTTTTGTATCGCCGCCCGAAGGTCACGGATAACGCCGCGCATCAAAGCTTCCGCTATGTCGTCGGATACGTTGTCCGTATCGGGTTCGCTGAAATAAGTTTCCATGATATGGGAAAGCGTATCAAATCCACCGGCTACCGTCTGTCTCTCCGGTACGCTGTAGGTATATGACGGATCCATCAGGGCAAATCTGGGATTACATTTCGGATAGTCACGCCCTGTCCTTACTTTTGCTTCTTCGTTGGTAATGACCGCCCCGCCGTTGCATTCGCTTCCCGTTCCCGCCGCCGTAACAACCACGCCCACCGGAAGCGGTTCGAAATCGATGATTGCGCTCCTTTCCCAGAAATTCTCCCAGGCATCGCCTTCGTATACGGCCGCGAGGGACACGGCCTTACAGCAGTCCATCACCGAGCCTCCTCCCACCCCCAGAATCATATTTACATGATTTTCCCTGGCAAGCCGGGCTCCTTCCAGCACTTTTTCATAGGTGGGATATTGCATGATTCCGGAAAACTCCACGACGTTTTTCCCCTCCTTTTGCAGGATGTTAAGAACCTCATCGTAAATCCCGTTTTTCTTCACGGAGCCGCCGCCGTAAGCAAACATAACCGTATCGTATTCTTTTACCAGGCAGGCAAGAAATTCCCTGACACAGCCCCGGCCGAAATATACCTTTGTGGTGTTTTCATAGATAAAATTGTTCATTCCGATTCCATCCCCTCGGCTTTCCTGTTATTTCTTTCGCTGGTTTTATTATAAAAAAAACAGGACTTCAACAGAAGTCCCGATTAGTTTTGCAGTTATTACCTTTCTCTTTCTACTCAAACGAAAGCTTTTCCATTTATCGCTTTCAAAAATCGCGTCACCAGCTCCGAGGGCTCTTTCGAATACAGCACTCCAAACGGAATCGTATATTTCCAGTCCACCGGAATAACCTTTAAAAGCGGGTGTACATTTTTCCAGTTTTCCACCACCATAAGAACGTCATTGCTGTTTTCACACTGGTTAAAAATATCAACACTGTAAATATCAAAATCCGTTACATGAATCTGCGGATGATGCTCCCAGATATCATCCCTCAATTCGTCCACATAATTACTCCAGCCGCGGTGCATCATCAGAAAATTCTCTCCGTGCAAATCCTGCATTGTAAGAATGTCTTTTTTGGCAAGCCTGTGATGGATGGAAACAGCACAGCAGATATGCTGCCTGGAAAGCTCCAATCCGTTACACTGGCGCAGCTTTAACATCGTATCATCAAAAATCCCGGCTACAACATCTATGTTCTGCCCCAGATTCTTTAAAATCTCCCGCGCGCTTTCCTGACTGTTCATAAACGGAACAAGCTGAAGCTTGATATCGGGGCATTTCTCCTGTACCGAAGCCCATGTCTCCACCAGCGGCTCCGCGGGAGTCATGGGGGAGGTTCCTATGCGTATCACATTGTCCTTTTCCGCCATCGCCTTTTGGGCCCGCTGCACGGATTCCCTGCAATACTGGATGACATATTTCGCATCCTTGTAAAGGGATTTGCCCGCCTCCGTCAATATCAGCCCCCTGTGCGTCCGCGTAAACAGCGTAATCCCCAAATCCTTTTCCAAAAGATTCATCTGCTTTGTAACTGCGGGCGGCGTGATGTACAGCGCCTCCGCCGCCTTATTAAAACTGCCCATATCCGCCACGACAATAAATGTTTCCAGCTGCATATTATACATAGACAAATTTTTTCCCCCCTACACTATGATGCCTTCCTGAAATACCCCTTCTTTTCCGAGTTTATTATATCCTACTATTTACTGAAAAGCCAACCCATAATTTCCTCATCACGGGCAAAAAGACCGCCTCCGCCATGCTGAACCGTAATCCCTCTGTCTGAAAAATATTCGGCAGCCTTTACATCCAGTACTAAAAGTCCGTCGATTTCTTCTCCAGAAAGGCCCTCATCCCTGTATCTCTGACAGATGGACTCATAGGCCTCCCGGAAAGGCCGGGAACCATAATATTCATCATCCTCCCCGACGACCAGATACACCGGTGTCCTGCTTCGGACGACAGGCTCAAACTCTCCGTCCCACTGTGAGCTGCACAAAAGAGCGGCCGCAAAAAGCCCCGGTAGCTCTCCGTGCCCTGCGTTACGGACGCGCCGCTTTCTTCCGTCCCGGCGACTTCTTCTTCCGCGTCCAAGGCAAAAGTGCCTGCCTCTTCTTCCCCCGTCAGCACCGCTTGGGACGAAGCTACGCTGTCCGCCCCGGCGGCGTTTCCCCCGCCTGCACATGCACAAAACGATGCGCAAAACGCCGCCGCAACAAGAGCTGGCGTCGTTCTTTTACATGCATTCCATGAGAATATCATAGATTTCATCCCTTCCAAGCTTCCTGGGTCCGCACGGAATCACGTTGCAGGTCTCAGCCACCTTTTTGAGTATTTCCGGGGTGATTTCTACTTTCGAACGCAGCTCGGACATCTTGGTCGGCAATCCGCATTCTTTGATGAAGTCCGCTAAAGCCTCCACTCCTGCCTCCGCCGAATCCACGCCAAACACTTCCTTTCCGAAGCGACGGAATTTTTCCTGCGCGTCCTTTACGATATGGCGATAGTATGCCGGATGAATGACTGCCAGTCCCTGTCCGTGATTGCAGTCCGTATAAGCCCCGAGCTGATGCTCCATCTGATGCGCCTGAAAGTCTGTCAGCCGTCCGACCTTTAAGATTCCGTTTTCCGCCATGGCCGAATCCCACATCAGATTTCCACGTACCCGGATATCATCGGAGTCTGCCAACAGCCGCCTCATATTTATCACGGTATTTGTCATAATCGCCAGCGCCACGTCATCGGATACATTATCCTCATCCGAAGCGCCGAAATAAGTTTCCATCGCATGACTTAGAGTGTCAAACGCCCCGGAAATGACCTGCATGCGCGGAACTGACAGGGTGTACCCCGGGTCAAGAAACGCAAAACGTGGCGGGAACGCCGCAAGCCCTGCCTTCAGTACTTTTTCCTCGTTCGTAATCACCGCGCCCCCGTTCATCTCCGCACCGGTCCCGGAAGCAGTGACAACGGCTCCTATCGGAATGGCATCCGTCGGAAATTTATGATCCGTCATCTCCATTTCCCATAAATCCGTTTCCGTTCTCGCCTGTGCCGCAATGATTTTGCAGCAGTCGATGACAGAACCTCCGCCGACCGCAAGTATAAAATCGATGCCTTCCTTTCTCGAGAGAGCGGCCCCCTCCTGCACCTTTGCATAGGTGGGATTTGACATGATGCCGGAAAAATCCGTCACCGTCTTTCCCGCCGCTTCCAAAATTGCTTTAAGCTCATCGTAAATACCGTTTTTCTTTACGGATCCGCCTCCGTACGCAAGCATGACATGTTTCCCGTAACCGGAAACCGCCTCCGCCAAATGCTCCCTGGCGGCTCCCTCTCCAAAGTAAACCTTTGTTGCATACTCATAAACAAATTTCTGCATAAAACATCGCTCCTTTCCTGACTGCCATTATAGAAGGATGCACGTTTTAATTGAAGAAACAATAAGTTCTTGAGTATATATCCAGAGGTTTAAGCCTGTATTTTTTCAATAACTACCGATGTTCCGCTCGCCACAACTCCTATCATGTTGTATGCAAATGTGATATAATCAAAGTCTACGCCAATAATGGCATTTCCGCCCGCCTCGACAGATTTTTTTATCATTTTATCCAACGCCGCTTCTTTAGCCTTCTCCATTTTATCAGAAAATGTATTTGATTCCACACCAAAAAAATCCGAAAAGGACGCTGCAAATTCTGAAAGAAATCCCGTTCCAAGTACTACCTCTCCGGTGATAACCTTTCTATAAGCCACGATATTATAACCCTCAAAATTATACCCGGTAGTCAGCATATGTACCATTTCTTTGATTTTCAGTCCTTCTTTTTTGTTCACGCTCTCTTTATATTCCCTGCTTTTCCATAATTCTTCGCTGTATTCAGCATTATCAAATTTATATTTCTCACGCGATATCCGAATCAGCTCATCCAATTCCAACTTATCAATGGAAGATACTTCCTGCTCTGTAAAGAGAACCTCTGTATTCCCTCCGCAATAATCACACTTTGCGGTGCTCTCTCCTGAATAGAAATAATTACCGCATGTTTTGCAACATAAAATCATTTTCTCCTCCATCTGTATTCCTCCCTGATTATTTTCTTCTCCGTTCATACGATCCTGTCTTTCATTCACCTCAATCGCATGAAATAAATCTGCTTATTATAAAAGCCCGCATATCAATTCTCTGATATGCAGGCTTCATGCTCCCCTGTCATCTGAGAGACCGCTCCTCTCCCCTATCTGTCATGCACTGCACCGATGAGTTCTCTCATATCCTTCACCTGATAGCGCTGCATATAATCCCGGATGCCGTCCACGATTTCCATCGTTGCCTTAGGATTCGTAAAATTGGCGGTCCCAACCGAAATTGCCGTCGCTCCCGCAAGAATCATTTCAATGGCATCCTCCGCGTTCATGATTCCGCCCATACCGACAATCGGAATCTTTACCGCCTGCGCGGCCTGGTAGACCATGCGCACCGCCACCGGATGTACCGCAGGACCGGACATGCCGCCGGTACGGTTTGCCAGCACAAAGCAGCGGCGGTCAATGTCAATCTTCATGCCGGTAATCGTATTGATTAACGACAGACCGTCCGCTCCGCCCGCCTCCGCGGCGCGCGCCATCTCCCCGATATCCGTGACGTTGGGGGAGAGCTTCATGATCACAGGCTGCGCGGCATGCTTTTTGATCTCTTTTGTTATCTGCTCTACCATCTCGGGCTTCTGCCCAAAGGCAATTCCGCCCTCCCTGACATTGGGACAGGAAATATTGATTTCCAGCAAATCCACCGGCTGATCCGCAAGACGCTCCACAACCTCTACATATTCTTCCGTGGTATGGCCGCAGACATTTACAACAATCTTTGTATCATATTTTTTCAAAAACGGAATATCCCGCTCTATAAATATATCAATCCCCGGGTTCTGCAAGCCGATGGCATTTAACATGCCGCCGTACACCTCCGCCACGCGTGGCGTCGGATTTCCCTCCCACGGAACATTTGCGACTCCCTTGGTCACCACCGCGCCGAGACGGTTTAAATCCACAAATTCGGAATATTCTTCCCCCGCGCCGAAGGTTCCCGACGCCGTCATCACCGGGTTATTCAGTGTCACTCCGCACAAATCTACCTTCATATTCATCAGAATTCCACCTCCTCTGCCCGGAATACGGGACCTTCCTTACATATGCGCTTGTTTTTCACATTGGTGTGGGCGTCCTTTTCTTTAGATTTGCACACGCAGGCAAGACAGGCTCCGATTCCGCACGCCATGCGCTCCTCCATGGAAATCCAGCATTCTATCTGATTTTTTGCGGCATATTCCTTTAAAGCTCGAAGCATCGGTGTGGGGCCGCAGGCATAAATAATATCCGCCGAAAGCCCATTTTCCCGGATCGCGTCAAGTACGTTGCCCTCCGTTCCCGCGCTTCCGTCCTCCGTCGCGATGTAAATCTGTCCCTTTCCCTGAAAATCCTCCAGCAAAAACAGCTCGTCCCGAAAACCGAGAACGATGTGCTTCTCACAGTCCAGCGCCTTTGCCAGCTCTAACATGGGTGGGATACCGATGCCTCCGCCGATTAAAAAGGCTTTTTTATGCTTCAGCGGAAACCCGTTTCCAAGCGGGCCCACCACCCTTAACTGCATACCCGTGCGCATATGGGAAAACTCCTCCGTCCCCTTCCCCGCCACACGGTATACCAGCCGAATTGCGCCATCCTTTTTATCTATTTCACAGATACTGATTGGCCTTGGCAGCAGTCTGCTTCCCTCGTTGCAGTAAACGGACACAAACTGCCCCGCCTTCGCATGGGACGCAATCTCATCCGTCCGCAGCCACATACTGTAAATATCATCCGCGATTTCCTCCTGCCTTATGATAATCGCAGTTTCCTCAAACTTTCCGACTCTCGCCTGCATATGCGTTTTCTCCTTTGCCCCGTCCTCTTATTTATCCTCGTATACGATATGGCCGCCGGCAATCGTCATCCGCACCCTGCCGGTCGCCTCCCGTCCGTCAAACGGTGTATTTTTCCCCTTGCTGGCAAACTGATTTTTGTCGATCTTCCAGGTCACGGACGGGTCAAAAATTACAATATCGGCCGTCTTTCCCGGCTCAATGTTTCCCTTGTCAAGCCCGATAATTTTCGCCGGATTATAGCTCATCTTTTCCGCCATCTGCATCGGTGTCAGGTAGCCCTCCAGCACCAGTTCCGTATGAGTCAGGCACGCAGCCGTCTCCAGTCCGACAATGCCGAACGGCGCCTTTTTCATGGAAGTATTTTTTTCCGCAAAGGTATGGGGCGCATGGTCGGTCGCAATCACGTCCATGATATTATCGCGAAGCCCCTCCTTCAATGCCTGTACATCCGCCTTCGTGCGCAGCGGCGGATTCATTTTGTAGTTGGTATCGGCATCCGCGTCTACGGCAAGCTTGTTCTCCATATCCACCTTCGGTTCAATCTTTTGAATATCCTTCGAGGTCAGCGTAAAATGATGCGGGCACACCTCCGCCGTTACCCTGATGTGCTCTGACTTTGCATAGGCCACCATCTTGACGGAGTCCTTTGTCGAGCAGTGGCAGAGATGAAGCTTTGCTCCGGTATCGCGGCTTAACATAATGTCCCTTGCAATAATAACATCCTCCACGGAGTTGGTAATCCCCTTAAGACCAAGCTCCTTTGACTGTTTATCCTGATTCATCACACCGCCGTTCACAAGATTGATGTCCTCGCAGTGCGCAAGCACGACAATCCCCAGCTTTGCCGCTTTTTCCATGGCTTCCCGGTAAAGCTGCGCATTCATAACGGATTTGCCGTCCTCACTGATAGCGGGAATCCCTGCCCGAACCATTCCTTCGATGTCGGCAAGCTCCTTTCCCTCCTGTCCCTTCGTCACAGCCCCTACCTGCAGTACATTGACAAGGCCTACCGTCTTTGCCTTGTTATGTACGTAATTTACAACGTCTGGATTGTCAACCACCGGTTTCGTATTCGGCATTGCAAGGATTGTCGTAAATCCGCCGTGGGCAGCCGCCCGGCAGCCCGTCTCAATCGTCTCCTTTTGCTCGAAGCCCGGATCGCGCAGATGTACGTGCATATCGATAAAACCGGGCATAACATAGCAGCCCTTGGCGTCAACCTTGCGCTCCGCCTTTGTATCAATATTTTTTTGAATTTTTGAAACTACCCCGTTTTCCACCAGCACGTCCGCAACCTCGTCCATGCCGGTAGCCGGGTTAATCACCCGTCCGTTTTTAATCAGTATCGTCATATCTCCCTCCCTGTTACTTTTCTGAATTATTATAGCATACCGCCTCTCGCTTCGTAAATATGGCATTCTCTCCCAATGCGCCTGCCTAAAGTCTTCCGTACAAATCCGCCGGCACATACGCGCGGATAAAAATCCCCTCCGGGCGATACTCCTCCTCCAAAAGCTCCCCGCTCTTTCGTATCTGCTGAAGCACTCCGGCCGCCTCATAAGAAATCGTACGCTCCACCAGAATTTTATTTTCACGCAAAAGGCGGCAGAGCAGCTCCTTTAGCTCGTCAAGCCCCGTTCCCTCTTTTGCGGAAATGCCAAGCGTGTAATCCGCTTTAAAATCCCGCAGCGGCTCTCCTCCTGTCACGCGGTCCTGCTTATTAAACAGCGTGACGATGGTCTTTCCCTGAATGCCGAGACGGTAAAGCGTGTCATACACAATATGCATCTGCTGCTCCATCTGCGGATTGGAGGCATCCACCACATGCAGAATATAATCGGCGTATTTCGCTTCCTCCAGCGTACTCTGAAACGCCTCGATTAAATGGTGCGGCAGCTTTCGGATAAACCCTACCGTATCCGTGAGCAGCATTTCCTGTCTGCCGGGAAGCGCCAGCACCCTTGTAGTCGGATCCAGCGTCGCAAAAAGCTTGTCCTCCTCCAAAACCCCCGCATCCGTCAGTCGGTTGAGCAGCGTAGACTTCCCCGCGTTGGTATAACCGACAATCGCGGCCACCGGAACCTGATGCTTCTCCCGCTGTGCCCTTGTAACCTCACGGTGTTTGCGCACTTCTTTTAATTCCCGGTTAAGCTGCGCAATCCGGTCTTTGATGAGACGGCGGTCTATTTCCAGTTTTTTCTCACCGGGTCCCCTTGTCCCGATACCGCCGCCGAGCCTTGAGAGCGAGCGTCCCAGTCCCGTCAGACGGCTCAGCCGGTATTTTAACTGCGCCAGCTCGACCTGAATCTTTCCCTCGCTGGTCGTCGCGCGCGCGGCAAAAATATCCAGAATAATCAGCGTCCGGTCCATGACCTT
>CALWBG010000092.1 GCA_944375975.1 uncultured Roseburia sp.
TTACAAAGGAGGTATCGTTCATGCCGAGTCCTCTGGCACGCTCGTTCATCTGGCGTACAAATTCCGACTCGGAGCCGGAAATCAGCTCAGCCATGGCGACGCAGGCGTCGTTGGCGCTGGCGATGCTGATACATTTGATCATGGTCTCAACGGTCTGGGTCTCGCCCGGCTCCAAAAAGACCTGGGAACCGCCCATACTGGCTGCGTATTCCGAAACGGTGACCGTGTCGGTAAGAGAAATCTGTTTTGCCGCGAGAGCGTCAAAAATCAGAATCAGTGTCATAATTTTTGTGATGCTTGCCGGATGTCTGACTTCATGGGAATTTTTTTCGTAGATAACGGAGCCGGTAGAGGCCTCCATGAGCAGGACGCTGGGGGCGGACACGTCTAAGTCGGCGGTCTTGCCCTCCGTACCGCCCGTATCCTGTACGGCAGCAAAGGAAAGGGGAGATGCACCTGCATTGATGGAGGAGAATGTAAGGGTAAGGCTAAGCAGCATGGAAACAAACAGTTTCATGGAAATGCCTCCGGGAAGTTCGATTATAATTCATTCTAACGGGGCTGCATGTACTTTATGCATAAAAATCTTGAATTTTGCGGGAAGACGGGGTAAAATCAATAATCGAGAGTAAAAATGCAGAGGGCATAGAATGGATATGACAGTCAAGCTGCAGGTGTTCGAGGGACCGTTGGACCTGCTTTTGCACCTGCTGGAAAAAAATAAGGTAAATATATATGACATCCCCATCGTGGAAATTACGGCGCAGTATATGGAATATATTGCCGAGATGAAGCGGCAGGATTTGAACGTAATGAGCGAATTTCTGGTGATGGCGGCGACCCTGATTGATATCAAGTCCCGAATGCTGCTCCCGGCGCCGGAGAAGGAGGACGAGGAGGAGGAAGACCCGAGGGCGGAGCTGGTGCGTCAGCTATTGGAATATAAGATGTACAAGTGCATGGCCTCTGAGCTGCGCGACCGTCAGGTGGATGCGGAGCGGGTATTATTTAAAGAGCCTACGATTCCGCCGGAGGTTTTGGCTTATGAGCAGCCGGTGGATGTATCGGAGCTGATGTCGGGCGTGACTCTCGCAAAACTAAATGCGGTTTTCCAGTCGGTGATGAAAAAACAGGCGGATAAAATCGACCCTGTGCGCTCCAAATTCGGCAGAATCGAGAAAGAGGAAGTGTCACTTTCCGATAAGATGGCATATGTGGAGGAATACGCGAGAGAACACGGTCAGTTCAGCTTTTTCCAGCTTCTGATGGCACAGTGCGGCAAGATGGAAGTGATTGTCACCTTTCTTGCGGTTCTTGAGCTGATGAAAATGGGGAAGATTTTTATTTCGCAGGAGCATACCTTTGACGATATACATATTCAATCTAAAATTGTAGCCTGAGGGCTGAGAGAGGCGGTCGAATGGGAGAAAAAAAGTATGAGGCGGCCATAGAGGCAATTCTTTTTACCATGGGAGAATCCGTAGAACTGGAAAAAATCGCGGGAGCTTTAGAACTGGAGCAGGATAAAACAAAAGAAATTCTTGACGGTATGATAAAGCGCTATGAGCAGGACGACAGGGGGCTTCAGATTATAGAACTGGACGGCGCCTATCAAATGTGTACGAAAAGAGAAATGTACGAATATCTGATTCGTATCGCAAAGCAGCCGAAACGCCATGTGCTCACGGACGTGCTGATGGAGACACTTTCCATTATCGCCTATAAGCAGCCCATTACCAAGGTGGAGATAGAAAAAATACGCGGGGTTTCCTGTGACCATGCGGTCAACAAACTGGTGGAATATAACCTGGTCTGTGAGCTTGGAAGGCTGGACGCCCCGGGCAGACCGCTGCTGTTTGGAACGACGGAGGAATTTTTAAGGAGCTTTGGTGTACACTCTATCGAGGAGCTTCCGGTCTTAAATCCGGTGCAGGTCGAGGAATTTAAACAGGAAGCGGAGGCGGAAATGCATATGAAACTGGATGTCTGAACCGGTTTCCTATGCATTTTTTTTTGCGCCGGGCATATAGATTTGTGAAACGTTTTTTGTGGAGTCGTATGTTAAAAAAGATTGTTGCGGGGATTCTGGTAGCTGTTTTGGCGGTTTGCAGTCAGGCCCGAGTTGAAGCGGAGGAAATAAATATCAGAGAATTGCTTCCGGTGGAGACGGAGGGGGCGGATGCGCCGGATAAAAATTCTCTGTATGCAAAGTCTGCCGTGCTGATGGACGCGGACTCCGGACGGATTCTATATGAAAAGAACGGCTATGAAGCACTGGCAAATGCCAGCACTACAAAAATTTTAACCTGTATTCTTGCACTGGAAAACTGTGATTTGGAGAGCGAGGTCACAGCGAGCGCCCTTGCGGCCTCGCAGCCGAAGGTTCACCTCGGCATGCGGGAGGGACAGCGGTTTTTGATGAAGGATTTGCTTTACGCGCTGATGCTGGAATCCTTCAACGACTGTGCCGTGGCAATCGCGGAGCACATCGCCGGAACAACAGAGGGCTTTGCCGTCATGATGAATGACAAGGCACGGGAGCTTGGATGCACGGACACCTACTTTATCACGCCGAACGGGCTGGACGCAAGGGACGAAAACGGTTTTCATCATACGACAGCGGCGGATCTTGCGCTCATTATGCGCTACTGTATCAAAAATTCTCCAAAATCTCCGGAATTTCTGACGATTACCGGAACCAGCCAATACAGCTTTTCCGATTTGGACGGCAGCAGCTATAGCTGTTACAACCATAATGCATTTTTACAGATGATGGAGGGCGCACTGTCGGGAAAAACCGGCTTTACCGGGACCGCCGGTTACTGCTATGTCGGCTCCCTCACCAGAGATGACAGAACCTATATCGTGGCGTTGCTGGCCTGTGGGTGGCCGAATAACAAGACGTATAAGTGGTCGGATACCAAAAAGCTGATGAATTATGGCCTTGAGAATTTCAAAAAGGTGGATTTGACGCAAATAGAGCTGGACGATGCCAGGCTTACCCCGGTGTCCGTGATAAATGGACAGAGCGAAAGAATCGGCGGGGCGACGCAGGTGGAACAGCTTGTGTCGGAGGCCGACGGGCTGGATACGCTGCTGCTTGGCAGCGGAGAGCAGATTGAAGTCAACTATGAATTGTCGGACCGGCTGTACGCACCGGTAGAACAGGGAGACTATATCGGCAGAATTACCTATACGCTTGGGGATGAAATTGTGCGGGAGTGCAGGGTAACGGCGGCGGATACCGTGGCGGAAATCGATTTTGCCTGGTGTGCCCAAAAAGTGTTGGGGCTATTATGGATTTAAAGACAGCAGAAGGGAATTTCTTTCTCTGAAATCTCGAAAAATGCGTCAAAAAATTAACAATTTACTTGAAAAATTGGTAAAAATAAACTATACTTTACCATAGCGGAATTTGTTGATTTTTTAAGACGATGACGCAATAGGAATTACATTATTCACTATAAGCCGTATTTTAGATACGGCAACAACTTTATAGATGGAGGGCAAAAGGATGAATAGTAGTAATGATAGCTTGGCAATGCAGCGTATTACCAAGTTAGTCGATGAGAACAGTTTCATGGAAATCGGTTCTCTCGTAACAGCAAGAAATACGGATTTCAATCTTGCGGACACAGATACGCCATCCGATGGTGTAATTACCGGTCACGGACTGGTCGACGGCAATCTGGTATTTGTATACAGCCAGGATGCAGCCGTTTTAAACGGAACCATAGGAGAGATGCATGCGAAAAAGATTGCATCTGTTTATGACATGGCTATGAAGATGGGAGCGCCGGTTATCGGCTTTATTGACTGTGCGGGTATGCGTCTTCAGGAGTCCGTGGATGCGCTGGACGGGTTTGGAAAGATTTACGCGAAGGAAGCACAGGCTTCCGGTGTAATCCCGCAGATTTCAGCGGTTTTCGGAAATTGCGGCGGCGGCCTCGCGGTTGTTCCGGCGTTGTCTGATTTTTCTTTTATGGAGAACACAAAAGCAAAGATGTTCATCAATTCCCCGAATGCGATTGAGGGCAACCGCATCGATAAATGCGACACATCGTCCGCAGAATTCCAGGGCGCAGAGAACGGCTGCATTGACGCAGTCGGAAGCGAGGATGAGATTATCGCTCAGATTCGCCGGCTTGTCGCGATGCTGCCTTTAAATAATGAAGGTGACGTTTATACCGCCGAGTGCATGGATGATTTAAATCGTGCATGTGAAAATATGGAAGGGATGAAAGGCGATCCCAGATACCTGCTCGCAGAGATTTCGGACGGGCATGATTTCTTTGAGACAAAAGCCGGATATGCCCAAAATATGGTAACCGGATTTATCAAGTTAAACGGAATGACCGTCGGTGCGGTGGCAAACTGCACGGAGGTTTATGATGCGGAGGGAACAAAAACAGAAACCTTTGACGCGGCGCTTACCGCAAGAGGCTGCAATAAGGCTGCGGAATTTGTACGCTTCTGTGATGCGTTCGGAATCCCGGTATTGTCCCTTACGAATGTTGCGGGCTTCCATGCCAGCATGTGTTCCGAAAAGAATCTCGCAAAGGCGCTTGCCCGCATGACGATGGCGTTCGCGGAGGCCGACTGCCCGAAGGTAAACCTGATTATCGGGGAGGCATACGGCAGCGCATATGTGGCAATGAACTCAAAATCCATCGGCGCGGATTTCGTCTATGCATGGACGAATGCAAAGGTCGGTATGATGGATGCGGAGCTTGCCGCGAAGATTATGTACGCGGACGCGTCTGCGGACAAGCTTGACGAAAAGGCGAAGGAGTATGACGCACTGCAGTCAAGCGTGCAGACGGCAGCAAGGAGAGGTTACGTGGATTTGATTCTGGATCCGGCAGATACGAGAAAATACCTTGTTGCAGCGTTTGAATTATTATATACAAAATGTGCAGGCGTACCGGACAAGAAACATGGAACAAAATAGAAAGGTGAAGTTATGAAGAAAAAAATATCTCTTATGCTTTGTCTTTGCTTTATGGTTCTGGCAATGACAGCATGCGGAACGGACCCTGCGGATGCGGAATATTTCGGCATGAGTTATTCGGATCTTAAAGACGGTATGGAACAGGATATTTCCACGCTGGTCGCTATGACCGATGATGAAAAAGAGTACATCAATTCCTACGGTACGGATGTAATTATCGAACTGCTTGCCTCCTGGGATGAGACGGTTGCCGATTTGGGCGCATATCAGGGTATGGGTGAGTTTACCGTAACAAAAGCGCAGGATGCGGTGACAACAGAGCAGATTGTAAATTATCCGGACAGGGAAGTGATTGTCAGCTATGTATACGAGTACAATTACGAGACAGAGCAGCCGGAACTGACGGATGCGACGGTGGACCTTGTATATTCTCTTGGAGAAAAGATGCAAAGCGCCGCTTTGAATACGCTGATGGGTATGGGAACCGTATTTGTCGTATTAATTTTAATCAGCCTGATTATTTACTGCTTTAAACTGATTTCGGTCGTTCAGAATAAGAAGAAGGACGACGAAAAGAACACGGCGGACAATACGGTTGTGACACAGATTGAACAGCGTGAGGAGCAGCAGCTTGTCGACGATTTGGAGCTGGTGGCAGTGATTACGGCGGCGATTGCGGCAAGTGAGGGAACCTCGGCCGATGGCTTTGTCGTGCGCTCTATTCACAGAAGATAAGAAACCGCGGAGCGGAAACAAGAACAGAAAAATTGCTGAAACATAGTTTAGGAGGATAATTCAATGAAAAGCTATACAATTACCGTAAATGGAAATGTTTATGATGTTACCGTAGAGGAAAACGGCGCGGTGAGCGCACCGGTTGCTCCGGCACCGAGACGTGCGGCAGCTCCGGCGGCTCCCAAAGCAGCTCCGGCTCCTGCGGCGGGCGCGGGCAATGTAAAAATCGAAGCAGGCGCGGCAGGAAAGGTGTTTAAAATCGAATCTTCGGTAGGCGCTTCGGTAAAGAGGGGCGATACCCTTCTGATTCTGGAAATCATGAAAATGGAGACGCCGGTGGTTGCTACCGAGGACGGAACCGTTGCCAGCATCGACGTGGCTGTCGGAGATTCGGTAGAAGCAGGCGCATTACTCGCAACTTTAAACAACTAATTTAGGAGGATAACAATGAGTTATTTTACGGAAACAATGGGAAACCTCCTTCAGCAGACCGCCTTTTTCAACCTGACATGGGGAAATTTCGTGATGATTCTTGTCGCGTGTGTTTTCCTGTATCTGGCGATTGCCAAGGGGTTTGAGCCGCTGCTTCTTGTTCCGATTGCTTTTGGTATGCTGCTGGTAAATATCTATCCGGATATTTTCGCAAGCCCCGAGCAGACGAGCAACGGAGTGGGTGGTTTATTCTACTATTTTTACACACTGGATGAATGGTCAATCTTCCCGTCTCTGATTTTCCTTGGAGTCGGAGCGATGACAGACTTCGGTCCTCTGATTGCAAATCCAATCAGCTTCCTGCTGGGAGCTGCGGCGCAGTTCGGTGTTTTCGGTGCGTATTTCCTTGCAATTTTGATGGGCTTCAACGATAAGTCTGCGGCTGCGGTTTCCATTATCGGCGGAGCGGACGGGCCTACCTCTATTTTCCTTGCCGGAAAGCTGGGACAATCAGGACTGATGGGACCGATTGCAGTGGCAGCCTATTCCTACATGGCGTTGGTGCCGATTATCCAGCCGCCGGTTATGAAATTATTTACCACCAAAAAAGAGCGTGCCATTAAAATGGAGAATTTACGGCCGGTTTCAAAGCTGGAGAAAATTCTGTTCCCAATCGTTGTAACGATTGTGGTTTGTCTGATTCTGCCGACAACGGCGCCGTTGGTTGGTATGCTGATGCTCGGAAACCTGTTCCGTGAGTGCGGCGTGGTACGCCAGTTATCGGAAACGGCGTCCAACGCATTAATGTACATCGTAGTAATTTTGCTGGGTACTTCGGTAGGAGCATCCACGAGTGCGGAGGCGTTTTTAAATGCCACGACGTTAAAGATTGTTGCGCTGGGACTGATTGCCTTTATCTTCGGTACGGCGGCCGGCGTATTGTTCGGTAAGCTGCTCTGCTTCATTACAAAGGGTAAAATCAATCCTCTGATTGGTTCCGCCGGTGTATCTGCCGTTCCGATGGCAGCCCGCGTTTCTCAGAAGGTCGGAGCAGAGGAAGACCCCACGAACTTTTTGCTTATGCATGCAATGGGACCGAACGTTGCCGGAGTTATCGGTACCGCGGTAGCGGCCGGCGTATTTATGGCTATCTTTGGAATTCAATAGGAGGAATGGATGTATGTCAGAAGCGGTAAAAAAACCTTTAAAAATAACAGAGACGGTTTTGCGTGACGCACACCAGTCGCTGATTGCAACAAGAATGACAACAGAGCAGATGCTGCCGATTGTAGACAAGATGGATGAGGTAGGCTTTCACGCGGTTGAGTGCTGGGGAGGAGCTACCTTTGACGCGTGTCTTCGTTTCCTGAAGGAAGATCCCTGGGACCGTCTCCGCAAGCTGAGGGACGGATTTAAGAAGACCAAGCTTCAGATGCTGTTCCGCGGACAGAATATTCTCGGTTACCGTCCGTATGCCGATGACGTGGTGGAATATTTTGTACAGAAATCCATCGCGAACGGAATTGATATTATCCGTATCTTTGACTGTCTGAATGATTTGCGTAATCTCCAGACGGCAGTAACCGCATGTAATAAGGAAAAGGGACATGCACAGGTAGCACTGTCCTATACGCTGGGAGATGCCTACACGCTTGATTACTGGACGGATATGGCAAAGCGTGTCGAGGATATGGGCGCGGATTCCATCTGTATCAAGGATATGGCGGGACTTTTAGTGCCGCAGAAAGCGGATGAGCTGGTACGCGCGCTGAAGGCTTCCACGAAGCTTCCGATAGAGCTTCATACACATTATACCTCCGGCGTTGCTTCCATGACCTATATGAAGGCAGTTGAAGCGGGCTGCGACATCATCGACACGGCGATGTCCCCGTTTGCGCTCGGCACTTCACAGCCGGCAACCGAAGTAATGGTAGAGGCGTTTAAGGGAACAGAGTTTGATACCGGGCTTGACCAGAACAAGCTGGCGGAAATTGCGGATTATTTCCGTCCGATGAGAGAGGAAGCGCTTGAGAGCGGCCTTATGAACCCGAAGGTATTGGGTGTAAATATCAAGACGCTGCTGTATCAGGTACCGGGTGGTATGTTATCCAACCTGCTTTCCCAGTTAAAGGAGCAGGGCAAGGAAGATAAATTCGAGGAAGTGCTCGCGGAGGTTCCGCGTGTGCGCAAGGATCTTGGCGAGCCGCCGCTTGTAACGCCGTCCTCTCAGATTGTCGGTACGCAGGCTGTATTTAACGTTCTGATGGGTGAAAGATACAAGGTTGCGACAAAAGAGACCAAGGATGTATTACTCGGAAAATACGGACAGACCGTAAAGCCGTTCAATCCGGAAGTCGTTGACAAGGTGCTTGGCGAAGAGAAGAAAAACGCGATTACCTGCCGTCCGGCGGATTTGCTTGAACCGGAGCTTGACAAGATTGAGTCCGAAATGCGGCAGTGGAAACAGCAGGATGAGGATATTTTATCCTACGCGCTGTTTCCGCAGGTAGCGACGGAATTTTTCAAATACCGTGAGGCACAGCAGAAAAAGGTAGATGTCACGATGGCGGATACCAAGAACGGAGCTTATCCGGTATAATCATAACGCTTTCAATAAAAGGGGGTTCCTCCGTTTCGGAGGTTCCCCTTTTATTTTTTCCGAATCCCGGTAGGGGAAGGCTATCGCCAAATCTGCCGAATAGGAAGCGTTTCCTTTTGCCGTCATAAAGGAGGTAAAAGGTTGAAAAATTCAGAAAAGATAAAAAAATATGCGGATTATTTATCGGAGAGAGAGCTTGCCGAAAACACGAAAAGAGTATATATCAGACAGGCGGAATTGTTTCTGAAATTTATGGGAGATGAAGCCATAACAAAGAAGCGGGTCGTAGCATATAAGAAGCTGCTGGAAGAAAAAACCCCTAAGACAGCAACGGTTAATCTGTATATTGTTTCCTTGAACAGCTATCTGAAATATGTGGGATTTGAGGATTGTACCGTCAGGACGGAACGTGTACAGAAAAGGCAATGTCCTGATAACATTATTACCTGGGACGAGTATCAGAAGCTTCTTGCCTATGCCGGGAACTCCGGAAGAAAAAAATATTACTGTATTATGCGGACGCTGGCATTGACCGGAATACGGATCAGTGAGCTGTGCGGCTGCACGGTGGAAGCGTTGGAAAAAGGAAAATTCACAATAAGAAACAAAGGAAAGCAAAGGGAGGTTTATCTTCCGGATAAGCTGATCCTGGAATTAAAAACCTATTGCGGTCAGGAGAAAATTGAGACCGGAGTCATATTTAGGGGGAATGCGGGGAAGCCAATCGGCAGGTCGGCAGTCTACAAGATGCTGCGGCACCTGGCGGATATGGTTGGCATTCCCGAGGAAAAGGTACATCCGCACAGCTTCCGCCATCTGTTCGCGGTTACTTATATGAAGCAATACTCGAATCTGTTTGAACTGGCCGATATACTGGGACATTCCAGTTTAGAGACGACGCGGCTGTATACCGTGACGACCGGTGAAGAAAAACGAAAAAGAATGGATGCACTGGATTTATAAAAAACGCAGGATAGCGGCAATAAAAGGGAAAGGGGCTTTACGTTACAGCAGAAGAAAGTCAACATAATACGATATTATGATGTATAAGTCAATAGATAAAATGATATTTGTAAATCATAATCGACAAAATTACGTATAATGTAGTTGAAAGGACAGCTTCGCGTCGAAGGACTGTTCTTTTTTATTTTGCCGGATATTTGCGGAAATAAAAGCGAAAGCCTGAAAATACGGGAAAGTAAGGTAGCGATAATATCGTATTATGATGATGTGGATAGAAAAAGGCACTTTAGGGAGGAGGGAAAACATGGAACAGTCCGGCACAGTCAAGAGCCTGCGTCCACGCTTTTATCGACGGCAATACCAGGAAAATTTACCAGACGCAGGGAGACAGGCTCGTTTCCAAGGAAGCTGCAAAGACGCTGCTAGAGGAAAAGAATTTGTTTTTGAGTTAAGGTGACATGCAAAAAAACCGGAAAAGGAGAGCATTTATGAAAACCAGAAGAAATCCGAAACAGGTGCAGAGAGATGGCTTTGTGGGTGAAAAGGAATTAGAAGAATTATTATTAGGAGAAGGAATTTCTGCGGAAAGACTTCAGCAGGATTTGGAGCATGAATTAACGCTAACCAGCCATCCGG
>CALWBG010000093.1 GCA_944375975.1 uncultured Roseburia sp.
TGTACCAAGCAAGAGAAAAGATTCAAAGTATCATTTTATTGCTGGCAGATTTGCTGTGTTTTGTCATCAGCTATTTTGGCGGCGGCTATCTGTGGCTGGTGGTATACCGGAATGTGTCGCCGGAAAATATGAGAGTGGAGCTGATGGAGAGCGTCGGCATCGTCATGGTCATCTATATGCTGGTGATGATTTTTTCCGATATTGAAAGCGGCTTTCTCAGCAGAACCGGATTTTTAGAACTGTGGGCGGCAATCAAGGCGAGCGTCGTGCTGGTGTTTGTGACCGCAATGGTGATTTTCCTGCAGCACAATAATGCGGAAGCCTCCCGAGGCGTGTATTTTTGTATCGCTGCTGTGAATATGGTGCTCTTTTTTGCGGCGCACGTCATTATCAAGTATTATCTTCTGCGCATTTACCGCAATAAACGGGCGAATAACCAGGTGTTTTTGGTGACTACGGCGGACAGGGTTGAGACTATCATTGCGGATTCTGACAATACCAGGGATTGGGCGCACCGCTTGGCGAGCATTGCCATTATTGACGACAATCAGATTGGCAAATGGTACGACGGGGTTCCGGTGGTGGCAGGCTATGACAATATGTTTCAATATGCGAAGGAGCAGATTGTAGATGAGGTATTTATCAGCGTGCCTTATGATTCCGGAGATTCCCTTGCGAAGGTCGTGAACCGCTTTGCGGATATGGGGGCCACGGTACATGTGACGATTGAGATTCTGAATAAATTTGACGATTACCATAAAAGCTTCGGCATGATGGGCAATATTCCGGTCGTGACCTTTGCCAACCAGCAGTATGACTGGAAAATGCTGTTTGTAAAACGGGCGATGGATATTGTGGGAGCTGTCATCGGGCTGGCAATTACGGCGGTTGTGACCGTATTTCTTGCGCCGCCTCTGCTGCTGGAATCCCCGGGCCCGCTGTTCTTTTCTCAGAAGCGTGTCGGCAAAAACGGACGATTCTTTAAAATCTATAAATTCCGTTCCATGTACCGGGATGCCGAGGAACGGAAAAAGGAGCTGGAAAGCCAGAATGAAATGAATGGCTTTATGTTCAAGATGAAGGATGATCCACGGATTACGAAGGTGGGCAAGTTCATCCGTAAAACAAGTATTGACGAGCTGCCTCAGTTTTTCAATGTTTTAAAGGGGGATATGAGCCTGGTAGGCACAAGGCCGCCGACCGTCGATGAATTCCGGCAGTACGAGTCCCATCAGAAGCGCAGGCTCAGCGCAAAGCCCGGAATTACCGGGTTATGGCAAGTAAGCGGAAGAAATGAGATTACGGACTTCGAGGAGGTCGTAAAGCTGGATGTGCAGTATATCGACAACTGGAGCATTGGGCTGGATATAAAGATTATCTTAAAGACCATTAAAGTTGTATTTGAAAAAGGCGGAGAATAGATTGAAAAATCATTCTGACGAGATGATTTTTCAATCGGCAATTTGAGTCAGAGCCTCAAATATGCCCCGAACGCAGTCGGAAATCTGAGATTTCTGACACGCGGAGATGAATGAGATAGAAGGGAGATAACGATGAATCAGGAATACAGGAGTGACAGGGAATACAGTTTGTTGGAAGTGCTCAAATATAATTTGAGAAAATGGTGGCTTGCCGCAATCCTTGCCGCGGTGTTCGGCGTTCTTGTGGGCGGCTACAAGGCGGCGACCCTGCGTCCTTATGTGGATAACGAGGTGTATCAGGATAAAACACAGGTCTGCGCGTCTCTGCTGGTATATGAATACAGCTCCGGAAGCGCGGTAGAGCGCGGCACTAATATTATGAAGCTTGCCGCGAGCACCAGGGTATATGACGAGTTTTGCAGAATTACCGGACTGGCTCCAACGCACGAGGAATTTTGCGATATGTTTGAAAGTGAGCAGTCCGAATCTTCCGATGTTGTCACATTTTATGTAATCTTCCCGCATACGAGCTGGGAGTTTACCATTGAGGATGAAAATGGGGCAATCGTGTTTATGGAAGGGCTGCTGAAAGCTATTGACACTGTGACTCAGGAACTGATGGGACAGCAGTGTGTTTCCGTGATTGACGAGCCGCATGCGACCAGAGAGGTGGAGAAGCAGGCGGTATATACAATTTCACAGTCCGATTTCCGCAAAGGGGTTTTAAAGGGAATCACGGCTGGTATTCTGCTTGGTATTATCGTGGAGGTTGTATGCTATACGCTGTGGCTGATGTTTTATAAAAAGCCGAAGGATGCCGAGGAAGTGAAGGAATGCTTGAATACGCCTGTGATTGATGTGATAAACAGGGAGAAGCAGGATGTCGAGACCTATAAAAAGGTGGCACTGTTCCTTGCAAAGGGCAGGGAAGGCGGCTGCCGGAAAATTAACTGTATTACGGTTGGCCGGGTACAGGACAGTATCGCTCTTAAGGTTGCGATGTGCTATGCCAATGAGCAGAAAAAGACGCTCTATCTTGATTTGAACACGCAGGGAGACAGCCAGAATTCCATCAGCGGCTATGTACTCGGGAAGGAGCAGGTGACAGAGGTTCAGAAAATGAATGATTACCTGGATGCGCTTCATCGGAATGTAAAGGAGGAGGGTGGATTTGACCTTGTCGGCAACAGCCGGTTTGCGGAGCTGCTAAACGAGCTGTCCGGGCGTTATGAATATATCGTGGTGAACGGAAGGGATGCGTCCAAAATGTCGGAAAGCTTTGAGACCGCCGTTTTGTGCGACAGAAATATGGTGGTGTGTGAGCGCAGAAGTATCCGTACCGAGGCCCTTTATACCGTGAAAAACACGGCAGAGGTAAACGGAATACATCTGGACGGAGTGTTGATTTATGATTTATAAAGACCTGATTTACATGTGTGTGCTGATCATTTTGCTCCCGGCATGGATTGGCGTTCTGTGGGTCAATCGGATTTCCTTAAAGGGGCGGATTTCACGTTTCTGCAATGCCTGGATGCTTGGTACCGTGACTATGCTTGCCGTGGGACAAATCATCCTTGTTCCGATGATTATTTCGGAGCGTACACTGACGGATGCGGTGAATCTGTGGAAGCTTCTGCTTACGGTACTGGCCGTGCTTTCCTTTCTGGATGTGTTGCGCCAAAAAGCCATGCAAAGCGGAGGCGAAGAACGGCGGGAGGCGGTGTTTATCCGTCTGCCCCGTCCCGGAGAGGAACCGCCCGAAAAAGCGGCGGAGCCTGCCGGGACTTTGGGGGGAAATCGCGATAAGGCTGTGTGGACAGTGATTTTCGGGGTTCTGGCGGCAGTCCTGATTTTTATTCAGGCTTATATTCCGATGAAATATCAGCATATCGATGATGATGACGCCAGATACGTTTCCGAGGAAGTGTCGGCGGTGGTGCACGATACCCTGCTTAAGGATGATCCGATTACGGCGGATTATATGTACTGGGATGTAGGGGAGGTCAAAAAGGACTTAACCTCACCATGGACAATGTATGTCGCGATGTACTGCCGGATTGCCGGAATCGCCCCGGCTGTATTTTCACATACGTATTTTCCGTTTTTTATGATCATTACCTGCTATGTGCTTTACGGGATGATTGGGAATGTACTGTTTGGGAGGGATAAAGAAAAGCTGTTCTTATTTCTGATATTTCTGTCCGCGCTTCATATCTGGGGGTACACCTCCACCCATACGCTTGGCGCGATGTTTTTGCTGCGTATCTGGCAGGGTAAGGCGATGGTGGCGGGCTTCATTTTACCGCTGTTATTTTATCTGTTTTACCGGATTTATACTTCGGGAAAACGGGCAGGGCGCTGGATTACGCCGCTTTATGCCGTAAGCTTTGCGGCATCGCTGCTTTCGGGAATGGGGATGGTCATGGCTCCGATTATGCTGGCGGTTTACGGGCTGCTTCATCTGCTTTACAGCCGGAACGTAAAGCAGACGCTTGCAGTGTGGGCGGCAGTGGCTCCCTGCGGGCTTTACCTGATATTTTATCTGACAGGAATTTAGAGGACGGTATCATTGATGTTAGCGGATTTCTATTCAATTTGGGATAATTTTAAAAATTTTATCGGCGGAAGGGACGGGATAATCCATTGGGGGATTTTCTGCCTGGCGCTGGTTTTGTGTTTTCTGCTGGGGAAACGGAGTAAAAGGCTGTTTTTCTGGCCTGCGGCGCTTACGCTGTTGTTTCTGGCGAACCCGCTTTTTTACCGCTATGTCGGCAGCCGTTTTTTTGCGGGGGTGTACTGGAGGCTGTTTTGGATGATTCCGATTTCCTTCATCATTGCGTATGTACTCACCCGGCTTGCCGGAAGAATCAAAAGGCAGCTTCTGCGCGTGGCCGCCGCTGCCGCTGCCGTGCTCGTGATTGCGGTTTCGGGGGAGCGGATTTATAATGATGTGACGTTTACGGAGGCGGAAAATGAATATAAGCTTCCGCAGGCGGCGATTGATGTGGCGGATGTCATGGCGGCGGCGGGCGTGAACTGGAAGGTCAAAGTAATCGTCCCGAATGAGCTGCTCTGTTATATCCGGCAGTACCGCTGTGACATAGGGCTGTTTTACGGAAGAAACGTCGGAGGCTTTATATCCGGCATCGGCGAGGATGAGGCGGCAGTCTATCAGCAGATGTGTCAGGAGAAGCCGGATGTTTCGGTAATTACGGAGCTTGCAAAGAAACACGAGGTGGTATTCCTCTGCTTTAACGTGGCAGAACAAAAGATTCCGGAGGATTTGTCGGAATATGGCTACCATTTTTATCGGGAGCTGGGGGATTACAGGATTTATAAGCTTGGAGACGAATAAATGGAGCGGATAAAAAGATTCATGCAGGAAAACGACTGGCAAAAAGTGGGGATTGCGGCTTATTATGGCTATTTTGCGGTGAATGTGCTGGTGAAAGCGTTCGGCTATGACAGCAGCGACCAGATTTACAAATTTTTTATGCTCTCGGGTATTATGTTTCTTGCAATAAAGCTCGTGACAACGAAATACACGCTGCGCGAGGTAATCTGGTGTGCCCTGCTGCTTGGCTCCGGCATGGTCATCTGGGCAGTAACAAAGATGGCAACGTTGCTGTTTTTGTTCGTTACAATCATCGGGATGAAGGGTTGCAGCTACCGGAAGCTGATAGGGATTTCTGTCTGGCTGCGCATTTTTGTCGCAGCGGTCATGGTGGTCGGCTCCTTTGGGGGTGTGTATGACATCGGTTATAAAACGACCCCGAATGCCCAGTATGTTGAGGTCCCGGTGTACGGCTTCGGCTTCGGCGAGCCGAATACGGCGTTTCTTACGATTTTCCTTGCGCTTGCGCTGCTGATTTATTACAACTATGAGAAGCTGAATGTCTGGTGGTTTGTGGGAACGTCCTGTGTGGCGCTGCTGTTTTACGAATTTACCTTCTGCCGGACGGGCATTATCGTATTTTTCTTTCTCTGGGCACTGATTTTTTATGAAAAGCTGGTAAAGGAGAAAAAGGCGAAGCTGATTCTCGCACTGTCAGTACCCTTGGGGGCGCTGTTCAGTTTTGCGATGATGATACTCTATGACAGCGAAAGCCCTCTGATGAGCATGCTTGACCGCTATACGTCGGGACGGGTGCATATTACGGGAAATTACTATCAGGACCAGGGGCTTGCACTGCTTCCGCGGAATCAGGAGTTGTTTTATGCAAGCTATTATGGACTGATTGACAATGCCTATATGTATATCCTGCTGTACTGTGGATGGATTTTCGCATTGGCATTCTTTGCGGTAATCTGCGTGACGCTGTTTCGGCTCTACCGGCGGGGCTGCTACCGGGAGCTGGTGCTGATTGGGGCGTTTGCGCTTTACGGGGTGCTGGAGCAGTTTGTGTTAAACGGTTTTATGAATCCGTTTATTCTGCTGATGGGAATCTTATTGTATCCGGGACTTTTGCGGACGGATACGGACGGAGGGGCAAATGGAAAAGTATCGTATTCTTCAAATTCATAACTTTTACCAGATTCCGGGCGGCGAGGACGTTGTCGTCCGCAATGAAAAAAAGCTTTTGGAAGAGCATGGGCATGAGGTATTTACCTATTACCGGAGCAATCAGGAATTAAACAAGGCGGGAAAATTAAAAAAACTGCTGTTGCCGTTTACCGCGGTTTATTCTCGAAAGACCAGACGGGAGGTAGAAAAAATTATCAGGGAAAACCATATTGATATCGTGCATGTACACAATACGCTGATGATGGTCAGCCCGTCTGTGTTTTATGCGGCCTTCCGCTGTAAGGTACCGGTGGTACAGACGCTGCATAATTTTCGGATGCTCTGTCCGGCCGGTTCTTTTTTCCGCAATAATATGATTTGCGAGGAGTGCGTGGACGGTGGCTTCCGCTGTGCGGTGCGTCATAAATGCTACCGGAACAGCAAGCTTCAGACTATAGTGAGTTCCGCGATTCTTCTGATTCACCGTCTGCTCGGCACGTATTACCGTGTGAATTTTATCTGTCTGACGGAATTTAATAAGGATAAGCTATTGAGCTCCCTGAATCCGGAGAAAAAAATCGTGAACCCGAAACGCATCTATATTAAGCCGAACTTTACCTTTGCGGACGGTATCGTACCGGTCAAAAAGCAGCCCGAGGAGGAATATTTTCTATTCGCGGGAAGGATTGAGGCGTTAAAGGGCATTGATATTGCGGTCAGGGCGTTTGAGAGGCTTCCGGATAAGATTCTCTATGTGGCGGGAACGGGCCCGATGATGGAAGAAATGCAGCGGTATGTGGAGGAGCATGGAATGACGAATGTCCGTTTTCTGGGCTATCTGCAAAAGGAAGAAATGTCCGAAAAGTTTTACAATGCGAAAGCGATTATTATGACCTCACAGTGCTACGAGGCGTTTGCCATGACGATTGCGGAGGCCTATTCCTATGGAGTGCCGGTTATTGCGGGGCGTGTGGGAAACATGGACGGCATGGTCAGGGACGGCGTTACCGGAGTAAAGTTTGAATATAATTCCGTGGAGGATTTGGTGGAGAAAATCAGGGAGTTTGAGCAGATGGATTTGGACCGGCTGAAAAAGAACGCCAGGGAATTTTACCAGAACCGCTTACGGCCCGAGGATAATTACCGCAAGTTAATCCGCATATATCAGAACATTTCGAAAGAGCAGGAGCAGGCATGAAACAGAGAGCTGTATTTATCACAAATATTCCCTCGCCCTACCGGGTAGATTTTTTTTCCTATCTGCAAAAGCAGTTCCCGGAATATGAGTTTCATATTATTTTTTCCGGGGCGGGCATGGAAAACCGGAAATGGAGCGTTGCGCTTTCCGGGCTTTCCGATTATCATATTTTAAAATCAAAGACAATCATTATCCGCAGGCGCTTTGATGACCGGTATGTATTCCTTCCGCTGGGCGTGGAAAAAACGCTGCGCGGGATTGCCCCGGACGTGGTGTTTGCGATGGAGTATAACCCGACAATCTTAAGGGCAGTACACTGGTGCCGAAGGAAAAAGATACCGTTTATCAGTTGGACGGACGGAACCCTTCATTCAGAGCGGGGAATCGGGAAGGTACAGCGCCTTTCCAGAAGCTATATTATAAAGCGCGCGGCGGCGTTTATCGCCAGCAGCACGGCGTCGAAGGAGGCGCAGATTGCATATGGGGCGGACCCGGACAAATGCTTTCTTTCTTATCTGACCGTGGATATCAGGAAGTACCTGTTTGACAAATACGGCGCGGGAGAGACGGTAAGGACAGGAAAGCAGTTGCTTTATGTCGGAAGCCTCATTCAGCGCAAGGGACTGGATCTTTTGCTGCCGGCGCTGGCAAAGACCGAACCGGATATCCGTCTTGTGATTGTCGGCGAGGGACAGGAAAAGCCGGAGCTGGAAGCGCAGATTGCGGATCTCGGCCTTAAGGAGCGTGTGCGGTTCTGCGGCTATGTGGAAGGGGAGGCATTGCAGAAGCTCTATCGGGAGTCTGACGCCTTTATCCTGCCGACGAGAGAGGACTGCTTCGGGTTGGTGATTTTAGAGGCCATGTGCGCGTCTCTGCCGGTCATTTCTTCAAAATACGCGGATGGCGCGCGGGATCTGGTTACAGAGGGGGAGAACGGTTACATCGTGGACCCGGAGGATACGGATGCGTTTGCCGCGGTCATCGGGCAGCTTTTTTCAGAGGGAAGGATTGCCGGGATGGGAGAAAAAAGTTACCGGAAGGCGCAGGAATTTTCCTTTGAGAACGTATCGGAGGGATGTATCGCTGCGCTGCGGTATGTGCTGGAGAATCGGGGAAAAAAGCAGAGAAAAGAGGAAAAAGGTTGAAAAAGAGGATTTTATTTAACGGACTCGGAAACCGGGGCTGGATTGGCGGCCTTTATTATATTAAAAATATTATGTTTAGCTGCTTACAGAATCCGGAGATTACGGAGCGGTTCCGGCTGACTCTTTTAATCGATCCGGCACATGCGGATATTTTCTCCTGCTTTCAGGGAAATGAGGGTGTGGATATTCGGATTTATACCGGGCAAAATAAAATAAAGCTTGCGCTCTACGAGATGCGTCTGGTCTGGCTTGGCGGCGTGAAGTATTGCTATGCCCTCGAGCTCAATAAAATCGGCAGGCTGTTTAAGAAACGGGGAATTTTCTGGATTCCTGATTTTCAGCATAAGACGCTGCCTGAATTTTTCAGCAAGGAGGAGCTGGCCCGCAAGGAGGAAAGCGATCTTGCTATGGTAATGAGCCGCAATACGATGGTATTAAGCAGCTTTGACGCTGCGCATGATTTAAAGCGCTTTTATCCGGCGCATACCTGCCCGGTGGAGGTGGTGCATTTTGTGTCTTATATTGAACCGGAGGTGCGGGCGGTGACGCCGGAGCTGGAGCAAAAGGTCCGTGAAAAATTCGGGTTAAACCGGAAATACATTTACATTCCCAATCAGTTCTGGCAGCATAAGAACCATATCGTCATGGTGCGGGCAATCGAGCTTTTGCTGGGCCGGGGACGGATGAGGGATTATGATTTCGTGTTTACCGGAAATCTCAACGATTACCGGAACCCGGAATATATTGAAAGCCTTAAGAAAATTATGGAATCTCCTTCGGTTTGTGATAATATTAAGTTATTGGGATTCGTGGAGCGCACCGAGCAGCTTGCGATTATGAAGAATGCGCAGTTTATGGTGCAGCCGTCCCTATGCGAGGGCTGGGGTACGGTGCTTGAGGATGCGAAGGTGCTGGATAAGGTTGTGCTTTTATCGAATATTCCGGTGCATCAGGAGCAGCAGAACAGAAAATGCATTTTGTTTGACCCGCATAACCCCGAAGATTTGGCAGAGGCGATTGCGCGCACGGCCGAGCGGGCAGAGCTTCCTGCGCATGCAGCGGAGTTTGCCGGGGATGTGGAGCAGGGGATTGCGAACATGTATCGGGAGGCGGCGGAATATTCCCGCAGCCTTGCGCGTGTTTTTATCGCATAGGAAACGGAAAGGTATGGACGGATATGAAAAAAATGGTGATTACCGGCGTCAACGGTTTTATCGGAAGGAGCGCCAGAGCGTATTTTCAAAAGCAATATGAAATGACGGGCATTGACCTTGCGGCTTCCTACTGTGAGGAAGGTGTGAAGATACACTATTATCAGTGTAACATGTCAAAGGATGCGCAGGAGCTTGCCAATATTCTGACGGACGTGCAGCCGGATGTGGTGCTGCACTGTGCCGGGAGTGCCAATGTGGGCGCTTCGGTCATCAATCCGATGGCGGATTTGGACGGCAATCTGCACAGTCTGTATCAGCTTCTGTTGGCGTTAAAGGCATTTGAGAAGAAGCCGGAGATTATTTTTTTCTCAAGTGCCGGTATCTACGGCAATCCGGTGCGGCTTCCGATTACGGAGGCGGATGTGTCGGCGCCGATTTCTCCCTATGGGCTGCACAAGCGGATGTGTGAGGAGCTTTGCGGCTATTATAACCGGGTGCACGGCTTCCGGATTCGTTCTGTCCGTATTTTTTCCGCCTATGGCAATGGACTGCGCAAGCAGCTTTTGTGGGATATTTACCAGAAATACGCGAGTACCGGGAAAATCAAGCTGTTTGGGACCGGAAGCGAGACGAGGGATTTTATTCATATATCGGATATTATGCAGGCGTTGGAGCTGATTCTTGCCTATGACGGGCCGGAGGAAATTTTCAACGTGGCAAACGGCGAGGAGGTTTCCATACGCGAGCTTGCCGAAACCTATGCCGCACAGCTTGGCGAGCCTGCGGATATCGTCTCTTTTAACGGGGAGACGAAGGTCGGGGACCCGCAGAACTGGCGGGCGGATATTTCGTTGCTCCGGCGCGTCGGCTATGAGAAGAAGATGGAT
>CALWBG010000094.1 GCA_944375975.1 uncultured Roseburia sp.
TCTTTTTTACTGAATTGAAAATCTCTATGGGGTATGATAGAATTGAAAAGAATTTAATCATGCTTTTTCTGATTTTGCCAGGAAAGGGAAAAGGCGTAAAAAGCCGATAAATACGGAGGTTTAGTGAAATATGGAAGCATACAAGCAGGAATTTATCGAATTTATGGTGGAGAGCAATGTGCTCAAATTCGGCGAGTTTACCTTAAAGAGCGGCAGAAAGTCCCCGTTTTTTATGAATGCGGGAGCTTATGTGACGGGCTCGCAGCTTATGCGGCTCGGGGAATATTACGCGAAGGCAATCCACGAGCATTACGGGGATGATTTTGATGTCTTATTCGGGCCGGCATACAAGGGAATTCCGCTTTCGGTTGCAACGACGATTGCTTATTCCAAATTATACGGAAAGGAAATCCGTTACTGCTCCAACCGCAAGGAGGTAAAGGATCACGGCGACACGGGCATTTTGCTTGGCAGCAAAATCAATGACGGAGATAAAGTGGTGATTATCGAGGACGTGACGACCTCCGGCAAATCCATCGAGGAGACCTATCCCATTGTAAAGGCGCAGGGAAATGTCGAAATCATCGGACTGATGGTTTCGTTAAACCGTATGGAAAAAGGACTCGGCGGAAGCATGAGCGCACTTGACGAAATCCGGGAAAAGTATGGATTTGAGGCCAACGCCATCGTTACGATGGAGGAGGTCGTGGAGCATCTTTACAACAGAGAATGTCAGGGAAAAATTGTGATTAATGATGAAATAAAGGCTGCAATTGACGCATACTATGAACAGTATGGATGCAGATAACACGATGACGATTGGCAGGAAAAAGACCCGCCTGGCGGCGGTCATATTGTTTATAATCTATTTTGTGGTTCTGTTCTATTTCCTCTTTTTTTCCGAGGAAATGGGACGAACCTACAGTGAGAGGACGTATCATTATAACCTGATTCCCTTCCGGGAGATCAGAAGATTTATCCACTATCGGAATGTTCTGGGATTTGAGGCGGTGTTTTTAAATCTGGCGGGAAATATCGCGGCGTTTGTTCCCTTTGGAACGTTCCTTCCGCTGTTTTATCAAAGATGCAGGAAATGGGGTTACACCGCGCTCTACAGCTTCGAACTGAGTCTTCTGGTGGAGCTGTTGCAGTTGATTTTTAAGGTTGGCAGCTTTGATGTGGATGATTTGTTATTGAATACAATCGGAGGAATACTTGGCTTTTTCATATATGTTGCGGTCAGGTACCTTGGGAGGAAAAAGAGTGAAAAATAAATTTTTCACTCGCAAGTTTGTGTCAGCGCGTTGCCTGACAGCAAACTTGTGATGCGAAAAAGCAGCGCAGAAACAGGGGGGAAAGAGTGGCGGCAAAAAGGCATAGAAGAAGTTACAAGTTTACGGATAAAACGCAGTCGAAGCGGGGGATGCTTTCCCTCGCTTTGGCTGTCGTATCATTGGCGGTATTTGTGGCGGTAGTTGCCGTGTCGTTTTCGGCGGGCGGCAATGGCAGCATGTATTTGGGCAGCGCGGGGGTGGCCTCCATGCTGCTTGGTTTTGTTGCGCTGATACTTGCGATCCTAAGCCTGAGAGAGGAAAATTCCTATCGGCTGTTTCCCTACCTTGGGACGGTGTTTTCCTTTCTGGCTGCGGGCATCTGGGTCGCAATGTACGTGGCGGGCTTTCTGCTATAGAAAGGCACGGAGGAAAAAGAGATGACGGATTTTGAAAAGCAGCTTTCCTTTATCCTGGAACTGGATAAAATAAAAAAGATTACCAGGCAGACCTATTTAAGCGACGGCAGCAGAAAAGAAAACGACGCGGAGCATTCCTGGCATCTGGCGCTTATGGCGTTTGTGCTGGCGGAGTATGCCAATGAGCCGATTGACGTTTTAAAGACCATGAAAATGGTTCTGCTTCACGATGTTATTGAGATTGACGCCGGGGACACCTACGCGTATGACACGGAGGGAAACAAAACGAAGCGTGAACGCGAATTAAAGGCGGCGGACCGGATTTTCGGGTTATTGCCCGAAAAGCAAAAGGCAGAGTACCGTGGCCTCTGGGATGAGTTTGAGGCGATGGAAACGGCGGAAGCGAAGTTTGCCAACATGCTCGATAAGGTGCAGCCCCTGCTGTTAAACGATGCTTCGGGCGGCAAATCCTGGGAGGAGCACGGCGTAAAGAAATCCCAGGTGCTTGCAAGAAATGAAAGAACCCATGAGGGTTCGGAAAAGCTCTGGTCTTATGCACGGAGCCTGATTGAAAAGAACGCCGAAAAAGGAAAACTGCAATGATGTGAGCGGAGGTATGAAACGGATTGAATTACAGGACATTATATCGGGAAACAAATGAACAGGCGGCAGAGCGCTTCGCGCTTGTAAAGGAGCGTGTGCGGGGAATCGCTGCAAAACCGCAGACACCGGAGCCGTTTGCGGATTACTTTGCACAGACGGCTGAATTTTTGTTAAGGCTTGTGGAAATATACGAAAAGCAGGAGCGCGGTGTGCTCGCCGCGGAGGATATTTCGCAATGTGAGCTGGAGAACCTGGGACTGTATGCGGGGATTATGCCGGGAGCGTATGAGAGCAGCTACGCAAATCCGGAGTATGCGGTGCATATGCTGGGGGAGGAGTTCGGGCCGCTTCTGGCGCTTTATGCGGGCTATGTCCGGAAGGAGATTCGTGCGGCGTTTGCGGGAGATTTGTTGCAGCTTACGATTGAAATGGAGCTGTTTGTGGAAATCTATAACCGCTTCGAGCCGGGGAAGGAAGCGGATGGTCCGGATGCCACGGGGCTTTTGCAGGATATTTACTCGTATTTTCACGACTACAGCGAGATTTTCTATGAAAAAAGCTTAAGACGCCTCATTGACCCGGCGGAGGATTTTGAGACCGGGATAGTGATGGATTCCGATTTGGAGGATTTGCGCTATCTGTATCGCTACGGCGCTTATATCGGGCGAAACGAGCAGGAAATCGCCGCATTTTTAAATACGATGCCGGAGGAAGAAATACAGACCATGGCGGACACCTATACGGAGGGGTACCGCATCGGCTTTGAGGTAACGGGCAAGGATTTAAGTAAAAAACAGACAGTGCAGCTTCGTTATCCGATTGGCTTTGAGCGCGTGGTGCGCGCTGCGGTGCGAAACTTTGAAAAAATGAATTTAAAACCGACGATGCTGGCGTCTTCAATTTCACCGAACCGGCAGTTTGATTACGACCACAGGGAGGCGCGGGCGCTTTATATGGATAAGGCATATGTGGAGCGCTGTCTGGAAGCGAGGAAAAATTACCTCGAGTCTAAGAAGCAGCTTGCCGCGGGACACGGGGGCCCGGCGGTGATTGAGGTGTTCGGGGAGGAACCGTTTTCCCCGGAAAACAAAAAGGAAGCGCCGAAATACAGCGAAAAACAGCAGCAGCTCTGCGTCTATGAGATGAACATGGCGGGACAGATGTTAAACCGTTATATCAAAGGGGAGGAGCGAAGCTTTACGATTATTGCTTATCCGATACCGGCCATTGGGGAAAATTTCCTTGAGATTTTTGCGGAAACCGTAAAAATCAATACGCTTGATTATCAGCTTTACCGGGATATACAGCAGAAAATCATCGACGTGCTCGATACGGCGGACAGGGTGCACATCACCGGAAAGGGCGAAAACAAAACAGATTTGTATGTGAATATCTGGAAGCTTAAGGACGCGGCAAAGGAGACCGCCTTTGAAAACTGCGTGGCGGATGTCAATATTCCGGTGGGCGAGGTATTTACCTCTCCGGTATTAAAGGGGACGAATGGTAAGCTGTTTGTGGGCCAGGTATATTTAAACGGGTTGAATTACCGCAATCTGGAAATTGATTTTAAGGATGGCATGATTTCCTCTTATACCTGTACCAACTTTGCGGACGAGGCGGAAAATCAGAAATATATCCGGGACAACGTACTGATGCACCATGACACCCTCCCCCTGGGAGAGTTTGCCATCGGGACGAATACCACGGCGTACCGCATGGCGAGGGATTATGATATTGCCGATAAGCTTCCGATTCTGATTGCGGAAAAAACAGGCCCTCATTTTGCAGTGGGGGACACCTGCTACAGCCACGAGGAGGACAATCTTTCCTATAATCCGGACGGAAAAGCAATCGTGGCGAGGGAAAATGAGATTTCCGCGAGGAGAAACGAGGAGGGTGGTATGGAAAAGGCTTATTTTAACTGTCATACCGACATCACGATTCCCTATGATGAGCTTGATAAGATTACAGCCATCCGAAAGGACGGCTCGGCTGTGGATATTATTTCGGACGGCCGCTTTGTGCTTGCCGGGACCAAGGAGCTCAACCGGCCGCTGGATCGGGCATAGCCGGCAGAATAATATATTAGTATAAATAATAAATCAAATAACAAAGATTAATTAGACTTCTAAAATGACAGCGGTTACAATAAAGGCAGAACGGCGGCGCAGGGCAGCATATTCCCATAAGAACAGCGGCGCCCGGAAACGGATTCAGAGAAAAGGAGAGTTGACATGGCAAAAGTAGGAATTGTAATGGGCAGTGATTCGGATATGCCGGTAATGGCAAAGGCGGCGGATATGCTGGAAAAGCTCGGGATTGATTATGAGATGACAATCATTTCCGCACATCGCGAGCCGGATGTATTTTTCGAGTATGCAAAAAGTGCCGAGGAAAAAGGCTTTAAGGTGATTATCGCGGGTGCCGGTATGGCAGCGCATCTTCCGGGCATGTGCGCGGCAATCTTTCCGATGCCGGTCATCGGAATCCCGATGCACACCACATCCCTGGGAGGAGAGGATTCTTTGTATTCCATCGTACAGATGCCCTCGGGTATTCCGGTTGCGACCGTCGCAATCAACGGCGGGGCAAACGCGGGTATTTTGGCTGCGAAAATCCTTGCGACCTCTGATGAAGCGCTTTTGCAGAGATTAAAGGATTATTCGAAGGAACTTAAGGAACAGGTGCAGGCGAAGGACGCAAGGCTGCAGGAAGTAGGCTATAAAAACTATTAGGAGGAAAAGACGATGGATTATAAGAATTCCGGCGTTGATATTGAAGCGGGCTACAAATCGGTAGAATTGATGAAAAAATATGTGCAGGGAACCATGCGCCCGGAGGTGCTTTCGGGGCTTGGCGGATTTTCCGGCGCATTTTCGATGAAAGCGTTTCAGGGCATGGAGAACCCGACACTCGTATCCGGTACGGACGGCGTGGGAACGAAGCTGAAGCTGGCGTTTTTGCTGGATAAGCATGATACCATCGGCATTGACTGCGTTGCCATGTGTGTCAATGATATTGCCTGCGCGGGCGCGGAACCGCTGTTTTTCCTGGATTACATCGCATGCGGCAAAAATCATCCGGAGAAAATCGCGACGATTGTCAGCGGTGTCGCGGAGGGCTGCAAGCAGTCGGGCGCGGCGTTAATCGGCGGCGAGACTGCGGAGCATCCGGGACTGATGCCGGAGGACGAATACGACCTTGCCGGTTTTGCGGTTGGCGTTGTGGACGAGAAGGACATCATCACGGGAGCGGATTTAAAGGCCGGGGACGTATTAATCGGAATGGCTTCCTCCGGCGTACATTCCAACGGCTTTTCCCTCGTGCGGAAAATCTTCCCGATGACGAAGGAAAGCCTGGAAACCTACTATGACGAGCTTGGCAAAACCCTCGGCGAGGCATTGCTTGCGCCGACGAAAATATATGTCCGCGCGCTGCGCGGCATCCGCGAGGCGGGCGTCCGCGTAAAAGCGTGCAGCCATATCACGGGCGGCGGCTTTTATGAGAATGTTCCGAGAATGCTGCCGGAGGGCAGACATGCGGTGATCCGCAAGGACAGCTATGAGGTTCCGGCAATCTTTCGCATGATGGCAAGAGAGGGACAGGTCGAAGAAAAAATCATGTACAATACCTACAATATGGGAATCGGCATGGTGCTGGCGGTGGACGCGGCAGATGTAGATAAGACGCTTGCGGCAATCGGCAGTGCAAAGGAGAGCGCCTATGTAATCGGTGAGATAAAGGATGGCGAAAAAGGAGTAACCTTATGCTAAAACTGGCAGTGCTTGTATCGGGAGGCGGAACGAACCTCCAGGCAATTATCGACGCGATTGACGGCGGAAGCATCACAAATGCCGAGATTTCCGTTGTCATCAGCAACAATCCGAACGCCTATGCGCTGGAGCGCGCAAAAAAGCACGGGATTGCGTCACTGTGCATTTCCCCGAAGCAGTTTGAGAGCAGAGAGGCGTTTAATCAGGCATTTTTGGAGCGGCTGAACGCCTGTCAGGTGGATTTGGTGGTGCTGGCGGGCTTTTTGGTGGTGCTTCCGGAGCGGATGATAAAAGAATACCGCAACCGCATTATCAATATTCATCCGTCCCTGATTCCGTCCTTCTGCGGAAAAGGCTTTTACGGGTTAAAGGTACATGAGGCGGCGCTTGCCCGCGGCGTAAAGCTGACGGGGGCTACCGTGCATTTTGTGGACGAAGGGACCGACACCGGACCGATTATTTTGCAGAAGGCGGTGGAAGTGGCACCGGACGATACTCCCGAGACGTTGCAACGCCGTGTGATGGAGCAGGCGGAGTGGGTGATTATGCCGAAGGCCATTGATCTGATTGCAAACGGCAAGGTGTCTGTGACAGACGGACGTGTCAGAATCGAGGAAGGGAGAAACAGCGAATCATGAAAGTACTGGTAGTAGGAAGCGGCGGCCGTGAACACGCGATTGTGACAAGCGTGGCGAAAAGCCCGCGTGTGGATAAAATTTACTGTGCTCCGGGAAATGCCGGGATTGCGGCGCTGGCTGAGTGCGTGCCGATTGGGGCGATGGAGTTTGAAAAGCTTGCGGCGTTTGCGAAAGAGAACGACGTTGACTTTACGATTGTAGGAATGGATGACCCGCTGGTGGGCGGCATCGTGGATGTGTTTGAGGCAGAGGGCTTAAAGGTGTTCGGCCCGCGGAAAAATGCAGCCATTCTTGAAGGCTCGAAGGCGTTTTCCAAGGATTTGATGAAAAAATACGGAATTCCGACCGCGGCATATGAGAATTTTACTTCCCCTGAGGAGGCGCTCCGCTATCTCGAGACGGCAAAAATGCCGATTGTGTTAAAGGCGGACGGACTTGCGCTTGGAAAGGGCGTTCTCATCTGCAATACGCTTGAGGAAGCAAAGGCCGGCGTGAAAGAAATCATGGAGGACAAAAAGTTCGGGGCTGCCGGAAATACGATGGTAGTCGAGGAATTTATGACCGGGCGGGAGGTTTCCGTGCTTTCGTTTGTGGACGGAAAGACCATTAAAATCATGTCCTCCGCGCAGGACCATAAGCGCGCGAAGGACGGGGATCAGGGCTTAAATACCGGCGGTATGGGTACGTTTTCCCCGAGTCCGTTCTACACAAAGGAAGTGGACGAATTCTGCCGGAAATATATTTACCAGGCGACGGTCGACGCTATGGCGGCGGAGGGAAGACCGTTTACCGGAGTTATTTTCTTTGGACTGATGCTGACGGAGGACGGTCCGAAGGTGCTTGAATATAATGCGCGCTTCGGAGACCCGGAGGCGCAGGTGGTTCTTCCGCGGATGAAAAACGATATTATCGATGTGATGGAAGCGTGCGTAGAGGGCAGACTCGATGAGATTGATCTCCAGTTTGAGGACAACGCGGCGGTCTGTGTAGTGCTTGCGTCCGACGGATATCCCGTTTCCTACGAGAAGGGGCTGCCGATTACCGGAATGGAGCGCTTTGCCGGGAAGGATGATTATTTCTGCTTCCATGCGGGAACAAAGTTTGACGGGGACGGACGGATTGTGACCAACGGCGGGCGCGTGCTCGGTATCACCGCAACCGGAGCGGACTTAAAGGAGGCGCGCAGAAAGGCATACGAGGCCACGGAGTGGGTGGAGTTTGCCAATAAATACATGCGCCATGACATCGGAAAGGCCATCGACGAAGCAGAGTGAGGATAAGGGGTATTTGATGTTAGATTGTTTTGTGGTAGGAATCGGCGGATTTATCGGTTCGGCGGTGCGGTATCTGATTGGGAAAATCCCGATGAAGAATCCGGCATCATTTCCGGTAAATACACTGCTGATTAATATTGCCGGGTCATTTTTGATAGGCATCATTGCTGCCGCGGCCGCCAAAAATAATCATATCAATCCAAGGCTGATACTTTTTTTAAAGGTTGGAATCTGCGGTGGTTTTACGACCTTTTCTACGTTTTCGCTGGAAACGGGCGGGCTGATAAAATCAGGGGCGTTTTTTACGGCTTTTATGTATGTCATCGCGAGCGCGGGACTTGGAATCCTTGCGGTCATGGCAGGACAGTGCGCTGTGAAATAGAAGTATCATGTGAAAAAAGAGGGGAACGGCAGCAATATTTGCTGTCGGATCCCCTCTTTTTATTTCGCTTATGCCGTATAAGTTGTTCTTTTCACGAAACAGTGTAATATATGCCGTTATTTTTGTAAAGTGTTGGCGAAAAATAGCAAAAGGCGGCCCGTCAGGTGAAAGGGCACCTTTCTACGGTCCGACAAGCTCTTTCACAGCCGCCAGGACATCTGCGAGAGGTACCTTCTTCTGGAGCGTTTTGTCCCTGCTTGCGATTTCACAGCAGCCTTCCTTTAGATTGCGCGGGCTTACGATAACGCGGAAGGGTACGCCGAGCAGATCCGCGTCCGAAAACATCACGCCGGCGCTGACACTGCGGTCGTCATAAATTACTTCGATGTGGGCCTCCGTAAATTCACGGTACAGGTTGTCCGCAAAGGCGCGCACGTCCTCGTTGTCTGCCCGGATGGCGCAGAGGTGTACCTGCCATGGCGCAATCGAGAGAGGCCAAATCGGGCCGTAGTCGTCGTGATGCGCTTCACAGACCGAAGCGGCAAGGCGTCCGACGCCGATGCCGTAGCAGCCCATAATCGGGGTGTGGGCCGCTCCCTCGCTGTCGGTATATTCCATGTGCATGGCTTTGGTGTATTTGTCGCCGAGCTGGAAAATATTCCCGACTTCAATTCCGCGGGAAAGACGGATTGTTTTTTTGCCGCAATGCGGGCAGATGCCGCCGTCCGTTATTTTGGTAAAATCGTGATATTCCGTTTGATTTAAGTCGCGGGAGACATCCAGTCCGGTGTAGTGATAGCCGGTACGGTTGGCGCCGCAGATGAGATTGTTTTCCTCCTTTAAGGAGAGGTCCATAAGCACCGTAAACGCTCCTTTTAGTCCGTAAGGCCCGATGAATCCGGCGCACAGCCCGCAGTCCTCCGTGATGGCGGCAGGGCGGATTTCACAGCCGAGATAATTCGTCAGCTTTGTCTCATTGACCTCCAAATCCCCGCGCAGGAACACGATGACATAGCGGTCATCGTCACAGCGCTGGTACACCACAGCCTTGCAGCTTTTTTCGGGCGTCCCGCCCAAAAAGGCGCAGACCTCATCAATCGTGTGTACATCCGGTGTCTCGACCATGGAGAGCGGAGCGGAAACCGCGTCCCGCCGCGGCGTTGTGATGTTTTCTGCCGCTTCGACATTGGCGTGATAATCGCAGCTGTCACAGAGCGCGATTGTGTCCTCGCCGGCGGGTGTTAAGAGCATAAATTCATGGGAAAGGCTGCCGCCCATCATGCCGGAATCGGATGCGACGGAGATGACCTCCGGGATTCCAACGCGGGCAAAAATACGTTCGTACGCCTTGTGGCAGCGCTCGTAGTAAGCTTCCAGATCCTCCTGGCTGGTGTGAAACGAGTAAGCGTCCTTCATGGTAAATTCGCGGACGCGGATTAAGCCTGCCCTCGGACGCGCCTCGTCCCGAAACTTCGTCTGAATCTGGTATATCATAAACGGGTATTTGCTGTAGGTCTGACCGTATTCCCGTACAAGCTGTACGGCGGCTTCCTCGTGCGTCATGCCAAGCACCATGGGGCTGCCGTTCCGGTCCGTAAAGCGCAGCAGCTCTTTCCCGACAGAAGCATACCGCCCCGATTCCTCCCAGAGAGAGGCCGGAAGCGCTACCGGAAACTGCACCTCCTGTCCGTCAATGGCATCCATTTCCTCCCGGATAATCTGCTCGATTTTGCGTGTGATTTTTCGCAGCGGAAGGTAGGACGAATAAATGCCTCCTGCCACATATTTGATATAACCGCCCCGCACCATCAGGGCGTGGCTGTCAATCACGCAGTCCGCCGGACGTTCTTTAAATCTGTCTCCTACAAGCTTTGCTAATTTCATAAATAAC
>CALWBG010000095.1 GCA_944375975.1 uncultured Roseburia sp.
CACGGCTATTTGTGCCGGAGCGTCACAAATAAGCCCTGATGGCAGACGCAAATTTAATATTTGCGTCGCCCCGTCGCATGAAAACGCTCCGGAATGGAGATTATATGGAAGATTTAAAGCTGTGCGACAGCGATTACAAATTTATGACGATTGTATGGGAGCATGCCCCGGTGAACTCGGGGGAACTGGTGAAGCTGTGTGCCGAAAAGCTGGGCTGGAAAAAATCAACGACCTATACGGTAATCAAAAAGCTCTGCCAGAGAGGCTTTATCCGAAATGAGTCGTCGCTGGTAACGGTTTTGGTAGAGCAGGAGCTCTGCCAGAGAGAAGAATCGGATTATTTTCTGGAACGTATTTTCGGGGGCTCTCTGCCGAAATTTATCGCGGCCTTTTTGGGGGGAGGAAAAACCTTAACGGAGCAGGAGGCCGAAGAAATCAAGCGCATGATTGACGCACACAGGGAGGAACGGACAAACGCGAAGCCGGAGCGCTGATTTTGAAAAAGGAAAGAATATCCGGTGGGAAATTGTGGAATACTGTACTTATCAAAAGACGGCTTTACAGGCGTGGCGCCTTACGGCCGGGAAAAGAGGCGTTATGAAACAGGTACAGGTATTGATTAATGAACCGGAGAAGGCGGAAAGGTTATGCCATATCTTAAGCGGGCACAGCGGCCCCTTTGACCTCGCCAAGGGCAGCTACACGGTGGACGGAAAGTCCATTCTCGGTATCTGCACGATGGATTTATCCGCACCGCTTACGCTGACCATTTACGGAGAGGAAGAAGATGGTATTATAGAGGAAATCCGTGAATTTGTCGTGTAAAAACGCCCTTTATCAAAGGAAGGGCCTTGTATCATTCAAAAGATTTTCTTCTATGCGAATTAGTTCACGGCACAGCGTCTGTGCCTGTTCATCCGCGGCAGCATATTCGTTTTGGAAACGGCACAGGGTTTTGATTCCCATGTTGCAGCCGTCCGTAATCAAATCGGCACATACGCGGTCACTGTCCTCAAGTGCAAGTCTGGCATTTGTTTTCAGCCAGGACATTCCTTTGGCAAATGCGGTCGGTTCTTTCGTGGTGTCACCATATTTTTGCGAGAGCAGATGAATTTCGCTGCCAAGGCGTTCATGGGCGTCTTTCGAGGAAATCAGGATTTCCCGGAATTTCTCGTTTTTGATATTTTCCAAAATCTCGTCGATAGAATATACGGCCATCTGTGCGCCGGAATTACATTCACGCAGAAGGGAAACGGTATCGTTTTCTAACATATGGAAGGCTCCTTTCTTTTTTGTATAGTGTTCCGGAAGAACCCTGTTTTTATGCAGAAAATAAAAAAGAAAAAACTGTCTTGTCACATGTAATGATAAGTGATATACTACTGTCAGTTTCATGGAAAAAGGCGCTATGCCGTATGGAATGCCGGATTTCGGCGATCAACAGAAAATAGCGAGGATGATTATGGAAAAACAGGAAGTATTGGAACAGTTGAAACGGGAAAAGGACGCTGTGATTCTTGCCCATTATTATGTGGAGCCCGAGGTGCAGGCGGTTGCGGATTACATTGGCGATTCTTTTTATCTGAGCAGGAAAGCGACGGAGCTTCCCAACCGGACGCTGGTGTTCTGCGGCGTTTCCTTTATGGGGGAAAGCGCCAAGCTTTTAAATCCGGAAAAGACCGTGCTCCTGCCGGACGCCGCGGCGGACTGCCCGATGGCGCATATGGTGTCGAAATCGGTGGTGGACGCGGCGCGCAGGCAATATGACGACCTCGCCGTGGTCTGCTATATCAACTCCACGGAGGAGATCAAGTCGTGGTCAGATGTGTGTGTGACCTCGGCCAATGCGGTTTCAATTGTAAAAAATCTGCCGAACCGGCATATTCTTTTTATTCCCGATAAAAATCTTGCACACTATGTGGCTAAACAGGTGCCGGAAAAGGAATTTATATTTAACGATGGTTATTGTCCGGTGCACGAACATATGCGGGCGGAGGAAATCCTTCTGCTCAAGCGGGAGCACCCCAAGGCGGAGGTGCTGGCGCACCCGGAGTGCTGCGGCGAGGTGTTGCAGCTTGCGGATTACATAGGCTCTACCAGTGGAATCATAAACTATGCGGGCAAAAGCCCGAAAAAGGAATTTATTATCGCAACCGAGTGCGGTGTCGCCTATGCGCTTGGGAAGCAGCGGCCCGACGCGGCGTTTTATTTTCCGGAAACGACTCCCGTGTGCGGGGATATGAAAAAAATTACGCTGGAAGATATTATTCAGGTATTGAAAACCGGCGAAAATGAGGTTCTGGTCAATGAGAAGACGGCAGCGGCAGCGGGAAGCACGCTGACGCGTATGCTTACGCTTGCAGGGCAGGCAGAAACGGGGGCCGTATGAAAAATCTTTATTACGATGTGGTTATCGCCGGGTGCGGTGTCGCCGGGCTATACACGGCGTTAAAGCTCCCAAAAACAAAAAAAATATTAATGCTCTCAAAGGAGGATTTTAAGAGCTGTGACTCCATGCTTGCGCAGGGAGGCATCTGCGTGCTGCGCGACGAGGCGGATTACAACTCCTATTTTGAGGATACCATGCGGGCAGGGCATTACGAAAACCGCCGGGAAAGCGTTGATATTATGATTCGCGCAAGCAGGGGCATCATCAGTGATTTAATCAGGCTCGGCGTGCGTTTCGCACGCAGGCCGGACGGAAGTCTTGACTATACCAGAGAGGGAGCGCATTCAAAACCGCGTATCTGTTTTCACGAGGATATCACCGGAAAAGAGATTACGACGGTGCTGTTTTCCCACGTGGCAAAACTTCCGAATGTCACGATGCTGGAATATACGGTGATGACCGATATTCTCGTGGCGGACGGACATTGTGCCGGAATGATTGCGAGGACGGCGGACGGAGAGTTGCTATACATCCATGCCAGGGATTCGGTCATGGCAACAGGAGGCATCGGCGGTCTTTATGAACATTCGACAAATTTCCCGCACTTGACCGGGGATGCCTGCCGGATTGCGGAAAGACATGGCGTTGCCCTGGAGCATATGGACTACGTGCAGATTCATCCGACCTGCCTTTACAGCACAAAGCCGGGCAGAAGCTTTTTGATCTCCGAGTCGGCGCGCGGAGAAGGGGCGATTCTGCTGAACCACAGAGGGGAACGCTTCGTCAATGAGCTTTTGCCCCGCGACGTTGTCACAGAGGCAATCCAAAAGGAGATGGCGATGGAGGGGGTCGAGCACGAGTGGCTTTCCTTTGAGAAGGTTCCGAAGGAAATAATAACAAAACATTTCCCCAATATTTATGAAACCTGCCGGAAAGAGGGCTACGATCTGTTCAAAGAGCCGATTCCGATTGTCCCGGCGCAGCACTATTTTATGGGCGGTGTTCATGTGGACAGTAACTCCGAAACGACGATGCCCAACCTTTATGCGGTGGGGGAAACAAGCTGCAACGGCGTACACGGGAAAAACAGGCTGGCGAGCAACAGTCTGCTGGAAAGCCTTGTATTTGCGGAACGTGCAGCGGCAAATATTATGATGACACAGAAAGGAACACGATATGATAAATCCGATTACCATGCAGCTTGTTGCTGACAAATATATCCGTCTTGCACTGGAGGAGGATATCCACAGTGAAGACGTTTCCACCAATGCAGTGATGCCGGAGTACAAAAAGGGCGAAGTGCAGTTGATTTGCAAAGAGGACGGCATTATTGCCGGGCTTCCGGTATTTGAGCGGGTATTTACGCTTTTGGATGAAAAAACAACGGTAACCTATGCCAAAAAGGACGACGGAACGCGGGTAAAGGATGGAGATGCCGTGACGCGCGGTCAGCTTCTTGCGGTCGTGACGGGGGATATCCGCGTGCTTTTGTCTGGAGAGCGGACAGCGCTTAATTATTTACAGCGGTTAAGCGGCATTGCAACCTATACCCATGCCGTTGCCGCGCTTCTTAAGGGAAGCGGGATTCGGCTGCTTGACACGAGAAAGACAACGCCATGTATGCGTATTTTCGAAAAATACGCGGTGCGCGTCGGCGGCGGACATAATCACCGCTATAATCTCTCCGACGGAGTCCTGTTGAAGGACAACCACATTGACGCGGCCGGCGGTGTGGGAAATGCCGTGCGCCTTGCCAGAGAATATGCTCCGTTTGTGCGCAAAATCGAAGTGGAGACGGAAAACCTCGAGATGGTAAGGGAGGCTGTCGAGGCAGGCGCTGATATTATTATGCTCGATAATATGAAGCCGGAGGAAATGGCGGAGGCAATCCGCATCATTGACGGTAAGGCCGAGACGGAGTGCTCCGGAAATGTGACAAAAGAAAACATTGAGGTTTTAAAAGAGCTTGGTGTGGATTACATATCGAGCGGCGCTCTGACACATTCGGCGCCGATCCTCGACATCAGCCTGAAGCACTTGAAAGTCCTTTCCGATTAAGCTATAATTGTAAAAAACGGGGAGGCACGACGGCGCTTGAACGCCGGGAGAATGCGAAGCGTTCTCACCGAAAAAGAATTTTTGGAAAGGACAGCGGAATGGAAAAGGAAATGACCGGCGCAGACAGAAGAAAATTACTTTTATCCATGATGAGAAACGCGGATGCCCCCGTTTCAGGCGCGGAACTTGGAAAAAGAACGGGAGTCAGCAGACAGGTTGTGGTGCAGGACATCGCGCTGCTTCGGACGCAGGGGTATCCGATTATTTCTACGGCAAGAGGATATCTGCTTGACGAACCCAGGACGGCGTCAAGGGTGATTAAGGTCTGCCACACGAATGAGCAGGTGGAGGACGAGCTGACAACAATTGTGGACCTTGGCGGTTGTGTCGTGAATGTCATGGTCAATCACCGGGTGTACGGCAAGTTAAACGCACCGCTCAACATTAAGAGCAGGCGTGACGTACAGTCCTTTATCAACGATTTGAAAACCGGAAAGTCAACCCCGCTGTTAAACGTGACATCCGGGTATCATTTCCATAAAATCAACGCGGAAAGCGAGGAAGTGCTGGATGAAATAGAAGAAGCGCTGAATAGAAAAGGCTATCTGGCGCAGCTTCTTCCCTATGAGACGGCCGATGCAGCCGGAGAATGACAGAGCGGAGCCGAAAAACGAAATGTTGACTTCCCCCCAAATTAGTTTTATAATAAAATCACTTATGCATACGGGAGAAAAGACGTGATGCATCAGTGATTTTTATTTATGCAGGAAAAGCCGGCAAGCGGCTGCCTGTCGTTTTGGAGTTGTGCAGAGGCATATAGCTGTCAGGAGGATCTATGATTAAAAGCATGACCGGGTACGGACGCTGCGAGAGCGCGGACGAATACCGCAAATTTACGGTCGAGATGAAAGCGGTCAATCACCGTTATCTTGACGTGAATCTGAAGATGCCCAAAAAGCTGAATTTCTTTGAGAGCGCCATCCGTAGCCTCCTGAAGGAATATATAGAGCGCGGCAAGGTGGACATCTATATTACCTATGAGGACTATACCGAGCAGAATGCAGCGCTCAAATACAACCGCGAGATTGCGGCGCAGTATCTGACGTATCTGAATGATATGGCGGAAAGCTTCGGGCTGGAAAACGATATCCGCGTCAGCACGCTCTCCAGATACCCGGAGGTATTTGTGATGGAAGAACAGAGCGTGGATGAAAAGGCACTCTGGGCAGGACTGGAAAAGGCGCTTCGCGGAGCGGCGGAACAGTTAGTGCAAAGCCGTATCAAAGAAGGGGAGCATTTGAAACAGGATTTGTGCGGCAAGCTCGATGCCATGCTCTCCTATGTTGATTTTATAGAGGAGCGTTCGCCCGTTATTATGAAAGAGTACCGGGAGCGGCTTAAGGCAAAGGTGGAGGAGCTTTTGGGCGACCGTCAGGTGGACGACGCAAGGCTTGTCACCGAGGTGACGATTTTTGCGGATAAGGTCTGCGTGGATGAGGAGACCGTGCGCCTGCGCAGCCATATCAAGAGTACAGAAGACACGCTTGAGGCGGGCGGAAGCGTCGGCAGAAAGCTGGATTTTATTGCTCAGGAAATGAACCGCGAGGCTAATACCATCCTATCAAAGGCGAATGACCTTGCAATTTCAGATATGGGAATCAGCTTAAAGACAGATATCGAAAAGATACGGGAACAGATTCAGAATATTGAGTAAAGCCGGAGCTTTTCGCAGCAGGAGTCTGGATGAAGAAAGGGGAGGACAATGGAAAAGCTGATGAACATCGGATTCGGGAATATGGTAAATACCGGCAAGATTATCGGTATTATTTCCTCTGATTCCGCACCGGCCAAACGCCTGATTCAGCGCGGGAAGGAGCAGGAAATATTAATCGATGCGACGCAGGGGCGCAGGACTAAGAGCGTGATTTTTACCGACAACAATACAATTATTTTATCCGCATTGCAGCCGGAGACTCTCGCCGGAAGATTTAACGGCAATGCCGCGGAGGTTTATGATGATACGAAAGAATAGAGGAATTTTGACCGTGGTTTCCGGTTTTTCCGGCTCCGGGAAGGGAACCATCATGAAAGAATTGATGAAAAAGTATTCGGAGCGGTACGCCCTGTCGATTTCCGCGACAACGAGAGCCCCAAGACCGGGCGAGCGCGACGGCGTGGAATATTTTTTCCGTACGAGAGAAGAGTTTGAACGTATGATTGCGGAGGATGCGCTGATTGAATACGCGCAGTTTGTCGGCAATTATTACGGAACCCCAAGGACGTATGTCGAGGAACAGTTAAACGCCGGAAAAGACGTGATTCTGGAAATCGAGATTCAGGGAGCGCTGAAGGTGAAGAAGAAATTTCCCGACACGCTGCTGCTATTCGTATCCCCGCCGAGTGCCGGGGAACTGAAAAATCGTCTGGTCGGCAGGGGCACGGAGACGATGGAAGTCATTGATTCCAGGCTTGCGCGGGCGGTTGAGGAAGCGGAAGGCATCGAGGAATACGATTATCTGGTGATTAACGATGATCTTGAGGAGTGCGTGGAGGAAGTGAACCATATTATAAGAAACGAGCACTACCGGGTATCCCGGAACCGCGAGGTCATCGAGCGGATGCGAAAAGAGCTCCGCAATTTTTCAAAAAAATAAACAGGATACGGGTGAAAGGAGAATATTTATGATACATCCATCTTATGTAGAATTAATGAAGGTCGTAAACAATGGTGTGGAAATCGGAGAGGAGCCGGTGGTAAACAGCCGTTATTCGATTGTGATCGCGGCGGCAAAAAGAGCGCGTCAGATTATTGCCGGAGACGAGCCGATGGCGGACAAAATTATCTGCCCGAAGCCGCTTTCCATCGCGGTCGAGGAGCTTTATGAAGGAAAGGTGAAGATTCTTCCAGAATCTTCGGATGAAGAATAGTATGAAATTACTGTTTGTTTCCCTGGGCTGTGACAAGAATCTTGTAGACAGTGAATTTATGCTTGGTATGCTGCGCGATGCCGGTATGGAATTGACGGACGACGAGTATGAGGCGGATGTTATCGTCATTAACACCTGCTGTTTTATCAATGACGCGAAAGAGGAAAGCGTCAACACGATACTGGAAATGGCGGAGCACAAAAAGGATGCAAAGCTCAAAGCGCTGATTGTCACGGGTTGTCTCGCACAGCGCTATCAGGATGAAATCCTCCGGGAAATTCCGGAGGTGGACGCGATTTTGGGCACTAATTCCTATGAGGATATTGTGAATGCGGTCCGGCAGGCCTTAGGGGGTGAGCATTACGAAAATTTTCGGACGCTCGAGGGTCTTCCGAGCGTTTCCGTCAAGCGGACTGTTACAACGGGCGGCCACTATGCTTACTTAAAGATTGCGGAGGGCTGCAACAAACGCTGTACCTACTGCATTATTCCCTATATCCGAGGCAGCTACCGCAGCGTTCCGATGGAGGATTTGCTTTCCCAGGCGAGGGAGCTTGTCGCGGGAGGCGCAAAGGAGCTTATTTTGGTGGCTCAGGAGACAACGCTCTATGGCGTTGACCTGTACGGGGAAAAATCCCTGCACCGTCTGCTGGATGAGCTGAATCAAATCGAAGGGCTTTTCTGGATTCGGATTATGTATTGTTATCCCGAGGAAATTTATGAAGACTTGATTGATGCCATGCTGCGCAATGAGAAGGTATGCCATTATCTGGATATTCCGATTCAGCACGCGAACGATACCATCTTAAAACGGATGGGCAGGCGGACGAACAATGCCGACCTGGTGCGGATTGTGACGCATTTAAGGGAGCGGATTCCAGATATTACGCTGCGTACCACGCTCATCTGCGGCTTTCCCGGCGAAACGCAGGAAATGCACGAGGAACTGATGCAGTTTGTCAACGATATGGAGTTTGACCGGCTTGGAGCGTTTACCTATTCTCCAGAGGAGGGAACGCCCGCGGCGGAGTTTCCCGACCAGGTGGATGAGGAACGCAAGGCGGAGTGGCAGGCGGATGTCATGGAGCTGCAGGAGGAAATCATCTTCGATAAAAACGAGACCTTAAAGGGCAGGGAACTGTTTGTCTTCATTGAGGGAAAGGTCAGCGATGAAAACGCCTATGTCGGAAGAACCTACCGGGACGCGCCGGATGTGGACGGCTATATTTTTATCAATACGGATGAGGAATTGATGACGGGAGATATTGCAAGGGTTCGCGTGACGGGCGCTTATGAGTATGATTTGATTGGAGAATTACTATGAATTTACCAAATAAATTAACGGTTATGCGAGTCATTTTGATTCCGTTTTTTGTATTTTTCATGCTTGCGCCGTTTTTTGAAGGCTACGGCAATTATATTGCGGCCGCGATTTTCATTGTGGCAAGCCTTACGGATATGCTGGACGGGAAAATTGCAAGAAAGTATCATCTGGTGACAAATTTCGGGAAATTTATGGACCCGTTAGCGGATAAACTATTGGTGTGTTCCGCGATGATCTGTCTCATTGAGACAGGCCAGCTCGCGGCATGGATTGTCATTGTCATTATCGCGCGGGAATTTATTATCAGCGGCTTTCGGCTGGTGGCGGCGGATAACGGCGTAGTTATTGCCGCAAGCTATTGGGGAAAATTTAAGACAGTGTTCCAGATGCTCATGGTAATCGTATTGATCCTGAATCTTCCGGGAAGCTTTTTTGATATTCTCGGTGTACTGCTTACTTATATCGCCCTGATTCTTACGGTAGTGTCTCTCGTGGATTATATCGTGAAAAACAAAGACGTGTTAAAGGAGCAGAAATAGGAGAGCTTATATTGGCAGAGAGAATTGAGGGTTCCAGTGATTTCCGTGTTTCCCGAGAGGGGCGGGAACCGCTGGAATATTCCATTTACAGATTGTTAAAAAAATATCAAATTACGGTGACGACGGCCGAATCGGCGACCGGCGGCATGATTGCGTCAACGCTTGTCAATGTGCCGGGAATGTCCGAGTTTTTCCAGGAGGGCTATGTCACGTATTCGGACGCAGCAAAGGTAAAGATGATTCATGTCAGCAAAGAAACCATTGATACCTACGGTGTGGTCAGCGCGCAGACAGCCGCTGCCATGGCGGACGGAGCGGCAGAGACAGCCAAAACGGCGGCGGCGCTTTCCGTAACCGGAGTGGCCGGACCGGATGGTGGGACAAAGGAGTGTCCCGTGGGGCTTGTGTTTATCGGCTGTCATTTAAACGGAAAGACGGTAACGGAACGCCATGTGTTTCCCGGAGGACGGATGGAAGTAAGGAGAGCGGCAACGGAGCGCGCACTGTCTTTGCTCGGGGAGTGTATTGTGGCGCAGTATGAGGGAGACGGAAAATAATTTCCGCCCCGGAATGGAGGATTCATATGAGAATTATTGCCGGAACGGCCAGAAGCCTTCCCCTGAAGACGGTTGCTGGCATGGACACGAGACCGACGACTGACCGGATTAAGGAGACGCTGTTTAATATCATACAGGATGAGGTCCCGGGCAGCTATTTTCTGGACTTGTTTGCGGGAAGCGGGCAGATTGGGCTGGAGGCGGTCAGCCGGGGCGCGGCGTACGCCGTCTTTGTGGAGCATGACAAAAAAGCCGCGGCCTGTATTGAGGAAAATATCCGGTTTACGAAATTTACGGACAGGAGGAAGCTCCTCCCGGCGGACGTGCTTGCCGCCATCCGCAGCGTGGGGG
>CALWBG010000096.1 GCA_944375975.1 uncultured Roseburia sp.
CCCAGAGATTATGTGGGAGAGGCGCCTCTGACCGCGCCGGAGAGTGAAGCCGTGTATCAGTTTACCAGACAAAATGACTTTTCACTGATTATCGCTTATCACACGCAGGGGGAGGTCATTTACTGGAAATATCTGGATTATGAGCCGGAGCGCTCGAGAGAGATTGCGGATTATTTCGGTGAGGTCAGCGGCTATGCGGTTGAGGTGACGCCAGGCGAATCCGGCTACGCGGGCTACAAGGACTGGTTTATCCAGGATTATGACAGGCCGGGCTATACGATTGAGGTCGGCCTTGGCGTAAATCCGCTGCCGATGACACAGTTTGAAAGAATTTATGATGACAACAGGGGAATCCTTGTAGGAGGAATGACAGAATTGTTATAAAAGCTGAATGTGACAAGAAAAAAGCTGCCGCGGAAACCGTGACAGCTTTTTTAGGTACACTTCATTATATAGCTTAACATAATCCAAAACATAAGTCTAGTACTTTTTTTATTTTCTGGTATTCTGTAGTAACAGTACAGCCATGTCGCACCGTATTTACGGTGAGCATCGGCAGAATGGAGGCAGAAAATGAACGAAGAACTGGAGCATTTTGACGCGTGCAGGCAGGTTATAAGAGAAAATATCCGCGTTTACGGGGAAAAGGTAAAGAGCGGAAAAAAGGAAACGGAGGATTTGTATGCGGCGGTAGCTTCCGGCGATGTGGAGCTTTACAATCAGTTGATTGTCAGCAGGGATATTCTCACGCACACGGAAAATATGCTGCGGAAAAACAGGGCGGCGTTAAATAAGCCCTATTTCGGGAGAGTGGATTACACCGAAGAGGGAAGCGGTATAAAGGAAAGCATTTATATCGGAAAAAACGGAGTTTCAAAAAACAAGACCGAGGTTTTGATTGTGGACTGGAGAGCTCCGGTGTCCGCAATCTATTATGAAAACGAGCTGGGGTCGGGCAGCTATTTTGTCCCTGATACCGGAGAAATCCGGGTAGACTTAAGGCTGAAACGCACCTTTGACATCAGTGACGGCAAATTAAACGGCTACTATGACAATGACACGGCGGCGACGGATGAGCTTTTGGTGCGCTATCTTTCCCAGAATAAAGATGTCGTTCTGGGGGACATCATATCCACCATCCAGAAGGAGCAGAACGAGATTATCCGTGAATCTCCCTACTGCGATGTCATTGTACAGGGCGTGGCGGGAAGCGGAAAAACGACGGTGGCGATGCACCGGATTTCTTACATTTTATATAACTACGAAAAAAAATTTCGCCCCTCCGAGTTCTGTATCATCGGCAGCAACGACATGCTGCTGCATTATATTACAAGCGGCCTGCCGGAGCTGGACGTGCATGACGTTCGGCAGAAACGTATGGATTTATTTTTCCGCGAACTGCTGGAGCTGGAAAATCAAAAGGAGCTTTTAAAAATCTTCGGAAAGCGCCCGAAAGAAGTGGCAAGGAAGGGAGAGCAGGAAGCCGTAAAGAGCCGGATGGAATTTATTTTGGCGCTGGAAGACTGGCTTGCGGTACAAAAGGCGGCTTTTGTTCCCGGAGAGGATATCCGGGACGAAAAGCTGGGCGTCATCTTCTCCGGGGAGAGCATTGCCGATACCCTAAAGGAAAACCCGGAATACTCCGTGGTGCAGCTTCAAAAGCTGTTAAATGAAAGAATCCAAAAACGGATTGCGTTTCTGATGACCGGGGAGGAGAGCGCGGAGAAAAAGAAAGCAGTAAAGAAGCGGTACCGGGGTTATTTTCAGATGGAAAAGGGAAAGAGCAGCATTGTCCTTCTTTATGCGGATTTCTTACAAACCAGGCAGTGTGAACTTCCCAAGCCGGGGGAGTTTTCCGTATATGATCTGGCGGCGCTCACACTGATTTGGAAGCGGATTACGGCAAAGTCGCTCGTCGAGGAATTCGGGCAGGTGATAATCGATGAGGCGCAGGATTTCGGAGAGTCGGTATATTATGTGCTAAAGCAGGTGCTTTTCGGCTGTCATTATACGATTATGGGAGATGTGTCGCAGAATATCAATTACGATACCGGTATGAACGACTGGGAGGAGCTGAGAAAACAGGTATTTTGCGGGGAGCGGCAGCATTTCCATATTCTTGCGAAAAGCTACCGGAATACGATTGAGATTTCGGAGTATGCCGGGAGAATCTTACAAAAGGCGTCTCTGGGAGCGTATCGGATTACGCCTGTGATACGGCACGGCAGAGAGGTGGAATTTTATCGGACGGGACCGGGAGAAGCGGCGCTTTCCGATAAGGTGCGGGCGGTGCTTAACGAGGTGCAGGCGCGCGGGTATGATACGGCTGCGGTCATCTGCCGGAACGAAGCCGAGGCGGCGCGTGTGAGACGGCTCCTTGGGATGGAAGAAAACGCAGGCGGCGGGGAAGCGGCATTTTCAAAAGGGGTTATGGTGCTTCCGATTCAGCTCACAAAGGGACTGGAATTTGATGCGGTTATCCTGTATAATCCGTCTCCGGCAGACTATGGGGAAAACGAGGCGGAGGCAAAGCTTTTGTATGTGGCGGTGACGCGGGCGCTGCATGAGCTGCATGTGGTCTATGAGAAGGAGCTTTCCGCACTGTTTGACGAGAGAGTAACAAAACCGTGATTCCGTATTTGAATATCTAACCCTAAGGAGGAATCCGATATGGTTTTAACAGATGAATTATGTGACAAGCTGTGCAGCGCGGCGCGGGAAAAGAGTAAGGAGCCGGGCCAAAGGACCGGCCGCTTATTTTGTATATCCCAAAAGCCAGAAATCAGTCCGGAAAAAAGATATTTTTGCACGCTGGGAATTGTGATAGAATGAAACGGACGGAGCGATAAATCGAAAATTTATGGAGGAATATGCTATTTATCAAAACGGGTTTTAAATTATTAGGAGAGGCTGTATATGAAAGGGAAAAAAGCCATTGTACTTATGATTGTATTTAGCATGTTGTCTTTACTTTCTGGATGCTTGGGGGAAAGGGAGAATGAAAATGAAAGCAATACGGAAATTTCTTATGAAAAAGAAAGCACGGATGCAGCGCCTTTAAAAGACAGTATAACATTCAAGGTTCTTGATGGGAATGAAATTTCTGTGGAAAAAAGCAGACTGAGTGATACAGACAGAATTAATAACCGGTGGAGTATAGAGGAGGTGGATGCGATCTTAGCCCCTCTGCAAGGGATATGGAGGGTGGATAGCTATAAGGGATATATTCTTCCTGACCTATGCAAATTTCTTCCAGATGACAATTTAGGTGAAGAGACGCAGAAAAAGCTTTTGGAAGAATACGATGAGGAAGTCCGTGAGGCAGAGAACACAATACCGGATATTGAGATTGAATTTCAGACACCCGCAAAATATGAAAAGGAAAACGCTATTTGGGCCAATAATTATAATAGCCCCTTTTCCATAATTTTAAGCACGGCAAGAATCAATGATTATTATCCTTCCTACAAGAATTCCACCACATATTCGGAAAGCTTTTTGGTGGAGTATCCGGTTATCTATATAAAGCTTTTTGCCAGGTTCGAAGAGGAGACAACAGAAATATATAAGCCCGCGACAATTGTTGTATCTGCGGATAACCAAGTGATGCTATTGATAGAAGGGGCATTTTATTCGCTGGAGAGGAAAAGGTAACTTTTCAGAAGAAAGAATAAAGTGGGATGATAGTGTGTTATCCGAAAATAAAGAGATAAATCCCAAAATATCTTGAAGCGGTAAATTATTATGCGGGTGTTGTCGGATGTGTAAAAATAAAAACATTTTGAAAAACGAGGATTATTATGCAATATTACGAATACGATTGGGAGCGCACAAAAGACGGAGCCGTCAGGCTGCTTGGCGTATACGGGCAGACAGAGGAGGCAAAGGTGCCGGAGTCTGTCTCGGGGCTGCCGGTAATGGAGCTTGCGCCCTATTGTTTTGCGCCGGACGGGCACTTACCCGTGCATTATGAAACAACCGCGTTTGTTTATGACGGGGAGCGAGAGCTTTGGCAGGAAAAAGCGGAAGCCGGACATAGCAAGGAAAGGGGCTGTATGCGGCTTTGCGGCTCCCATATAAAACGCCTGACGCTGCCCGATACGGTGGAATCGATTGGAAATCTGGCATTTTATAATTGCACCGCGTTGGAGAAAATCGAGCTTGGAAGCCGTATGGAGCAGCTTGGCAGCGATGTGTTTATGAATTGCCGGAGCCTGCACGCACTTGTGCTTCGCTGCGGAATCGGCGAAAAAAGCGGGGCGCGCAAAATTTTGGCACAGCTCTCCGGGGATGTTACGGTGACGTTTCTGGCTGCGGACGGAGAGAAAACCGTGGTTTTTTATCCCGAATATACCGAGCATTACGACGAGATCGCTCCCGCCCATATTTTCGGGAGGAGTATCGAAGGAGAGGGGTTTCGGGCAAGGCAGTGCTTTCGGGACGGTGTTGCCGATTTGACACAGTATGATACGATTTTTAAGAAGGCATGTGCGGAGGAAAGCGCTGACACGCTTCGGAAAATCGTCTGCACAAGGCTTGAGCACCCGGCCGGCATGACGGAGACGGCAAAGAGCCGGTATTTGGAATATTTAAGCGCACATGGAACGGAAATCTGCGTATGGCTGACGCGGCAAAAGAGCATTCAGACCATCGCGCGTTTCTGTGAGAACGGCTGGCTCCCCCGAAAAGCCGTGGAGGAGAGCGCGGCGGAGGCGGCGCGCGGCGGCTGGGCGGAGGGAGCGGCTTTGCTGCTGCATTTAAAGAAGCAGTATTTTAAGGCGTCCGCACAGGAGCGATATACATTTGATGATTTTTAGTAAGCTTGCGACGGAAGGGAGAACAAACGGTGCATATACAGACAGAGACGGAATGGCAGGAGGAAATGGCCGCAAAAATCATTGATTTTGTCCGCAGGGAAATTTATGTGGAGCTGCGGTTTCTGCGGCTTGCTCTTTTTGAGCTTACCCCGAAGACAGACGGTAATTTAAGGGCGTTTGCCACGGACGGGCGGTATCTGTATCTTTCCCCGGAATGGCTGATCGGGATTTTTAAGAAAAATAGTCCGTATCTGAACCGTGCGCTTTTGCATACGGTGCTACACTGCATTTTTTCCCATCTGTGGATTGGCGGGAAAAGGGAACGGGGGCTTTGGAACCTTGCCTGCGATATTGCCGTGGAGTATACCATAGACGGGCTCTCTGTGTCCTGCACGAAGCGTATTTTAAGCTGGCAGAGGATTCATTTCTACGGAAAGCTTCGGGAGAGCCGGCAGGGAATTTCGGCGGCGGTCATTTACCGGATGCTCACAGGGCTTGCGTCGGAGGAGCTCGCGGCGCTGAAAAAGGAATTTTATACGGACGACCATTGCTATTGGCCGAACGAAAAGGACGGGCAGGCCAGACAGGAGCAGGCAGCGGCGAGCCAAAAGCGCTGGAATCAGCTTGCGCGCCAGGCCAGGCTGGAGCAAAAGAAACGGGGCGGCGAGCCGGAGGAGGGCGAGGAACTGTTTTTCGCGCAGGCAAGGGCGGAGCAAAGTCAAAGAAGCTATCGTGATTTTTTGCAGCGGTTTTCGGTTTTTCGGGAGGAACTGCACGCTGACCCCGAGGAATTTGACTTAAATTACTATACCTACGGACTGCGGCTTTACGGCAGCCTTCCGCTGATTGAACCGCTGGAAACCAGAGAGGTCAAAAAAATCCGGGAATTTGCGGTGGCGGTTGACACCAGCTATTCCACGAGCGGCGGACTGGTGGAGCGTTTTTTAAAGGAAACCTTTTCCGTGCTGACGCAGAAAAACAGCTTTTTCCAGGAATCGGAGATTCATGTCATCCAGTGCGATAATCAGGTGCGCAGGGATGACGTGGTGAGAAATGAAGGGGATATCGAACGGCTGATGGCACAGTTTACGGTTACGGGCGGCGGTGGAACCGATTTTCGGCCGGTTTTTTCGTACCTTGAGGAACAGATGGAGCAGGGAGCGCTCAAAAATCTGGGCGGACTGCTCTATTTTACGGATGGAAAGGGCATTTATCCGAAAAAAAGACCTGGATACAAAACGGCGTTTTTATTTTTGGAGGATTACGATGAAACGGCCGTGCCGCCGTGGGCAATCCGGCTTCAGCTTTCGCAGGAGGAATTTTTTGTGCCGGGGGAGACGGAGAAATAACCGTTTGGTCATTTGAAACGGATATATAACAGTTCAGCCATCAGGCCACAGACCCGTCGGTTATGCCGACTGTCCGCTGCGTTTGCAGCTTCTGTCTGTGGCTTAATGGGCGTCCCGCCCATATCAAAATGATAAAACAGCCTGTTGCAAGTAAACTTGCACAGTCTGCTCTATCATTTTGTTTATGGCTGAACTGTTATCAGGTATGAAAATAAATGCGGAAAAAGATTGGAAAATAAGAAGAAATGTATTAAGATAGTAGGCATGAGACAGAAGGGAAAGAACAGACGGCCATGAATATTAAACAGGCAAAGGAAGAAATCAAGCATACCGTACAGGCATACCTGGCAAAGGACGAGGCGGGGGACTACCGGATTCCCGCCATCCGTCAGCGTCCTATTCTTTTGATGGGACCTCCGGGCATCGGCAAGACGCAGATTATGGAGCAGATTGCAAGGGAATGCAGAATCGGACTTGTGGCATATACCATTACGCACCACACGCGCCAGAGCGCGGTGGGGCTTCCGTTTATCCGGGAGGAGGAGTTCGGCGGAAAGTCCTGCTCCGTCACGGAATATACGATGAGCGAAATCATTGCCAGCGTTTACCGCAAAATGAGAGAAACCGGCCTCTCGGAGGGGATTCTTTTTATTGATGAGATTAACTGCGTGTCGGAGACGCTCGCGCCGACGATGCTGCAATTCTTACAGTGCAAAACCTTCGGGAATCAGGCGGTGCCGGAGGGATGGCTGATCGTGGCGGCGGGAAATCCGCCGGAATACAATAAATCGGTGCGTGAGTTTGATATGGTGACGCTTGACCGCGTGCGCTATCTCAATATCGAGGCGGATTTTAAGGTCTGGAAGGAATACGCAAAAAAGCAGCGCATCCACAGCGCGATTTTAAGCTATCTTAAGCTGCGTCCGAAGAATTTCTACCGGGTGGAGGCGGATGTGGACGGTCTTTCTTTCGTCACGGCGCGCGGCTGGGAGGATTTGAGCAATCTGATGGACGTTTACGAGGAGCTCGGGCTTTCGGTGGACGAGACGGTGATTGGAGAATTTTTACATCACGCGGACGTGGCGGAGGACGCGGCAGCGTATTTTGATTTGTACCGCAAGTATCAGGATGATTACGGGATTCCGGAGATTCTCGCGGGGCGGGTGCGCCCTGAGGTCTTTGCAAGGCTCGGACAGGCGGAGTTTGACGAGCGTTTAAGCGTGGTGCATTTGCTGTTAGATGGTCTCGGTGCGTATTTTGAGGCTGCCGGACGGGAAAAACAAAAAACGGATGAATGGTACACGTTTTTAAAGGAATACCGGGGGAGACTTGAGGACGAAGATGACCCCGCGGCCTGCTATTCTGACCTGCTTTCGGAGTGGGAGCAGGCCTTTTTGCAGGAAAAGCAGGGCGGCTTTTATACCAGGGAGGAAGCGCGCAAAAAAGCGGAGCTGCTTGCGGGGATGAAAAACGGAATACCGAAGGAAGGGGCAGACAAAAAAGAAAGCTTTGCGCAGGCAAAGTCTGGGTTCGACCTTCAAAAAGAGCGGCTTCACGCGGCGGAGGCTTCTGCGTCCGCCGCGCTGGAATGTGCGTTTGACTTTATGGAGCAGGCGTTTTCGGACGGAGAAGAAATGGTTGTTTTTGTCACGGAACTGACACTTGGCGCACAGTCCGCGCTGTTTTTGGCGGAGCATGAATGTGAGCGCTATCTGCACTATAATGAGCAGTTGTTGATAGGTAAGCGCAAAAGGGAGCTGCTGTCGGAGCTTTCGAGGTAGGTTTATGGCAGTTTCAGAAATGGAGGTTACAAAAAATTATGAAACAGAATGAGAAAAGAAACCTGACCATGGTGATGGACCTTTATGAGATGACCATGGCAAACGGGTATTTTAACGACCAGGATAAAGACGCGCGTGTGGTGTTTGACGTGTTTTACCGCAAAAACCCGGATGGCGGCGGCTTTGCCATTTTTGCCGGGCTTGAGCAGATTCTGGAATATATTGAGAACCTCCATTTTGACGCGGAAGATATAGCGTATTTCCGTTCCCTGAATCTTTTTACCGAAGAATTTCTTGCGTATTTGCAGGAATTTTCCTTCTCGGGGGATGTCTATTCCTTCCGGGAAGGGACGGTGATGTACCCGAACGAGCCGGTGCTTACGGTGGTTGCGCCGTTAATTGACGCGCAGCTGATTGAGACGGCGCTGCTTGCGCAGATTAACCACCAGTCCCTGATTGCCACCAAAACGAGGCGGATTGTGAACGCCGCGGAGGGGCGGGCCGTTTCCGATTTTGGCGCAAGACGCGCGCATAATATGGACGCCGCGGTTTACGGGGCGAGGGCTGCCTATATCGGCGGCGCGGTCGGGACCGCGACCGTGATGGCGGGGCAGATGTTCGGAATTCCGGTCAGCGGGACGATGGCCCACAGTTGGGTGATGTATTATAAGGACGAGTACGAGGCGTTCCGTCATTATGCGGAAAATTATCCGGACGGCACGGTGCTGCTGGTGGATACCTATGACGTGATCGGCTCCGGCATTCCGAATGCCATCCGTGTCGCAAAAGAGGTGCTCGCGCCGATGGGTAAACGGTTAAAGGGAATCCGCATCGACAGCGGAGACCTCGCTTATCTCTCAAAGAAAATCCGTAAAATGCTGGATGCGGCGGGACTTGAGGACTGTGCCATCATCGTTTCAAACAGTCTGGACGAATATACCATAACGTCGATTTTGCAGCAGGGCGGCAGGATTGACAGCTTCGGCGTCGGGGAACGTCTGATTACCGCGAAATCAGACCCGGTGTTCGGAGCGGTCTATAAGATTGCCGCGGTGGAGGAAAACGGCGTGTTTGAGCCGCGCATCAAAATTTCCGAGAATGTGGAAAAAATCACGAATCCCGGACGCAAAGAGGTGTACCGCATCTATGACGCGGCGGGTCATTCCGTTGCCGATTTGATTACGATGGAGGGAGAGACTGTGGATATGTCCGTCCCCTACCGTTATGTGGATCCGGTGAAACCGTGGAAGAACCGTTATTTTGAGGGCTGTACGGCGGTGAAACTCCAGCAGCCTGTCATTTCAGGCGGGAAGAGAGTTATGCCGAAGGAATCGCTTGACGATATCCGCGCTTATGTGGAGCGGCAGCTTTCCGATGAGGTATGGGAGGAAGAACAGCGGTTTGAGAATCCGCACGGACATTATCTGGACATGAGTCCGGCGTATTACGAACTGAAAATGAATATGCTCGACGAATCAAGGACGAAATAACGAGTCCCGGACGAAATAACGAGTCCCGGACGAAATAAGACAAGTAAGGAAATTGACAGAGTGAAATTGATATACGATATCCCAGCGTCTTTCTGGGGGCTGTTCCGGTCGGTAAACCGGGACATCTACATGGAAGCACTTCTGACTATCAACGACGAATACCAGTACAATAATTATTTTTTGAGCAGGGAGGCATGTGTCCAGATTTTAAGTGACATGTGCTCCCTGCGCCGTTATGCCCTTGAGCCGGAGGAGGGCGAGACCGAGGAGGAATTAAAGCTTCCGATGCCGGGGCGCATTTTAAACTGGCTGATTCGGGCAAAATGGCTGCGGAAAATCGAGGATTACACGGCCATGACGACAAATATTGTGATACCGGACTACGCGGCGGTGATGATAGAAGCGTTTGAAAAGCTGGCCGAGGAGCCGCAGGATGAGACGGAACTTTATATTCAGAATGTATATGCGACCCTGTTTTCTTTTAAAAATGACCGCCGCATGAATCTTGCCATGTTAAAAACAGCGCTTGTCAATACGAAAAAGCTCAATAAGGCGTTGCAGGACATGCTGCATAATATGAATCAGTTTTTCGAGCGGCTTTTGGAGCAGCAGTCCTACGGAGATCTGTTAAAGGAACATCTGGAGGGTTATGTGGAGGAG
>CALWBG010000097.1 GCA_944375975.1 uncultured Roseburia sp.
ACTGATATAGGATAGGGACGCCCGGAAGCAGCAGAAAACAGTCGTTTGCTTCCAGGTGGAAGGTCTGGTTATTCACCTCGTAGCTTCCTTTCCCGCTTACAATACAATGGAGTACATAGTGGTCGATTACGGTCTGCGTGGAATAATGCCCCTGCGTAGTTTCGTGATAGCCGTAATCGAATATCTTTATTGTTTCATTTGTTGATTCGTTTTGTCTGAAATAGCTGATATTTTTTGTTCCCATGTTTCTATTTTCTCCATAAACAACAAAATATGAAATAGTGACAACATAATTCCCTTTTATTTATATCAAAATATGGTATAAATAACAATATAGAAATGAAAAAAATAATCAAAAACTGAAAAAAATAGATAAAATACGGAAAATATTCAGTTGAATATAGTGCGATTAGTACAAAAAATTGATTATTGATTTAGGCAATAACAACAACATTTTATGCATTTTACAACAAATGTAATTTGTTGCGCTGCCAGGGAAAACATGATCGGCGGATAGCCGAAATATCATGCGGATAGGTGGGGAGTACATGAAAATAACCTATTATGGGACGTCGGCTTCGGAAGCCTGGCCGGCACTGTTTTGTAATTGTGAGGCTTGCAATTTGGCCAGAAAATATGGAGGGAAAAATATACGGACAAGAAGCCAGGCGCTGGTCGATACGTCACTGCTCATTGACTTTCCGCCGGATACCAATTATCACGCACAGAGGCTTCATTTGGATTTGCGTATGGTACATACCCTTCTGATTACGCACAGCCATCATGACCATTTTTTTCCATATGATATTTTTATGAGAAGTGCGAATTTTGCATCGGATCTTCCAAAGTTCAGGCTTTCGGTATATGGCAATGGGACGATTGAAAAAAGGTTTTATGAGGCGGCTGAATTATATGACGGGTTTGACAAATTTGTGGTATTTTATAAACTTGAGCCGTTTGACCGGATATGCACGGAAGATGGGTATGAAGTGACCGCGCTGCCAGCGGATCACAATCAGCCGGAAAAGTCGTTGATGTATATGATTCGGCGCGGTGCAAAACAGATTCTTTATGCGCACGATACAGGAATTTTTCCTGCTTGTACATGGGATTATCTGGAAGGTGAAAGATTTAATCTGGTAAGCTTTGACTGTACGGCACTGAGTCGGGGCTGGAAACAGGGACATATGGGCTTTGCAGCGGTAGATGAAGTGAGAGAGAGACTAAGAAGGATGGACTGTATAAATCCTGACACAATATTAGTGTTAAATCATTTTGCACATTTTAAGGACTATACACATGAGAAGATATGTGCGCAGGAAAACCCCAAAGGCTATGAAGTGGCATATGACGGTTGCGTTTATGAATTTTAATGGATAAAGAAAGAATAACACGTTAACAAGGCGATGCTTTGCGGTCGCCTTTCAATAAAAAAAGGAGGAAGATATTATGGCAATGAAGAAGTGGATGAAAACAACAGCAGCGTTATGTCTTACGGCAAGTTCTGTATTGCTTACGGCATGTGGGGGCAATAATGCAACACAGAATAATGCTGCCGGAGCGGACGGTTCCGCAGAAACAACAGAGAACACGGCAGATGGTTCTACAGATTATAGTGGAAAATCTATCGAGATTGCAACGTATCTGACCGGAGATACGCTCGCGGCTTATAAGGAAGTGATCGCCGGCTTTGAAAGTGAAACGGGAGTGAACATTACTCTGGACGAATATGGAGATGACTATGAAAGCATGATGAAAACCAGGATGGCTTCCAATGATCTTCCCGACATTTTCGAGACACATGGCTGGAGCTTAATTCGTTACAAGGAATATCTTACGGATTTGAGCGGAGAGCCGTGGGCAGGCGACTTAAGTGACGCGGCACTTGGCGTAATTCGTGATACGGATGGTAAAATTTACACCTTGATGACAACAGGCTCCTGTCTGGGGACGGCAGTGAATATGGATGTGTGCGAAGCGGCTGGCGTAGACCCATGGGCGATTGAGACCTGGGATGATTTTAACGAGGCGTGCGACAAGATAAAAGAGGCAGGTTATACGCCGATTGCGAACTATTTTACCTCGGCTGGCGCACTTGCCAACGCAGATGGTTCCTGGCTCAGTTATGAGGGAGAAACGTATGATGTGAATGAAGAAATGTTAAACGGTACCTGGGACTGGGAAGAATTTCGCACAATTCTCGATTATCTGCAAACCTGGTTTGATAACGGGTATCTGTATGAGGACTGCGGTACGATCAGCCAGACAGACGCCATTGAGCGCTGCGCGAGAAACGAATGTGCATTTGTTGTTGGTATCGGAAGTTCTTACCAGACAGCGGTTGTTGCTCAAAATCCTGATGTGACGATGGCAATGATTCCGATTTGCGCGAGTGAAGAAGGCGGTGCACGTTTTGTCGGAATTGGAGAGGGAGCTTCTTTCGGTATTTGGAAGGATACCGAGGAGATGGACGTATGTAAGGCATTCTTAAACTATATCGCTGAAAATGCGGATGGCATCAACGCAGCCGCGGGAGAAATCAGCACCTTGCCTTCCGAGACAACAAAATCTTACGGCATGGAAATGCTTGAGGAAATGGAATCTCACTGTCCTGACGTATTTTATGACAATCTCTGGGACAGAAAATATATGCCGGCCGGCATGTGGAGTATTTTTGAGGTTGCTGCAGGAATGTTCTATGAGGACCAGTCGGATGAAAGCAAGCAGGAGATTATTGACTATCTGAAAGAGAATTACGTGGATTTGTATGAAGCAGCACAGGAAGAATAAGTAATTTTGGTATCTGATCCCTTTGGGCGGCAATGTAGTCTGCCGCTCAGGGGGGAGGTTGGGCGGAAAGGATGGACTATAATGGAGAAAAGGAGAAAAAGGATATTATTATCGCTTAGCATTCCTGCTTTTTTACTGATATTTATTTTTATGATTATACCGTTGGGGAATGCGCTGCGGGTATCGTTGTTTAAGTGGAACGGTTTTTCACAAAATATGAAATTCATTGGACTGGAGAATTATCTCTCCCTTTTCACGGATGACGTTTTTTGGCGTTCTACCTTAAATACCTTCGTGTACGGATTTGGAAGTACTCTGCTGCAAAACATTTTTGGACTTTCTGCCGCCCTGTTTGTAAATAAACAATTTCGGGGGAGAAATTTTGTACGTTTGATACTCTATATGCCGATTATGATTTCGGGCGTTATCATGGGAGCTATACAGTACTATATCTTCAATTTTGACAATGGTGTTTTAAATAATATGTTGAATTTGTTTGGAATTGAAAATATTTACTGGATGAAGACAGGAGTCAGTTCCGTACTTATTATTACTCTGATTAACAGTTGGCAGACAATGGGATTTTGTATGCTGATATATCTCGCTGGCTTACAGAATATTCCCAAAATGTATGAGGAGGCAGCGCTGCTCGACGGTGCGAGCAAGCGACAGATATTTTTCAAAGTGGATGTTCCGCTTCTCATACCTGCAATTACAACGGCTGTCATTACGAACCTGATTGGCGGCTTAAAGCTGTACGATATTATTGTTACGCTGACAAACGGCGGCCCGAACCGAAAGTCCTTGTCGCTGTCATATTATATATCCCTTCTCTACTTTAATGATGAAAAGGCGGGTTATTCATCGGCAGTCGGAATCGCGCTGTTTGTGATAATATTCCTTGTGGCCGTTCCTATCAACCGATATTTAAGGAGCAAGGAGGTGGAATACTGATGAAAAATTATGAGTATGAAAAAATGACGATGCGGGAATTCCACGCTCCGAATAAGAAAGTAAGGATAGGCGTCTATGTAGTGGCCGTCCTGCTGGTGCTCTTGTATTTACTGCCGATTTATGTTATGTTAAATCAATCATTCCGTTATGTGACGGATTTGACACCGCGGTTGTATTTGCCGGAAAAATGGACGCTGGATAACTACATACAGGCGTTTACGTCTTCCGATTTGCTGGAAGGCTTTAAAAATTCCCTGGTTTATGCGGCGGAGGTTTGCGTCGTGGAAGTCGTATTAGGCGGATTGGCTGCTTACGGCCTTGCGCGTGCGGGTGGAAGAGCGGCTACAACGCTGAGAACCTTTAATATTTGTATTATGATGATTCCGAGTCTGTCTCTTTTGGTTGGTACATACTCGCTGATGGTAAATTTCCACATGGTAAATAAAATATGGGCATTGGCGCTTCAGACGGCGGCCATCGGAATGTCGGGAACGATGTTTTTCTATACGTCGTTTATCGTCTCCATACCAAAGGATCTGGATGAGGCGGCGGCTATTGACGGCGCGGGAATTTTGCGCACGTTTTTTCAGATTATACTGCCGCAGCTAAAGCCGGTGACGGTTACCAGATTAATCATGATTGCGATTGGTGCCTGGAATAATTATGCGATGCCGAGCTATTTGCTGACAAATACCAGCAAGTCAACGGTTGTCCTAGTAGTGCGGAAAGCCTTTTATGTAGCGGCGGGGGCTGTACAGAACGTGCCGCTGGCATGTGCGATGTGTGCCGTGTCGCTGCTTCCGGTCATCCTGTTGTATATACTGCTGCAAAGATATATCATTGAGGGGCAGCTTGATTCTGTGAGTAAATAAGTCGGAAAGCAAGTATGGGGGAATATATGTACGATTGGAAAAAAGGAATCTCGTTAAGCTTCTTTCAGAACGAGAAAGGGGAGTCCACGGGGGCGGACGATGAGGTGCTTAAGGATATTGCCGCCCATGGGTTTGACTGTGTGGAATTATCATTTTCCCACGATGAATATTTTGGAAAATATCATTTTACGGAGAAAGGCTCTGCCAAAAGGCTGTATGAGTATTGCTGCTCGCTCGGTCTTCAAATCTGGAGCATACATCTGCCGTTTTCCGAAAAGTGGGATTTGTCCCGGGAACAGGCCAAAGAGGCTCTGCGCGATGATATTGCATTGATTCAGGCAGCGTCACAGGCACACATTTCAGTGGCGGTCATCCATCCGAGTTTTGAGCCTGTTTCGCCGGATGAGCGGTCCGGACGGCTTAAAAATGCAAAGCGAAATTTAAAACTTTTAAATCAGGCTGCAAAAGAGTGCGGAGTGACACTGGCGTTGGAAAATCTCCCGCGTACCTGTCTGGGAAATCGGTCGGAGGAAATGCTTTCGCTGTTAGAGGCGACAGGAGCGTCCTTTCTATTTGATACGAATCATTCCCTCGATGAAGACAACGTTTCTTTTCTGCAAAATATGCTTCGCCATGGTTATTGTCCGGTTTCCCTGCATATTTCCGATTATGATTTCATGGATGAACGTCATGATTTGCCGGGGCATGGCATTAACCCGTGGAAGACGCTGCTTAATATGCTGCGGGAAGCGGGATATCAGGGACCGGCGCTTTATGAGATACGCCATGTCGTCTCGCCGGAGCGTGTGATTTCTCTGGAGGAGCTAACCGAAAATATTGGTGAACTTTTAGACGGAAAAATCCCGTAACAGTAAGGAACCATTTCGAAATGGAGGGAAAGATTTAATGCAGTTGATGGCAGACATTGCGGCATATCTTAAAGAACTGAATATTCTTTCTATCTGTTTTCGTATCCTGTTGGCCGTTGCATGCGGAGGCGTTATCGGAGCGGAACGGGGAAGGGCCCACCAGCCCGCGGGTATGCGGACCTACATGCTGGTCTGTGTCGGTTCCGCCATCGTCATGGCGACAGGACAGTATATGTATAATACCTTTGAGGCGGGGGATCCGTCAAGACTGGGAGCGCAGGTTATCAGCGGCATTGGTTTTCTGGGAGCGGGGAGTATTATTATTTCCGGGAAAACACGGGTCAGAGGGCTTACAACGGCTGCCGGACTGTGGACCGCCGCAAGCATCGGCCTTGCGCTCGGTATAGGATTTTACAGCGCGGGATTAATTGCTACCGCTGCGGTCTATCTGATTATGACACATTTTAAAAAAGTAGAGTACAGTATGCTGGTGGAATCGGTCTGCTATGGGATTTATCTGGAATTTGGCGGCGAAACTTCAATTGCGGTTATCACCCAGAAGGTTTTGGACTACGGTCTGGAAATCGAGGAAGTGCAGATGGGAAAGCGGGGGAAAAAGTTCCAGAGAGCCGTTATCACGGTAAAGGGGATGAAAAACGAAACCCGTGAGAATATCCTGAAATTTGTGGAGGGAATCGACGGAGTGACGTTTGTGAAATATATTTATTGAATTGTTGCAAAAAGGGCGGCTTTGAAAAAATTTCAAGGCCGCCTTTGCCGTTGTTATGATTTTGTAAAAGATACTTTATGCCGGATAGTTCAGATGGGCTTCGTCGATATCATAGAGCGTTTTCGTCAGGTAACGGTTCGCCAGATAATTTGCCATTCCAAGATTCATATCAAGGTAATTGCCGCAGTCCTTCGGGGAAGCGCCCGGAACCTCATCTTTAAAATCGCGGATAAACTCAAACATTTCCGTGACAAGCCCGACAATATCCTTTGACTCGTAATCCCCGGCAAGCAGAAGATAAAAGCCCGTGCGGCAGCCCATCGGCCCGAAATAAATGGTTTTCTCCTTAAAATCTCTGTGGTTGCGCAGAAAAGTAGCGCCCAGATGTTCGATGGTGTGTACCTCTGCCGTATTCATGACCGGTTCGTCGTTCGGGGAGGTCATGCGCAGATCAAAGGTGGTAATCGTTTCAGAACCCGCCTGATCCTTTCTGGAAACATAAATTCCCGGTTCAAGCCGGATATGGTCAATCGTAAAACTCGCTATTTTTTCCATTAAAATTCCTCCGTTCCTGTTTTTATTTACCATAAAACAGCAAAGCCCTTTCGTCAAGAGCAAATTGTAACAGTTCAGCCATAAGCTGTATGACAAGCAAGTTTGGCGGCAGAAAAACAGTTCTTGACAGAGGACCCTGGTCAACGTATAGTAGGCATGAGTAAAGCCGCCCCGGGGCGGCGGATGGGAGCGACGGAATGCGCGATTACGATTTTAAAACACAGTCGTCCCTGCTGATTCAGGGAGCGATGGATACAGAAACGTCATATCTGGCGGAAAGGCTTACGGAGCATAAGCTGGTTCATATCGGTATTTATGCTTTCCATACCGGGTTTCTCGGGGAAGAACCGGTAGTGCTTTCCAGGACATTTCAGGGTATGACGAACGCGGCGGCGGCCACGAGCCTTGCGCTGGTACATTTTTCCCCCTGGGCGGTAATCAATCAGGGGATTGGCGGCGGCCATGACAAACGGTTTCATCGGGGAGACATTGTGCTTGGGGAGAAGGTAGTTCCAATCGGGGCACAGATACGCGCCTTTTCTCCCGAGGGGGCGGGAATTGACGGGACGGCGTTTGAACCGCTGCCAATCGAGATTTTTAACGCCCAAAAAGGTGCGGTGGAAAAGGTGCGCGACTTTCCCTGCGACGAGGCGCTGCTTTGCGCCGCGGAGCGCGTGACGGCAGACGTACGGGCCGCGCGGGGCGTGATTGGATCGGGGGACGAATGGAACAGCCAGCTCGACCGGATTGCGTTGCTGCGGGAGCGCTTCGGCACGGCGGTGGAGGATATGGAGTCGGCGGCCCCGGCACAGTTATGCCTTTCTTATGGGATTCCCTTCATCGGGATTCGTATTCTGTCGAATTCCATTGTAAACGGGGAGGAATTTGACGAATCCGTGGGTATCGAGGGGCAGAAATTCATCCTTCTGTATGTGGAGGAGCTTTCACGCATGAGGAAGCTTAAAAATAGTTTTAAAATTTGAAACGAGGAGTGAAATACGGATGAAAAGAAACAGAAAACAATGGCTGGCCGTTTTGTTTTTTGCGGCGTTGCTTCTGGTGGGAGCGGCAGGATGCAAAAACGCGGCGGAGGAACATACGTCGGAGGAGACGGCTTCCACGGAACAGAACGTCGCTTCGGCGGAGGATATTCCCGGAAAGCGTGTCGGCGTGCAGCTCGGCACGACGGGAGACATATACGTCAGTGATTACGAGAATGACGGCTCCGGTACCGTTGTGGAGCGCTATAACAAGGGAGCCGACGCCATTCAGGCGTTAAAGCAGGGGAAAATCGACTGTGTGATTATCGATGAGCAGCCCGCGCTTAAGTTTGTGGAGCAGAACAGTGGTATTAAGGTGCTCGAGGAAGAATTTACGCTGGAGGAGTATGCCTTTGTCGTGGCGAAGGGCAACGATGCGCTTTTAGAGCAGGTCAATACGGCGCTTGCCGGGCTTAAGGCGGATGGCACATTAGAGCAGATTGAGAAAAATTATGTCGGAGAGGAATCTGACATAGGAAAATACCCCTATGAAAAAAAGGACGTCAGCCGTGAAAACGGTACGCTGACGATTGGGACAAATGCGGAGTTCCCGCCCTATGAGAGCTATGAGAACGGGGAGATTGTCGGTATCGATATTGACATTATGCAGGCAATCTGCGATAAGCTCGGTATGGAGCTTGCCGTGGAGGATATGGCGTTTGATTCGATTATTTCCGCCGTCTCTACGGGGAAAGTGGATATCGGCGCGTCAGGCTTTACTGTCACCGAGGAGCGCAAAAAGAACGTCAATTTTTCCGACACCTACACGACTTCAAAACAGGTGATTATTGTGCGGGATGAAACGGCTTCGGCGGAGAACAACGGATTTGCGCAAAAGTTTTATGACAACTTTATTAAGGACAGCCGTTATCAGTACCTGGTAAAAGGACTCGGCAATACCCTGATTATTACGGTATTCGCGCTGCTGATTGGCCTGGTGCTCGGCTTTTTGATTGCGATTGTCCGCACGGGCCATGACAGGAACGGCAGCTTTGCCGTGTTAAATGCCGTCTGCAAATTATATCTTACTATTGTGCGCGGCACGCCGATTATGATACAGTTATTGATTATTTATTACGTCATTTTCCAGAGCTTAAACACCGGAAAGCTGATTGTGGCAATTATTGCTTTCGGTTTAAACTCTGCCGCCTATGTAGCGGAAATCGTGCGCTCCGGAATTATGGCGGTGGACATCGGGCAGTTTGAAGCGGGGCGCAGCCTCGGGTTAAATTACAGGCAGACGATGGGGTCGATTATCCTGCCCCAGGCAATCAAGAATATTCTTCCCGCGCTCTGCAATGAGTTTATCAGCCTGTTAAAGGAAACGTCCATCAGCGGCTATATCGGTCTTTTGGATTTGACGAAGGGCGGCGATATCATAAGGAGTGTTACCTTTGAGGCGTTTATGCCGTTGATTGCGGTCGCGCTGATTTATCTGGTGATGGTGATGGGCTTAAGCAAGGCGGTTAATTTACTCGAAAGGCGGTTGAGAAACAATGAGCGATAATCAGGTGATTCTGGAAGTGAAAAATCTGCGGAAATCCTTTGACGGGCATGAGGTGTTAAAGGGAATTTCCACCACAATCCGCAGGGGAGACGTGCTTGCCCTCATCGGACCGTCTGGCTGCGGAAAATCCACGTTCCTGCGTTCCTTAAATCTGCTGGAGGAGCCCACGGCGGGGCAGGTATTGTTTGAGGGGACGGATATCACGGACAAAGACGTAGATATTAACCATATCCGGGAGAAAATCGGCATGGTATTTCAGCAGTTTAATCTGTTTCCAAATATGACGGTCAGGGAAAATATTATGCTTGCCCCGGTGAAGCTCGGTAAGCTGACGAAGGATGAGGCGGCAAAACGGGCGGATGAGCTGCTCGCAAGAATCGGGCTTTCCGACAAGGCGGACGCTTATCCGGCCAGGCTTTCCGGCGGGCAGAAGCAGAGAATCGCAATCGTGCGCTCGCTTGCGATGAATCCCGATATTATTTTATTTGATGAGCCGACCTCGGCGCTGGACCCCGAAATGGTGGGCGAAGTGCTCGGGGTGATGAAGGAGCTTGCGGAGGACGGCATGACCATGGTGGTGGTGACG
>CALWBG010000098.1 GCA_944375975.1 uncultured Roseburia sp.
ATAAATACAGCGCCAGGTTTTATCTGTCTGCACCAGCACGCTGCCCGCCGGCCGCAAAGCAGCGTAAAACCATGCCGTCAAAAGCATATTTTCCGCAGAACGGCAGACTTCTCCCGCACTTCGAAACGCAATTTTTACGGACATACGGCACATCCTCCCTTCGCGCTGTAAAGACCGCAAGGTATACCTCTGCTTTCTGTCATTAATTGTTCTTCTAAAATGGGATAAATCGAATGATGATAGACGAGCGCATGAGATACGCTCTCTGCGACGTGACACTGACGAACCCGGGCCCGTCTGCCACGATAAGCTCTGTAAACAATCCCCTTCAAGGCTCCTCCTGTCCCCTCAATGGACTAAGACGATACCGGACTATTCACATACGTCTGATAAAAAGATGTTAATATCATACTTCGTTTCTTTACGTTTGTAAATACCTTTTTTGATTTTTTTCCTTTTCTTTTCTTTCTGTTTCCTTTATAATTAAGTCTGGTACCTGAGTCATAAAACACAACGTTCATTTATCAATATCAGATATTTTTACCGGTGCGCCGCAAATAACCGCAGTAGAACACCGCGTTTAAAACGCGCCGGAATGGAGGATCTTTATGAGAGATTATGTTATTGTAACCGATTCCACAACAGACCTGCCCGCGGAATATGTCAAAGAGCACGGACTTTATATGATGTCGCTCCCCTACACCATCGACGGCACTACCTACACCTGGGATGCTCCCATGCCAATCAAAGAATTTTACGATAAAATGCGCGGAGGCGCTCTTCCGACAACCTCACAGGCAAACCTGGAGGAAGCGGAGTCTCTGTATGAATCTATTTTAAAAAGCCGGGATGCAGATATTCTGCACGTTGCTTTTTCCTCCGGGTTAAGCGGAAGCTTTAATACCTGCCGTCTGGCGGCGGCGGATGTGCAGGAGAAATACCCCGACCGCAAAATCATCGTTGTGGATTCCCTTGCGGCAGCCCTTGGGGAAGGCCTTTTTGTTCATAAGGCTGTCACCTTAAAGGAAGCCGGAAAATCTCTTGACGAGACGGTGACCTGGCTTGAAAAAAACAAAGAACATCTGGTGATGAATTTTACCGTGGACGATTTATTCCATCTGCACCGTGGAGGCCGTCTTTCGAAAACAGCCGCGATTGTGGGAACAATGATTAATTTAAAACCGGTACTTCACGTAGACAATGACGGACATCTTGTGATGCTTAGCAAGGTGCGGGGACGCAAAAAGTCTCTGATCGCTCTTGTCGACTGCATGGAAAAGCAAATCGGCTCCTGGAAGGACAAGAACGATATTATTTTCATCGGACACGGGGACTGCGAGGAAGACGCCCGGTTTGTAGCGGATTTAATCAGGCAGAGGCTGGGCTTTGAGACCTTCCTGATTGATTATATCGGGCCCACCATTGGCGCTCATTCAGGCCCCGGAACGGTAGCTTTGTTTTACATGGGGGATTACCGTTAAAAAGCAACACCCGAATCTATCTAAAAAAGGATAGCGCAAAAAATTGCGCTATCCTCTTGAAACCCATATGTATTGTACAATCTGTTTTATCTTACTCCAGATTCTGCGGCGTTCTGCCCAAACGATAGATATTTCCTTCATTTTTCTGATTCTTTAAGGTGTTTATCACCGTCGGAACAGCTCCAAGCAACAAAAATAAATATAACAATGCTAAATTCCCCCAGTAGGACGCAGCCGGAATAATCTGCTGCTGCAAAAAGAACGGGAACGCCTGAAAGGACGCCACAAAATCAAGCTGCAATTCACGGGAAATCATGATTGCCCAGTCTATCTGGTCCCCGACATATGTCATGACCAGCATCAGTATGATACTGATTACGATTCCTTTTTTCGTGAGTTTACCACCCAGCAGCTCGTAACCCTTGAGCGTACAGACCGCCATGACAACACCGGAAAGCGCGGCCACATATCCGAGCTGACTGAGGATAATGATACAGAGCACTCCCAAAAGTGTACCAAGCAACGCGCCCACAATACCGCCCAGGATATTTTCATTTTTACGCTGTTTTCTGGAGTAATCCATCGTTTTATTTTGCTGCACTGATGCAAAGCAGTCAGGACAGAGATGTGCGTAGCTGCCGGATACGCAGCAGACGTCGCTCTCAGGCTTCCCACAGGTCTGACAGCAGTTCTGAAAGCCCGACGCGCGCAGAAAGTTGACCAGCGCATTGAGGGAAGCATTCAGATTTTCCAGAAGCTTACTTTGGTTAGTGGTAGCTTTTAAAGACATACGAATTAAGTACCCGTTTTGTCCCAGATTTGCCACAGGCTTATTCTCCTTTTGAAACTGCCTGCATTCCTCCTTGGTAAGCACCCCGCCGGGACGCTGTGCGGAAATCATCACAACAAACAGATAAGGATGATTTGCATCCACCGCAGATACCGTTACCTGAAACGCCCCGCGCTCCCCGTATAAAGCGCCCCCTTCCGTATCAAAGCGCAAACCTGTACTCTGCGCCAACGCTTCATAGTTGCTTTTAATCTTTTTATTCATACTTTACTCCTTTTATAAACGACCGCACAAAGCATATCAATACGGCCATTTTTCTCTAAACGTTGATTTCTGCTTTCATTCCGAGAAGTTCCCGATTTGCCTCTAAAATCGGATTTACCACGTCCGCAAGGAACTTATTCACCTGAAGCGGCGCGCGTCCCACATATTTCGACGGCTCCATGGTTGCCTGAAGTTCTTCCAGCGTCAGATTAAATTCCGGATCCGCCGCAATCAGCTCCAGAAGGTTATTATCCTTTCCTTCCTCCTTAACGGTCTTTCCCGCCTGCATTGACAGCGTACGGATTTTCTCGTGGAGCTCCTGACGGTTTCCGCCGTTCTTTACCGCGTCCATCATGATATTCTCAGTCGCCATAAACGGAAGCTCCGCCATCATATGTTTTGTGATTACCTTATCGTATACCACAAGCCCGTCCACCACATTTAAGCAAAGGTCAAGGATTCCGTCAACGGCAAGGAAGCCCTCGGGCATCGACAGTCTCTTATTCGCGGAATCATCCAGCGTCCGCTCAAACCACTGAGTGGCAGATGTGATTGCCGGATTTAACGCGTCAATCATGACATAGCGCGCCAGGGATGCAATCCGCTCGGAGCGCATCGGATTTCTCTTATATGCCATCGCCGAAGAACCAATCTGATTTTTCTCAAACGGCTCCTCCACTTCTTTTAAATGCTGAAGAAGGCGAATATCATTTGACATCTTATGTGCGCTCGCGGCGATGCCGGCCAGAATATTTGCGACCCGCGTATCCACTTTTCTGGAATAGGTCTGCCCGGAAACGGCATAGCACGCCTCAAAGCCCATCTTTTTGGCGATCATCGGGTCAATCTTATCAATGGTCTCCTGATCTCCGTCAAACAGCTCTAAAAAGCTCGCCTGTGTCCCCGTCGTGCCCTTGGAGCCAAGCAGCTTTAAAGAGCCGAGCACATAATCCAAATCCTCCAAATCCATGATAAACTCCTGCGCCCAGAGAGTCGCGCGTTTTCCGACCGTTGTCGGCTGCGCCGGCTGGAAATGGGTAAACGCCAGCGTCGGCAGATTTTTATACTGCTCCGCAAACTTTGCCAGCTCCGCTATGACGTTGATTAATTTTTTACGGACGAGACGCAGCGCTTCGCGCATCACAATAATATCGGTATTGTCGCCCACATAACAGGAGGTTGCTCCCAGATGAATGATTCCCGCCGCCTTCGGACACTGCTGCCCGTACGCGTAGACATGACTCATCACATCATGGCGTACCAGCTTTTCACGCTCCCTTGCCACATCATAATTGATGTCCTCCGCATGGGCTTTGAGCTCATCGATTTGCTCCTGTGAAATTACCGGCTTTCCGTTCTCACTTAACCCCAGCTCCATTTCAGTCTCCGCCAGAGCAATCCAGAGCTTTCGCCAGGTCTTAAACTTCATATCCTGGGAAAAAATATACTGCATCTCTTTGCTGGCATACCGCTCCGACAGCGGGCTTGTATATCGGTCTGTACTCATAGTCGTTCTCCTTTTCTCAAATAAAGCATATTTCCGCTTTTTACCGCTCAAAATCTCCCCGGATATCCTCCGTCGGCGGATCCATCGGGTAGGCTCCCGTAAAGCAGCCCTTACAGATATGCAGGCCCTCTACCATTTCCTCCAGACGCCCGATTTCAAGATAACCGAGAGAATCCGCTCCAATCACGCGCCGGATATCCTCTATCGAACGGTTGTAGGCAATGAGCTGCTCGCGTTCGGGAATATCCGTCCCGAAATAGCAGGGCCATAAAAACGGCGGGGAGCTGATTCGCACATGCACCTCGGTCGCCCCGGCGTCGCGCAGCATCTTTACGATACGGTCCGAGGTTGTCCCACGGACGATGGAATCGTCAATCATGATAACCCTCTTTCCATCGACCGCCTCTTTGAGTACATTCAGCTTAATCCTGACGCTGGATTCACGGCTGCTCTGCTTTGGTTTGATGAAGGTTCTTCCCACATAACCGTTCTTTACGAAAGCCGTCCCGTAGGGAATACCTGACTGCAGGGAATAACCGAGCGCCGCCGCATTGCCGGATTCCGGAACGCCCACCACAAGATCCGCCTCTACCGGACTGTCCATCGCAAGGAAACGCCCCGCCTTAATTCTGGAAGCATAGACACTGACGCCGTCAATATGGCTGTCCGGCCGCGCAAAATAAATATACTCGAAAATACACCGTGCCTCCTGCTGCGGGGGCAGCGCCATGGACAAATCAGATTGGATTCCGCCCTCCGGCGTAATTGTTACGATTTCTCCCGGAAGCACATCCCGGACAAACTCGGCGCCCACCGTGTCGAGCGCACAGGTTTCCGAGGCAATGATATAGGCATTATCGCGTTTGCCGATACAAAGCGGTTTAAATCCGAACGGGTCCCGCGCCCCGATCAGCTTGCGCGGACTCATAACCACCAGGGAATACGCTCCCTGAATCCTGCCGCAGGCGCGTCTGACCGCCTCCTCCACCGTTTTCGACTTCAAACGCTCCCTTGCAATATGATATGCGATGACCTCCGAATCAATCGTTGTCTGGAAAATGGCGCCGGTATACTCCAAATCCTTGCGCAGCTCCGTCGCGTTAATCAGGTTGCCGTTATGGGCCAGGGCAAGCGTTCCCTTAACATAATTGAGCACCAGAGGCTGAGCGTTTTCCCGGGTGGAGGCGCCCGCCGTGGAATAACGGACATGGCCGACTCCGATGTCACCCCGCATCGGCTCTAAGCTTTCCTGGGTAAAAACCTCGTTTACGAGGCCCATTCCCTTATACGAAGTAACCTTTCCCTTCGGCCCGTTCGTCTGGCTGACCGCAATACCGCAGCTTTCCTGGCCCCGGTGCTGCAACGCAAAAAGACCGTAATATATCGTGGACGCAACGTCTCCACCGTCAAAGTCGTACATGCCGAATACACCGCACTCCTCATGAAGCCCGCTGTCCCCGTTTGTCTGCCACAGCTCCTGTTTCCTGCATTCCTTGTTATTCATAGATATGTCTCCACTATGCAAATTTCTTACCTGTCAGCAATTCAAATGCCTCTTTATACTTATCAATCGTTTTCTCAATCACATCCTCCGGCAGTAAATAATCACTGTCGGGATTTTCCTTCAGCCAATCCCTTACAAACTGCTTGTCAAAGGAAGGCTGTCCCTTTCCTGCCTCATAGCCCTCAAGAGGCCAGAATCTGGAGCTGTCCGGCGTAAGCATCTCATCACCCAAAACGACATTGCCATTCTCATCAAGTCCAAACTCAAACTTCGTGTCCGCAATGATAATTCCCCTGCCAAGCGCATACTCCGCACATTTTTTATATAAAGCAATCGTGTATTCCTTAATTTTCTCTGCATACTCCTCGCCTTTTTCCGGATAGAGCTCCTTTAAAATTTCCACGCTCTTTTCAAAGGAGATATTCTCGTCATGCAGACCGATATCCGCTTTGGTGCTCGGTGTGTAAATCGGCTCCGGCAGCTTATCGGATTCCACCAGGCCCTCCGGAAGACGGATGCCGCATACCGTACCGTTTTCCTGATAGCTTGCCCAGCCGCTGCCCGTAATATAACCGCGTACAATGCACTCAATCGGAAGCATCGTGAGCTTCTTGCACATCATACTGTTGCCGTCAAATCTCTCGTTTTGGAAAAATTCCGGCATATCTTTCACGTCTACGGAAATCATATGATTCGGCACAATGTCCTTCGTAAAATCAAACCAGAACTTAGACATCTGAGTCAAAATGGCTCCCTTATCTGTAATCTTATTTTTTAATATATGGTCAAAAGCAGATATTCTGTCTGTTGCCACGATAATCAGACTTTCTCCGATATCGTATACCTCACGAACCTTTCCTTCTTTGATTGGCTGAAATACTTTTTCATTCATATTCTTAGTCCTCTCTTTCGGTGCTTTCCGCACCTGATTTTTGCCGACACTGTTACTCAAAAATTATAATACATCGCCTTTTGGAAAGTCAATGATTTTGCCCTCTGGCCCAGAAATTGACACATAGAAAAATCAGAGTTTTTTATTAGTATTTTTGTATATTTTTATTTAATTTATAAGTATTTCTTATTAAATTGTCCATGGCTTCTAATTTTTTCCAGAAGAAGCTTGACTTACAATAGTAGTGGTTATATAATAACTACAGATTCGAAAGAATCATGGGTGATACAATGTAAATCCCACTCATCGGAAGCCTTACGGCTTCCATACAGTTTAAAATCCCTTTCATTGCAGCGGTTTTACCGCTGCCCAACGGCAAAAAGCAGTTCCTCCCCCGGGACTGCTTTTTGTTTTCCATACAAAAAGAGACCTTTTACGGTCTCCTTTCGCGTCTGTTTTTATTTTTTTATCAGCAGGGATTTTCCTGTCATTTCCGCCGGCTGCTCCATCCCCATAAGCTCAATCAGGGTCGGAATGATGTCCGCAAGGCATCCGCCCTCCTTCAGCGTGTACGCCGGATCTGCGTTAATCAGGATGAACGGTACTGGATTTGTAGTATGTGCCGTAAACGGTGCCCCTGTCTTATAATCTACCAGTTGCTCCGCATTTCCGTGGTCCGCGCATAAAAACATCTGCCCGTCCACTTCCTTTAATGCCTCAACGGCACGTCCCACACAGGAATCCACCGTTTCCACCGCTTTGACCGCAGCTTCCAGAATACCGGTATGTCCGACCATATCCGGATTCGCAAAATTAATGATAATCACATCATATTTTTCGGAACGGATTGCCTCACAAAGCTTATCGCAGACCTCCGGCGCGCTCATCTGCGGCTGTAAATCATAGGTCGCAACCTTCGGGGATTTTACCAGAATACGGTCCTCACCCGGATTCGGCTCCTCCACGCCGCCGTTAAAGAAAAAGGTTACATGCGCGTATTTCTCGGTCTCCGCGATTCTTGCCTGCGTCTTTCCATGCGCTGCCAGATATTCCCCAAAGGTATTTTTCAATTCTACCTTCTGGAAAGCCACTTCCTTATTCGGAATGGTCACATCATACTCCGTAAAGCAGATATAGGTAACTTTTTTCCTTGCTCCTCTGTCAAAGCCGTCAAAGTCATCCATGCAGAATGCTCTTGTGATTTCTCTTGCACGATCCGGACGGAAATTAAAGAAAATTACCGTATCATTGTCTTTGATGGTAGCAACCGGTCTGCCGTTCTCCGTAATCGCCGTCGGAACGAAAAACTCGTCCGTCACATCCTTTGCGTAAGAAGCCTCCATCGCTCCGACTGCGCTCTCAGCCGTTTCTCCCTCGCCCTTTGTCATGACATTGTATGCCTTCTCCACACGATCCCACCGGTTATCACGGTCCATCACATAATAACGTCCGGAGATGGTGGCAATCTTTCCGACCCCGATTTCCTTCATCTTCGCTTCCAGTTCCTCGATAAAGCCCTTGCCCGAGGTAGGTGCCGTGTCACGCCCGTCAAGGAAGCAGTGCACATAAACATTTTCCACGCCCTCTCTTTTTGCAAGCTCCAAGAGCCCGTAAAGATGCGTATTGTGGCTGTGTACGCCGCCATCGGAAAGAAGTCCGTATAAATGCAGATCGGAATGATGCTCCTTCACATTTGCGATGCCGTCCAGCAGCGCTTTGTTGTGAAAGAACTCTCCATCCTCAATCTCTTTGGTAATTCTGGTCAGCTCCTGATATACGATTCTTCCGGCACCCATATTTAAATGGCCGACCTCGGAATTTCCCATCTGTCCGTCCGGAAGACCGACCGCAAGCCCGCTCGCATAGCCCTTCACAAACGGATAATCGCGCATCAGGCCGTCAATCACGGGTGTATTTGCCTGTGCAACCGCATTTCCCTCTCTTTTCTCATTTAAGCCGAAGCCGTCTAAAATCATTAATACCGTAGGTTTTTTACTCATGTTACTCTCTCCTTCTCTTTCTAGCTTCTGAGATTGCCCACAATGTCAATGGCATTCCCCTCGTTATCCGTATAACCGCTGATTCCGGTAGTACTGGTATCAGAGTCATACAAAATGTGTCCCTCCGGATAATCCGGAGCATTTTTATCATAAACATTACCCTGCGTGTCGATTCCCACATTCTGGGATATTGCCGCAAGATAATGATAAAATTCTTCCTGTCCGGCCTTATCGGTAATCAGCCTTGTCCTAAGATTCTCCTGTATACACGGCAGATACCGAAGCTGAAGCTCCCCGTCCGCCGATATGACAATCTGTGCGAGCGTGGTGTAAAGGGTCCCGTCCGAAAACCAGAAATTTCCGATACTGTAGGCCACCGGAGCCCCGTTCACAAAGGAAGCTCCCTGTAATCGATGAGGATGTCCGCCGATAATGGCGTCCGCCCCGGCACCGGCAATCTGCTGTGCCAGCCGCTTCTGGGAATTGTCGGGATGAAGCGTCCCTTCCGTACCCCAGTGCACCACGGCAATCACATAGTCACTGACCTGCTTTGCCTGCTCGATTACCGGCAGAAATTTGTTCACATCCAGCATCTTTAAAACGCCGCTCTGTGTCTCCGTCGCCTCTCTTGTATATTTTTTAGAGCGCTCGATTTCCGTCGCCGAAACAAACGCTACTTTCCTGCCATTTACAATAAAATAAAGAATACGCGACGCATCCTTTCGGTTCTCTCCCGCACCCAGATACGGTATTTCGTTCCGTGCGAGATACTTCATCGTATCGGACAGTCCGATTTCCCCGAAATCGAACACATGATTATTCGCAAGCGTCACGGCATCCGTCCCAAACACAGAAAGCAGCTCCGCCATCCCCGGCTCCGCCCGGAAGGTGTAATCCTTTCCGGCAAGCGGTACCGTATAGTCCGTATAGGTAAATTCGTTATTCATCAGCAGAATGTCCGACGCATTCATAGCGGCAAGCAAATCCTGCGAAAAACAGTCATAAATACCGTTCGGCTGTTTCCGCATATATTCCGTCGTGCACCATCCGTCCGCAAAATTAAAATCTCCCGCAAAGCTTATGACGGTTTCCTCCCCGGAAGCGCATTCTTTCCAGTAAACATCGTTCAGCAGATAATTCTGAAAACCTGTAATTCCGCAATATTCCACCCACAAGACATGAATCGAACTCCCCAGCACCTCATACCAGGTATCGATATCCGCCTCCGAATCCAATACACGGCTGGCAAGCTCTATTATTTTTTCGTCTCCGTATTCGGCATCGAGCCACATCAAAAATGATTCGTCTATCAC
>CALWBG010000099.1 GCA_944375975.1 uncultured Roseburia sp.
TGTTGCGGTCAAACTGCTCCATATAGGCAGCCGCAAGGTTCCTGATCTGGCAGACCGCCAGACGCCCGACCATATAGGCATCCTCCGCCGTGGATTTCGTCAGTAAAATATATTCTACTTCTCCCTCCACAATGACCTTAAAAAAATGGCAGCCCGCAAGCATCTGGCTTTCCGCCATGGATTCCGCAAATGACGCGATTGCATGCTCCAAATCTCCCTCCGGTTCAAAAGTAGAGGCGACCAGCTTTCCTTTTTCCGTATACAGCGCCAGATCTATCCTCGAAATATCCTTGATTTCATCGAGCGCCGCCTGAATTTTATGGTTTGAAATCATATGTCCTGCAATCCTTTCTGACCCACTGGTGAAACGTGCGCCGCCAGGCGCACAACAACAAAAACTGGGTACAAGCCCTGCACCCAGTTTTTATTTATTAATTTCTGTTTAATTTTACCGAATTAGTTCGTAATTGTCAATTCAGTTTCTTTGTCGAATACGTGAATCTTCTCCGGATCAATCGCCAGCTTAATGTGGTCACCCATGCGGGCAGTTGTTCTGGAATCAACCTTTGCGGTCATGTTTGCGCCTGCCGCCTTGAAGTATAACAATACCTCGGAACCAAGCAGCTCGTATCCCGTTACGTCTGCCTCGAACGCGCAATCCTTATGCGCTTCGATTTCGATTTCGGAATCGCCGATATCCTCCGGTCTGATACCCATAATAACGGTCTTACCGTTGCAGCCTGCGTCTGCTACCTTCTTTGCTTTCGCCGGCGGCAATACGATGGTTGTGTTGTCGAAGGAAAGCGTTACCTTATCTCCCTCTACCTTGCATACGGTATCAATGAAGTTCATCTGCGGAGATCCGATGAAGCCTGCTACGAATAAGTTGTTCGGCTCATTGTATAACTTCTGCGGGGAATCTACCTGCATAATTACGCCGTCCTTTAATACGACGATTCTGGTACCAAGAGTCATAGCCTCTGTCTGGTCATGGGTTACATAGATGATGGTTGCTTTCAGTCTGTTATGTAAGGAAGCAATCTCGGAACGCATCTGCACACGAAGCTTTGCATCCAGGTTGGAAAGCGGCTCATCCATCAGGAATACCTTCGGGTTACGTACGATGGCACGTCCCATAGCAACACGCTGTCTCTGACCACCGGAAAGAGCCTTCGGCTTACGGTCTAACAATTTCTCAAGGTCAAGGATTTTTGCAGCCTCCTCAACTTTCTTCTTGATTTCGTCCTTCGGAACCTTTCTCAACTTTAATCCGAATGCCATGTTATCAAACACGGTCATATGCGGATACAGAGCGTAGTTCTGGAATACCATCGCGATATCTCTGTCCTTCGGCTCAACATCGTTCATTAATTTTCCGTCGATGTAGAACTCTCCGGAAGAAATCTCCTCCAGTCCTGCGATCATACGAAGGGTGGTAGATTTACCGCATCCGGAAGGACCTACGAAGATGATGAACTCCTGGTCTTCTACCTCAAGGTTGAAATCCTTAACAGCCTCGAAACCGTTCGGATATACTTTGCAAACATTTTTTAAGGATAAACTTGCCATTGGTCTAAATACCTCCTAAATTATTCATGCGTTTTCTGCTATACTTACTATACAAAAAAGTGACCAAAAATACCATATGCCGCCTACACAAAGAATCCTCTTTTTTCTTGTAGGATATTACAGTACTTTTGGTCCCTTTTCTCTTTTTTCGTCAAACTGACAGCTTTTCCGTAAAAAAGTATACAAATTGACGAACCTATAATTTGGAATAACCAAAGCCGTTGACTACGGCCTCAAGCCTCTGCCCTTTCTTACAAAACGGACACTCCTGCGCCGTATACGCGGCATAGCCCGGCAAATCCGCTTCAGTGAACACCGTCTCGACCTTCCTGCCGTCCACTTCGCCGACCGTGGAAAATACAGATGCCACCGCCTCGATGATTCCTCCATAATACTGAATTCCCTCCAGGCTTCTGCGTATTGTTTTTCCCGTTGTTGTCGTTGCCGAAAGAAGCACCACATGCTTTCCCTCGATGCTGTGCTTGATATTGTCCCGGAACAAAATCTGGTTGCTGCTGTTGATTTCCGGCGACACCACATAGATGGTTTCATGACGGTTTGTGGAAACAAAATCCCCTTTTTCAAATTCTTCCGCCAAAAACGCCCCAATCACCTCTGTCCCATCCATACAGACAATCGTGTCGATATAGGAAAGCCTTCCAATCTTATGGTACAGCACTCTCGCGATTTCCTTTGCTTCCCGTACCCTTGTCTTTAAACTGGTGATATCAATATAATAATTGATATGTGAATGGCTGGTGGCAAAATGTCCGGGTATCGCGTGGATTGCGACCAGGTTGCTCTCTTTGGAATAAAATTTTACCATTCTTTCCTGCATAGTTACCCCTCCTTTTTGGTTCTATTAATGTTTCCCGGTGCTGCCGATGCCGCCCCGGTCATCATTACCAAGCTCTTTTACCTCCTCGAAAAGGATACGCGGCTGGTGCTTTTGGATACGGAACTGGCAGATTCTGTCGTTCACATTGATTTCCGTATCGCGCAGTGCAAACGCCGGCATCATCCACACGTCGTTGTCCCCGCAATAGCTCTCATCCACAACACCCATATGGTTTGTCTGGATAATCCCGAAATTCCTGTAAGTGGAGCTTCTTGGCACAATCACAGCCTCGTAGCCCTTGGGAAGCTGCATGGAAACTCCAAGGGAAATCAGCTTAAACTCCCCCTTTTTCAAAACCGTATGCTCGGCTGCACGCAAATCGATCCAATCGCTCTTTCCGTCAATATATTCCAGCTTTTGTATTTCATTCGAATGATATTTGATTCTGATTCTTTCCGTGTCCATATTCAACCTTATTCCTGCCACTCCAGATTACTGTGTTCTTCCTTCCTGTCGCGAAGCATCAACTCTCTGACCGCTTCCCTTGCCGGTTTATCCTCAAATAGCACTTTGTTGATTTCCTCAATAATCGGCATGCTCACATCATATTTTCGCGCCAGCGCAATCGCCGCCTTTGCGGAGTAAACTCCCTCTACAACCATTTTCACCTCGTCCATGGCCTGCTGCATGGTATAGCCCTGCCCCATAAGCATACCCGCCCTGCGGTTTCGGCTGTGCCGGCTCTCACAGGTCACAATCAAATCGCCGATTCCCGTAAGTCCGCTTAAGGTCTCGTATTTTGCCCCCATGCGGATAGCCAGTCTTCCAATCTCTGAAATGCCTCGCGTAATCAGCGCCGCTTTGGTGTTGTCGCCATAGCCGAGCCCGTCTGCCATACCGGCCGCAAGCGCGATGACATTTTTCAGCGAACCGCCCAGCTCCATTCCCAGCACATCCGGGCTGGTATAAACGCGGAACACCTCGTTCATAAAAATATCCTGAACACCCTCAGCAACCTTCTTCTTGCGCGCGCCGGCGACAACTGTCGTCGGCAGACCTGCCCCGACCTCTTCCGCATGGCTCGGTCCGCACATGACCGCCACGTCCGCCGCCGGAATTTCCTGCTCCACAACCTCGGAGAGCGTCATCAGCGTACTCTCCTCGATTCCTTTCGCCACGCAGACAATTACCTGTCCCTCCTTCACGAAAGGCGCCATGGACTTTGCCGTGCTTCTGGTGTAAATGGACGGAACCGCCAGAATTAAATAATCCTTTCCCTCGATTGCTTCCTCTAAATCCGTGGTAAATAAAATATCCTCCGGCAGCTTTACTCCCGGAAGTTTCTCAATATGCTCATGCTTTTCACGGAGCATTTTTATTTCATCTTCCACAATCGACCAGACGGCAACCTCATTGCCGTTGTTATGCAGTACCAGTGAAAGCGCCGTTCCCCAGCTTCCCGCTCCGATTACCGCTGTTTTTTTCATATTACTCTCCATTCATTTTTTCGCGCCGAGTTTATTTTCGGTTCCTGTCAAAAGACGCTTAATATTTGCCCGGTGACGCCACAGCGCCATTCCTGTGAAGCAGGCGCTCACAACATAAAATTCCGGCAGATATTCCGTCTGAATCCCAAGATAACCCAACTGTCCGAATATAACCGCCTGAATGAGGTACCCCGTTACTACGAGAATCGAGCCGAGTGAAACATACCTCGTAGCCGCAACCGAAACCACAAAAAGCACCAGACAGATCGGAGCCGCCTGCGGACAGACCGCAAGGATGACGCCCGCCGTACAGGCAATGCCCTTACCGCCCTGAAATTTCAGATAAAAAGGAAAATTATGGCCGAGCACTGCGCCAAAGCCCGCATAAAGCTCCAGAACCTGGATGGCATCGGGATATTTCCCGACATACAGAAAACGGATGATAAGCACAGCCAGGATAGCTTTAAGCAAATCGCCGATAAAGGTAATCAAACCGGCCTTCCATCCAAGCACCCGCAGTGTATTTGTCGTACCGGCATTGCCGCTCCCTTTGCTTCTGATGTCAACGCCGTGCCGCTCGCCATATATATATCCCGTCTGAAACAACCCCAGACAATATCCCACAATCAGTGCCACTATCCTTGCGCCTATCATGACTGTTCTTCCTTTCTTTCCCGAATAATAAACTTTAAGGCGGTTCCCCGGAAACCAAAGGTATCCCTGATTCGGTTTTCCAGGTAACGCGTATAGGAAAAATGCATCAATTCCTTATCATTGACAAAGATGACGAAGGTCGGCGGCTTTACCGCAACCTGTGTCGTATAATAGATTTTCAGGCGCTTACCCTTATCGGACGGCGGCTGCTGCATGGCTACCGCTTCCGTCACGATTTCGTTGAGAACTCCGGTGGCTACCCGCAGACTGTTGTTTTCAATGACAACATCAATCAGCTCAAAAAGCTTATTTAACCTCTGACCCGATTTCGCCGAGATAAATAAAATTTCGGCATAGGGCATAAAGCTCAAAATCTGGCGTATTTTCTCTGTGTGCCGGTAAATCGTCTTGTCATCCTTCTCCACGGCATCCCACTTGTTGACCGCGATAATGATTCCCTTTCCCCGCTCATGGGCGATTCCGGCGATCTTCGCATCCTGCTCTGTCACGCCCTCCGTGGCGTCAATCACGATCACACAGACATCCGCGCGCTCCACCGCTGTCACCGCACGGATAATGCTGTAACGCTCAATCTCTTCTTTTATTTTATTCTTCCGGCGAAGCCCCGCCGTATCAATAAATACATATTCTTTCCCGTTATACTTAATGTCTGTGTCGATGGCATCCCGGGTCGTTCCCGCAATGTCAGACACAATCACGCGCTCCTCCTGCGCAAGCTTATTAATCAGAGAGGACTTGCCGACATTCGGTTTTCCGATGATCGCCACCTTCGGGCGGTCATCTTCCGCCTCCTCCTTGTTGTAAGCAGGAAAATGCCGCGCGACCTCGTCAAGCATGTCTCCGAGCCCCAGTCTGGAGGACGCGGAAATCGGCACCGGATCGCCGATACCGAGATTATAAAATTCATAGACGTCCGGCATGAACTTTTCAAAGCTGTCTACCTTATTCACTACAAGCACCACGGGCTTTGCGGATCGGCGGAGCATGTCCGCCACCTTCGCGTCGGAATCCTGTAATCCCTGCCTTACATCGGTGAGAAATATAATAACGTCCGCCGTTGCAATCGCAATCTCCGCCTGCTCCCGCATCTGCGATAAAATGACATCTTTGCTGTCCGGCTCGATACCTCCGGTATCTATCATGGTAAAATTGTGGTCAAGCCAGGTAACCTCGGCATAAATTCTGTCCCTGGTCACACCCGGCGTATCTTTTACGATGGAAATCCGTTCGCCCGCGAGCGCGTTGAACAAGGTTGATTTTCCAACGTTCGGACGGCCCACAATCGCTACTACAGGTTTACTCATAAGCTGTTTTTCTCCTTCTTCCAACTGACCGCTTGATTTTACAATATACTCCGTCGATTGTAAAGCAGTTTTCTGATTGAGTTCCGGTATTTTATCTTACAGTGTCAAAAGACCATACTACTTTTTTGATATTATACGTCTCTTTGAAAGCAAAATCAAGCGCACCGGTCCAACGGGAGATTTTACTGCTCCACCGCCTGCTGTGTTTTTTCATATTCGCTGTAGGTGTACAGCTTCCACTCATCGTTCACAGCCCCGATTTTCCGAAGCGTCGCAATGGTGTTTTCACACTTAGAACCGAAAGAAATATAGCAGTTTCCGGTACCTGATATAGCGGCCATCTGCTCCCCGCTGCCCTGATAACTATCGTAATTGTAATAATAATCCCAATTATCGTAAAAACCGTCCCTGTTATAATAAGAAAAAGAAATTCCGTTCATATAGGCCGGCTCATTTTCCCCATGAATGCTGAGAAGCTGATAGCTGTCAAAATTGCCCTCCCAGACGTCCGCCTCAATCGCCCCCAGGACAAGCTCCATCTCTTCCTCGTTAAATATATAAGTATCGGAGTTGCCTCGTTCGTCATACAAATCAATATACCCGGAATAATACTCATTTCCTTCCCAGCTCCTTCCGAACAACTGGGTAAGAATCCGCTCCGGTTCTCTTTCCATAGACAGTATTCTGGAAGCTACAGACGTTTCGTCCGTAAGCTGCGTCTCTCCAACCGCAATCGGATAACGGCGCTCAAACACAGAGCCGTCCTTCATATAATAACGAAAGGTCGTGTAATAATAGCCCTTCCCCTCCCGGAACGCTTCAAGATTCTGCTGCTTATCTTCAATGCACTGCTGTTGCAGCGACAAAATTGCCGGGATATCCTCATCCTCTATTTCCATGGGATAATCCATATTCAAAAACGCACGCCTGATATCCTCCGCTACGGGCACGCGCCTTTCAATTCCGAAAGCATCCACCCGAAACAGTGTAATCATAACCACCATGGCAGCCGTAAACACCGCCCACTCAAGCATTCTTTTTTTCCGAAATACCCGGAAATTTTTCTGCATCACCATCTCAGCGGCGAAAAAACAGAGAAATCCGAAAACCACGGCGCACAGCAGAAACCCCAGGTATTCGTCAATCTGCCGGTACTGCTGCAACAAAGCCGTCACGCCCGCGGCAAACACCATACCTCCATACAGGGCAAGTCCCCACCGGAGTATAGGCTTTAGCACTCCGATGCTGACAACGTCTCCCGCCGTTTCAATTCTGCGGCTCTTATACAAACGGTAAGCCAAAACCGTAAGTACGACGGCGGCCGCCGCATAGATTGCCACATAATTTCCTCCGCTCACGGCTACTCCCGTTATCTGCCCTGTTTTATCATCATACAGGCTTTCCACACGCATACTCCCCGAAAGCCAGTACAACGGTGAAAGTATACCCGATACCCCGGGATTCCATGTGGAGGAAATACCGTAGCAGAGCAGGCTGACCACCTGGTTGACTAAGTACAGGCAGCCGACATACAGAAAATTGATAATCAGGTAATAAAACGGCATGGCAACAATCTGCCCCGTAAACATCGCGGCAAACACGGCAAGTGAATACGCCAGAAATGTAATTCCTGTAATGCATAAAAACCACAGAAACAAGTGCTGAATACACACGATCTGGTTTGCCAGGCACACCAGCACCGCCGATACAAACGCAATGACCTCCGGCACAAACAAAAACAGAAACCCGGACAGATAATTAGACACATACAGTTCCAGCCGATTGACCGGGAGCGAATGAATCATGTTTGCATTTTTCGCCGTATACAGGTAACAAAATACCGCCATCGCCGAGGCAGCCGAAAACACAAATACCGGTTCCGGAGAAATCGCCGAGGAAAGCACTCCGCCTATAATGGAATACTGCCTGGCTGCGGCCGTCATACTTTCATAATAGGTTTTTGTCGTCGCGCGAAGCCAGATATTAATGGGAAGCACTGCCATCAAATATCCGAGATACACCAGCCAGATAGGCCAGTAGTGCGTGATATTTTTCTTAAAAATCGTCGCGTTAAAACAGGATGTCTTTGACTTCATAATCAGCACCTCCCATTTCATAAATAAATATTTCTTCCAGCGTTAAGGGAAGCACGTCCACAATCGTCGGGTCCGCCGCCGCCAGCGCGCACTCCGCCTCTCTTGGATTTCCCTTTACAATCAACGTATAGACGCGTCCGATATTTGACATGTGAAGCACCTCAAAATCTGGCGGAAGCTTTGGCATGCCGCTCTGACAGGCAACCTGAATTTTGGTAACGCTGCCCTGCAAATCGCTCAGCGACCGCTCAATCATAATTTTTCCCTCATGCATAATTCCCACATGGTCGCAGACGTCCTCAAGCTCCCTGAGATTATGGGAGGACACCAAAACCGTCATTTTGTGTTCCGCCACCTCGGACATGATGATATTCCAAATCTGCCGTCGCATGACAGGGTCCAGTCCATCCACAGGCTCGTCCAAAATCATCAGCTCCGGCTTACAGCAGATTGCCAGCCAGAATGCCACCTGTTTCTGCATCCCCTTTGAAAGCCGTCTGATATTCCGTTTTACGTCAATATTCGGAAAAAATTCCTGCATACGGTAAAAAAGCTTAGCGTCAAACTGAGGATAAATTCCCTCATAAAAACGCTTCATTTCCATTGTATCCGCCTGCATAAAATAAAACAGTTCATCCGGGATATAGGCAAACTTTGCCTTTACCGTTCTATTTTCATAGACCGGCTGCCCATCGATTAAAACCTCCCCTGCATCCGGCCGGTAAACACCCGTAATATGACGGATCAGCGTCGATTTTCCGGCTCCGTTCGGCCCCACAAGACCGTAAATATCACCCTTGCCGACATGCATATCCACGCCTTTTAAAGCCGCAAATCCCTCGAAAGATTTTTCCAAATGGCTTACCTGTATCACTTTTCGGTCCTCCCTTCCGCCAAATGATTCATGCGCGTAATCAGCTCCTTTTCCCTTACAGACAAAAAGAAGAGTTCCTCCACAATCTCATCAAATTCCGTCAACAATTCCTGCTGCCTTGTGTCAAAGACCTCTTCCCGTTCTGCAACAAACGTGCCTTTCCCCACGACCGTATAAATATAGCCCTCGCTCTCTAATTCGCGGTACGCCTTCTGAATCGTATTCGGGTTGATTGCCAGCTTCGCCGCAAGCTCCCGGACCGATGGCAGTCTTTCATGCGCAGAAAGAGAATTTGAAATTACCAATTTTCTGAGTCCGTCTTTGATTTGTTCATAAATCGGTTTGGAATCACGATAATTTAGCTGTATCAAACAGATAACCTCCTGTCCGTACTAACCGTACTATTTTATCTCATACGGTAACTATAGCATGGAGGCTTTGTTTCGCACAATAAAGATAATCCTATGATATTATGAAGATTTTATTAAGCAACGGGCAGTGTCTTTTTGACACGAGCTGCACTGCCCGTTTCCCTCTTATTTTTTATCCGAGATACGCCCGCAGCAGCTCAAACGTATTTTTCACGCCGTCCTTATGGCTTCTCTCATATCCGTGCGACGCGTAAACGCCCGCCCCTATCAGCCCGTGCCGTACATCATAGCCGGCTGTCAGCGCCACATCCGCGTCCGAGCCGTAATACGGATAGACATCCACCGCAAAATCAATGCCGTGATCCTTTGCCGCCCGAATCAGCCCGGTCACGACATCATAATTATACGGGCCGCGGCTGTCCTTCGCGCAGATGGA
>CALWBG010000100.1 GCA_944375975.1 uncultured Roseburia sp.
TGAATTACCGTCTCAAACGGGTTGTGACCGGGGTCTGGGCCAATCGTTCCATCGAGCTGTTGGAGCGTCTGGGGGCGTTGTGTCCCGGGGAACCGCTGTATGGGCTGATGAAAGCCCAGGCGCTGATTATGAACCGGCAGAGGCAGGAAGCATCCTGGATTCTGGAGGATTTTAAACGGGAGTATAAGGAGCGGACGACGCCGGTTTATGGATATTACCTTTATCTGTGTACGTTGATGGAGCGTGAGCCTTCGTACGTGGATAAGGTGACGGAGGAAATCGAACAGATTTTCCGGAAACATCCGGACAGCTCCCTGCTGTTTTGGATATTGCTGTTTGTCAGGGAGGAGTATTATCGGGACGGCGCGAAGCGCTTGCGGGCGATTGAGCGGTGGATGACGGAGAGCCGGAGTCCTTATTTTTATCTCGAAGCGTACTATCTCATCTGGCAGGAGCCAGGCCTGCTGACGAGGCTGGACGGCTTTTCGGCCGCGGTTCTTTATTGGGCGGTAAAGTGGAATGCGCTCACAAAGGATGTTGCGTTGCAGGCGGCGGAGCTGGTGACGGAAAAAAAGGAATTCAGCCGCTGTTTTTATCGGATTGCGGAGGCGTGCTGCGAGGCTGCACCCGGGGAGGAAACACTCTCTGCGATTTGCGGGTATTTGATAAAAAACCAGCGCTTTGACACGGAATATCACAAGTGGTACGCGCTGGGCGTTGAGCAGGAAATCAGGATTACGGGTCTTTACGAGGCGTATCTGATGACGCTGGACGGCAGGATGCTTCATGAGGTGCCAAAGGTCATACAGATGTATTTTCAGTATGAGAACAGGCTTCCCTACCGGCAGAAGGCGGTTTTGTTTGTCAATATGATTGCCGCTAAGGACAGGCAGCCGGAGGTTTACCAGAAATACCGGAGAAGGATCGAGCAGTTTTTTATGGAACAGCTTGAAGCGGGACATATTGACGATAATCTGGCTGTTATTTATGACGGGATGCTTGGGGAGGGAGTGCTGAACGAAGAACTGGCGCACAGCCTTGCCGGAGTGTTGTTCACGCATAAGTTTACCTGCATGGAGCCGTGTGCCGCGAAGCTTTATGTTTTGGAGTGGCAGCGGAAAAAAGTGCAGGAGCTTCCTATTCAAAACGGAACGGCATATTTTACGGTCGCTACGGATGATTATTGTCTGATTCTTGAGGATTGCCACGGGAACCGTTTCTGCGGCAGTTTAAGCTGCCATGACGAGGCGCTTTTCAATCCGGAGCTTTATATCGATTCCTGTCTGAAGCTGGCGGGGGACGAGCTTTCATATCTGTTATATGCCCTGCGCGGGAAGGTTTCGGCGGAGGATTTTTCGGATGAGGACGTTCGGTATGCTGCCGGGGTTTTGCGCTCGGATGAGGTGAGCGGTGCCTACAAGGCGCAGCTTGGGGACGCCGTGTTGCGTTCCTGCCGGAAAAAAAAGGTGGAAGCCGCTTATCTGGCGGGATTTGACGCCGGCATACTGGATAAGCGGGCAAAGCGCTTTTTGATGGATTATTTTGCCGAGCAGCATTTGTATGAGGATGCCTTTCGGATGGCGGAAGAATGCGGTTATGATTATATGGAAAACCGCACGGCCGCGGCCCTTTGCAGCTATGCGGTCACGGAGCGCGGCTTTGAGGAGGATGATTTCCTGCTCGGTTTTGCGGAGACGGTATTCCGAAAGGGAAAATATAACGACGTTGTTTTGATTTATCTCTGCAAATATTATAACGGCGCGACGAAGACGATGGCAAAGCTCTGGCAGGCGGCGGGAGCGTTTGAACTTGACACCTACGATCTGGAGGAACGCGTTCTTACGCAGATGCTGTATACGACAGAGTATGTGCCGGATATCAGCCGGATTTTCGACAGTTATGCCGCGGGCGGCGGAAAGGAAGAACTCTGCCTGGCATATCTGTCCTATTTTGCGGATGCTTTTCTGGAAAAGGATATGATTGTGCCGGGTGAGGTCTTCTCCTGTATCCTGGATAGATATTTTGCAGGCGGGGAGTTAAACGATGCCTGCCGTATCGGTCTTCTGAAGTATCTGTCCGGGCAGCAGAGTCTGGATCAAAAACAGTATGAGGCGGCGGATCGTCTGCTGGAGCGGTATACGGCGCAAAATATCTACTTTACATTTTACGGTGCGTTTGATAAACGCCTGCGCGGGAAATATCATCTGTATGACCGGTTTTTTGCGGAGTATCACGCAAAGCCGGGCAGCAGGGTTTCGATTCGTTACAGCATGGACGGAATCCGTTACCGGGAGGAACGGATGACAGAGGCCTATGACGGTATTTTTATTCGGGAGTTTATTCTTTTTTTCGGTGAAACGGTCCAGTATTATGTGATTGAGGAGAAGGAAGGCGCGGGGTGTATTACGGAAAGCGCGGAGCTTGCCAATCGTAATTCGGAAAGCGCTGTCGGACTTGGAAGCTATGGGCGGTTAAATGAGATGCTGGTCGCAAAGGCGCTGGGGGAGCAGGAGACGCTTGCGGAAAAAATGAAGGATTACGACAGGCTCAAAAGGATTGCCGGGCAGGTATTCCGTTTATTGTAGACAGAGGAAAAAACGTGGGACAAAAAGCATATTATCTCGGTATTGATTTGGATGACGAGAACGCCGTCATCAGCTATTTTCAATCAAATATGAAGGAACCGGAAACGGTCAGTACCGTTGCCGGCAGCGAAATTTTCCAGATACCGCTTGTTCTGGCGAAGAAAAAAGGAATGGGGCAGTGGCTGATCGGGGAGGAGGCCAGAAAGCTTGCGTTAAGGCAGGACGAGGGCGCCGCGGAGCATCTGCTCGGCAGGGCTCTCGCGGAGGAAAAAGTTTTTGTGGATGGCGAGGCCTACGCCGCGTCGCAGCTTTTGACGCTGTTTGTAAAGAAGCTGATTTATATGGCGGGCAGGCTTTTAAATCCCCAGTCTCCCGATAAGCTTGTCATATGTCTTGAAACGCTTTCGAGGGAGGTGACGGCCCTGTTTTTAAATATGGCGCCGGAGCTTGGACTTACCGCGGAGCAGATAACGCTGATAGACCGGAAGGAGAGCTTATACTATTTTGCATTCAGCCAGAAGGAGGAGCTGTGGATGCACGATGTCTGCCTGTTTGATTACCGGGAGGGTTGTATCAGATGCCGCAGGCTTATGCGCAGTCTGCACACGACCCCGCAGCTTGTCACCCTGACTGAGGAGACACGGCAGATGGATGAGACAAAGCGTGACGAGGCGTTCCTGCGCGTTGCACAGGAGAGCTTGAAGGGACATATCGTATCCGCTGTTTATCTGGTCGGAGAGGGCTTTGAGGGAGGCTGGATGAAGGGTTCCCTCGCGTTTTTGTGCCAGGGCAGGCGGGTATTTATGGGCATGAACCTTTATTCCAAGGGAGCCTGCTATGCGGCCATCGTGAAAGCATGTCATCAGCCGGGAGCGGATAACGCGCCGGTGTGGCCATTTGTGTATATGGGTGACAATGAGCTGAAGGTGAATGTCAGCTTAAAGGTCCGCAGACTGCAAAAGCAGGAATTTTATACACTGCTGAGCGCCGGGGATAACTGGTATGAGGCAGTGGGAGAGTGCGAGGTGCTCTTGGATGGCGGAACGGAGATTGATTTTTGGCTTCAGCCGCCGGAGAGCCGCGAGGCGAGGCTTGAGCGGCTTACACTGGCGGATTTGCCGGAGCGCCCCCCAAAAGCAACGAGGCTTCGGATTACGGCGAAGCCGCTGTCTGACACCCGGGTGCAGATTGTGATTAAGGATATGGGATTTGGTGAGCTGTTTAAAAGCTCGGACAAAACCTGGGAATATGTGATGGCGCTTTAGGACGGAGGAAGAAGGATGGGCGAATTGATTTTGTGCGGCGGGCCGTTGGCGGCAATGCCCTATTATATCGAGGAGGTTTCGCTGAATGTCTATTCCCTGGAGGAATTAAGCTATTATGTGGAGCAGAATCTTTATCTGCTCGGGCAGGATTTTATGCAGGAGGAGTTGTGCGACTGGGTGGAGAAGGAGCTTGGGCTCTCCGATACGGCGGAAAAGCTGCGGGAAATCCGGCAAAGCGGCGGGACGCTCAGTGAGTTTGTTCTCTGCCTGCTCTTATCCTGCGGCTATTGCAGTTCGGATTCGCTGCGGACGATTCGTCGGACACTCCAGGAGATGGAGCAGAAAACGGAGTTTGAGTGCGGGAAAATCCGCGCGGATCGCTATCTGGAGCACCATAAGTATATCCGCAGCATTTATGAGTACCGAAAGCTGTTAGAGGATGCAAAAGGAGAGGAGCCTGCGTTGACAGGGGCCGTATGGCACAATCTCGGCACCGCGTATGCACGGCTGTTTTTGTTTGATAAGGCAGCGGAGTGTTACGGCCGCGCATATGAGAGAAACCGGAACCGGGAGTCGCTTGTGCAGTGCCTGACGGCATATCGCCTGGGAGGGGATGAGCGGGGATTTCAGAGAAAGGCTTCTGCCAATTTTGTCAGCGAGGACGAAGCAGGGGAGCTTTGTGAGGCTGTTAAGTCGGCGGGACAGACAAAGGAAATCCTGGAGTTTGAACAATGGATTGCGGAGCGTGCCAAAGGGGAGACGGGTCTGAAGGAAATGGGAGATTTGCTTGAGGAATGGAAATGTGAGTACCGAAAGAATTGTGATATGTAAGAAGGAAGAAAAATATGCGGTTATTTGACAGGCTGAAACGGAATAAAAAATTTGAAAAATTACTCGAGGAGCTGGATTCTGCGGGTTTAAAGGAAAAGGATTTGGAGGATGCCGAAAAGGCAGAGCAGTATGTGATTGAGCGGCTCGAGCAGATCATGGACCTCACGCGGGAAATTGAGGATGAAAAGGCGGAGTACCGGGCTGTGACCGCTTATCTGAATGATATTCAAAAGCTTGAGAATCTCTCCGAGGAGGAGCGAAAAAAAATCGAGGAGACGGCGGCAAATGTTGTTCAGTTGAATTCGGCGCGGAACGGATTTTTAAATTCGGCACAAAGGCTTACGGACGCGCAGTTTGCGCAGATGGAGCAGGAGGAAAAGGATATGCCGGCCGTGATTCGGCGTCTTACCTCCAATGAGCTGTATCAGGAAACCATCAAAAAGGACATGAAGTATCTGGAGCGGGAAAAGTCAAGATGGCTTTTGCATCGCGAATATCTTTCCCATCAGCAGAAGGGACTGAAGAACCTTTTATATATTCTGATTGGGATTGCCGCTGCCGTAGCGGTGGTGCTGCTGTTCTTACAGTTTGGTTTCGGTCTGGATGTTTACTATGCGTGGATGGTACTGATATTCGTGACGGCGATTGGCATTTGCGCCGATTATCTGAAAATGCTGCGGAATGACACCGAGATTCTGATGGCGGAGAAAAGCGCAAATAAGGCAATTACACTTTTGAATAAAGTGAAAATCAAGTATGTCAATGTAACAAATGCCGTCGATTACGCGTGTGAAAAATATCATGTGAGGAAGGCTGAGGATTTGAACCGCCTCTGGGAGTATTATATGGATGCGGTGAAAGAAAGGGAAAAATATCAGCGTACCAACGAGGATTTAGAATATTTTAACGGCAGGCTTGTCCGGGCGCTGGAACAGTACCGCCTTTATGACGCACGCGTATGGGTGACGCAGGCGGCGGCGCTGATCGATAACAAAGAGATGGTGGAAATCCAGCATAATCTGGTAAACAGGCGGCAGAAGCTCAGAGACCGTATCGAGTATAATGTGGCTGCAATGAAGGAGCTAAAGCAGGAAGCGGAACGGGTGGTGGATAAGGTTGGAGGCATGAAGCCTCAGATTGAGGAAATTTTACAGTCTATGAACCGTCTGAGCGAAGTCTTGTACGATTAAAACCCAAAAAACGGCACAGCCAAAGGGACACTTCAAAATAAAGAAAAGACGGCATTGGCGTGAAGCCGATGCCGTCTTTACATAGGCGAGAGATTTTCCATTAAGAGTCTCTTGGCTCAGAATGTAGAAAACGTCGCGATTCTGTGTTACAATATTTATAATATTGGGGAGCTTTTTCATATGTTGTCAGCTCTCATTAATTATTATTTTTGAAGCAACATTCAAGGAGAATGGATAATGGTTGGCAGATACATAGATGAAGCTGTTAAAAGAAAACTATATGCAGAATCAATGGGGAGGTGTATGAATCCAAGTTGTCAGCGGGAGTTGTTTTGCAAAAATGGAGACATAATTGAAAAGGCTCATATTGATCCTTATTGTGAAACAGCTGACAACTCATTTGAAAATTTAGTTTTACTTTGTCCAAATTGTCACACAGAGTTTGATAAAAACCATGCATTTACACCAGAAGAAGTTTTGGGATGGAAGGAGAACAGAAAAAAAGAACTCGAAAGGTTTTTTAGCAAAAAGTACGAAACATTTGAAGATTTAAAAAAAGAGGTTACCCCTATACTTCAGGAAAACAAAACTATTTACGAACGATATTATTTAAATGATAACAAGACTCTGTGGGATAAATTTGAATACAAAATACTGGTCAATAACAGAAAACTAAAGATGCTGTTTTTAGCAAATGATAGTCTAATTCAACGACATCAAAATAAAACTTATTCTAATCTGGCATATATTCAAGCTTTTTTATTACATGTTGACGAATTTGAAGCAACTCGCACAGAAGAAGAAAAAACACGAGAAGTTCTTTTTCCAACAGAAATAAATTCAATGTTTGGAATTGCTCCCGTCGAAGATTTCATTCTTCCTTCTACCGAATCATTGGAACTCTTAATTGAAAAGCTAAAGGCACAAGGCAAGTATGAAACTATAGGTATTGGTATTGCCCGTCCATATATCCAGATAAACGAAGGAGGGCAGTCTGTCCAAGTTTTTTTGGATGATACCCCCAGAATGCGGCAGTTGTATTATGATTATGGCTGTTTTATGGGGGCGAAGGTCCGCTTGAAAAGTTTGAATTATGCTTTGAAGTATATTCGTTCAAGAAATGTTAGGTTTAATTTTTTATCTGACAGTAATCTAAGAGAAATCATTATACAAGGCACAAAACTGATTTTTGTTTACGAATATTGCTTGAGCCAATCGGAATTGATGCATCTTGCTCCAGAAAAAAACAGTATTGTAGTTAACCTACATAACTGGAACGGAGAGAGCTGCATATCCAGTCAAGCATATGTGGAGGCAAAGCGCATGAATGTTCGGTTGTTAACTATGGGAGCTTTTTATGGATATATTGATGAAATCATGTAGATTGAATAATGATATTATTGAACGGGTAAGAAAGCATATACTTCCGTTCGATTCTTTCAAGCAAGTATTCTTATTCGGTTCAGCATTAGATTCAAATGCGATTAACAATGACATTGATATATTAATCATCTACGCAGAATACTCAAACGAATTTGGCAATGATTTAATTCTATTTTCCAATGAATTAGAAAAGGAAAGCGGTATGTTCATTGATATAACATCACTAAGCGTTGAAGAAGAAAAAGAAATCAAATTTTTAGATAGGATTAAGAACCATTGCTTAAAATTAAAATAAATAAGTTGATAAAGAATTAGCTAAATTATAAATTATAAAGAGCCGATGAATTTGTGAAATACATCACTGTTCATCGGTTCTGCGTTTTCCATAAAAGTATCTGCCAATATTTAAACAGCATTGACTTTCTAACGACTGTTAGGTATAATTTATCTAACAATCGTTAGAAAGGTTGGCGTGAATGATGGGTGATACAAAGAAGAAAATATTAGAAATATCTTTAGACCTCTTTTCTCAAAAGGGATTTTCAGCAGTATCTATTAGAGATATTTGTGCTCAGGTAATGATTAAAGAAAGCTCTGTCTATTATCATTTTAAGAATAAACAAGCTATTTTTGATGAGTTGCTTTATCGCTTTGAGCAGGTGGCAACCGAAATGATGATACGATTAGAACAATCTTTGCCGGCGCAGTCCTGTTCTATGGAGAAGCCATTTTACCAAACTGTTTGCGATACCTTTTTTGAAAGCTATTTTATGGACGATTTTTGCAATAAAATAATGCGGCTTCTTCTGATTGAGCAATTTAGCAATTCGGAAGTCAAGAAAATATATGACCGTTGGATGTTTGTAGAGCCGCTTAAATTTCAAAATCAAGTCTTTTGTACACTAATGGGAATAGGAATAATTCCAAACTCAGATAGTGAGTATTTAGCTGTTAAATACTATGCCCCCATTTATTTCTTTGCTCAAAGGTGGTTATTTTGCGGAGAATTATCGGAAGAACAAAAAAATTCTTTTCGCAATGCTGCTTATCATCATATCGAGAAATTTTTTACAGAGATGGAGGTGGCATAATGTCAAACATTGTAATTACGGGTGCAAATCAAGGAATTGGATATTATTTTGTGGAGCAGGCTCTAAAGAATGGACACAAAGTGGCTGTGTTAGATATAGATACAGGAAATCTTGAAAGATTGGCACAGTTATTTCCGAATAAACTTTTCTACTACAAGGCAGATGTATGTGATGAGATGCAGATACGCACCGTTATTGCAGACATTGTTGAACAATTTCAACGAATAGATATTGCTATTCATAACGCCTGCCTTTGCACCTTTGATAAAGAAACAGCTACCGATTTCAATATATATGAACGGGTTTTTGATGTGAATTACTATGGCGCACTTCGATTAGTGAAAAGTGTATTACCGTATATGCAGGCACAAAAATACGGAAAAGTCATTTTTACAAGTTCTGGTGTAGGAGTAACAGGTTTTATCGGAATCTCCCCTTATGCCTCGACTAAAAGTGCATTAGAAGCATTGGCAAAGTGCCTTAATTTAGAATATGCTTCTGTCGGTGTTACCTTCCATATTATTCACCCACCATTAACTCGAACAAAATCGGCAGAGCCGTTACCTGTTCCAAAAGAATTTATGGCTGACCCACAAAAAGTAGGTTATGGACTTGCAAACCATATCTTGTCTAAACGATTTATTATTTGCCATAGTTTTGTGCAAAAAATCCAGACGATTGTCTGCTATCTTTTCCCAATCAAAATGGGCAAGCTAATGTCAAAAATGACATTACGATACATAAATAGTGAAAATCAATCTAATTTGGAGGATAAATAACTTGGGTAAAACAGAATGGATACTCTGTCCTGTTTGTGGAGGTAAAACTTGTGATTCAATGAGTTTATTAACTACATTGTGGTTTCAAAAAAGCAAGTCATAGACGGCAAAACCGTATATCCGATTGACATCCACTACAACGGAGTGGGTATCATAACAGTTCCAGTTGCTGAAGAATATGAAAAAATGTTCCAAGAACGCTTAAAACAGAAGCGTGCAGAGGAACAAAAAACGGCACAGCCAATGCTCGGTGGTCGTAAAACAGTAATATGTGAATTTCTTGGAACAGGCATGATTTCGGTCATGCCTGTTCCGCTTT
>CALWBG010000101.1 GCA_944375975.1 uncultured Roseburia sp.
ACGCTGGGCGTTGAGATTGACGGGCAGGGGGCATATGAGCTTGCACGGCGTTCCAGAGGCACGCCACGCCTTGCAAACCGTCTGCTAAAGCGCGTGCGTGATTTTGCCGAAGTCAAATATGACGGAAAGATTTCAAAGGAGGTTGCTGCTTTTGCGCTGGATTTACTGGAGGTGGATAAGCTTGGCTTAGACCAGAATGACCGCAATATTCTGATGCTGATGATTGAAAAGTTCGCGGGAGGTCCTGTCGGGCTGGATACGCTGGCCGCTGCCATCGGAGAGGACGCGGGAACCATTGAGGATGTATATGAGCCATATCTGGTGAAGAACGGGTTTATCAACCGCACGCCGAAGGGGCGCGTGGTGACCGATTTTGCCTACCGTCATTTCGGGCTGACCCGGTAAGACGGCGTTTTGGGGAAAAACAGTTGCTTTTCCCTGTTAATGCAATTATAATAGAATATAGATTGCATAGCGGAAAAAGCTGGGAGGATGGCTTATTATGTCAGAAAAGACAAGCGCTGAAGTCATTATCGGTGGCAAGGTATACACCCTGAGCGGCTATGAAGGGGAGGAATACCTGCAGAAGGTAGCGGCTTACATAAACAATAAAATAAATGAGCTGGAAAGCATCGGCGAATACCGCCGCTTCCCGGCGGATATGAAGGCGACTCTGATACAGCTTAATATTGCGGACGATTATTTTAAGGCGAAGGCGCAGGCCCAAAAGCTGGAGCAGGAGCTGGAGGAAAAGGAAAAAGAGGCATATAATTTAAAGCATGATTTAATTTCCAACCAGATAAAGGCAGAGAGCGACGCGAAGGAGCTCAAAAAACTGGAAAAAGAGAACCGTGAGCTTTTGCTCAACAAGGCGCGCCTGGAGGCGTCTCTTAAGGATTCCCTGCTTGGCAAGGTAAAGTCAAAGCCGGGACATGGACAGGCGAAGCAGGACCAGGGAGAAGGGAAGACCAAGGCTCCTGCGACGAAAAAGGATACAACCGAAGAAGCACAGTAAGGGGGCGGAGCTTGTTTTTCGTCCCTTCTTTTGTTTCTTCGCGGGAAGGCGGGACATTTAGAATGACAGAAGAAATTAAAAATAGAAAAATCGAATTGCTGGCTCCGGCAGGCTCCTATGAAACCTTTCAGGCGGTAATCAACGCTGGTGCGGACGCGGTTTATCTTGGCGGAAGCCGTTTCGGCGCAAGGGCATACGCGGATAATTTCGGTGAACAGGAGCTGCTGGATGCGATTGATTATGCACACCTTCACGGGAGATCCGTTTATCTCACCGTAAACACCCTGTTTAAGGAGAGGGAGCTGGAGGAGGAGCTGTACTCCTATCTGCTCCCGTACTATGAGCAGGGACTGGACGCTGTCATTTTACAGGATCTTGGCGCGTTTTACCGGGTGAGAAGCTGGTTCCCGGGGTTATCCATCCACACGAGCACCCAGATGACGGTTGCCGACCGTTACGGGGCCGGACTGATGAAGCGCCTTGGGGCAACCCGCATCGTGACGGCTCGTGAAATGTCTTTTGCGGAAATCAAAGCGATTCATGACGAGGTAGATATCGAAATCGAAAGCTTTGTGCACGGTGCACTCTGTTATTGCTATTCAGGGCAGTGCCTGCTCAGCAGTATGCTTGGCGGAAGGAGCGGCAACCGGGGAAGATGCGCCCAGCCCTGCCGCCTGCCCTATGAAGCGTATGATGCTCATTTTAAGAAAATCCAACCAAACGATAAAAAGTTAAAGGAAGATTATATTTTAAGCCCAAAGGATTTATGCACGGTCGACTTTATCCCGGAGCTGGTGGAGTGCGGCATTGATTCTTTTAAGATAGAGGGCAGAATGAAGCAGGCGGAGTATGCGGCCGGCGTGGTGTCTGTCTATCGGAAATATCTGGATCAATATCTGGAATGTTTTGAGCGCGTCGGGGATGCGCGTCTGGCAAAGGAGGCTTACCGTGTCTCAAAGGAGGACAGGAGGAACCTGTTTGATTTCGGAAACCGCAGCGGCTTTACGGAGGGGTATTACCAAAAGCATAACGGCAGGGATATGATAACGCTGGAAAAGCCGAATCATGCGAAAGGGAATGAAGCGCTTTGGGCGGATATCCGCGGACGCTATGTTCAGACGGAAAGTAAAGAAAAAATAAAAGGAAAGTTAACACTTTTCAAAGATTTTCCTGCTAAAATGGTGGTATCTCTTGGAGAATTGGCAGTATCTGTTTCCGGGGATACCGTGCAGCCCGCAAAACGGCAGCCGCTTTCCCGGGAGAAGGTGGAGAGCAGCATCAAAAAGACGGGAAATACCCCTTATGAATTTGAGTCGTTTGAAATTGAGATGGAGCCGGATGTGTTTCTGCCCGTACAGTCCTTAAATCAGCTTCGGAGGGAAGCACTTAAGGCATTGCGGGAGGAAGCGTTGAAAGGCTTTCGCCGGACACCGCCGGAGTTTCCCGGCACGGAAGGGGAGCCGCCGGTTGACGCGGAAGGGGTAGAAACGGGAAAGCCGTTTTTATCTGTATCTATTGAGGAGCGCGCGCAGCTTGCGCCGCTGCTGGCCTATCCATATGTCAGGGCGGTATATTTAGACAGCACCTGCTATGCGAGGGATGCGCTGGAGACGGAGCTTACTGAGGATATCGGTCTGATTCGTGCGTCGGGAAAGGAGGTCTATTATGTGCTTCCGACAGTACTGCGCATGGAGACGGAGCGTTTTTATCTGGGACAGAAGGACTGTCTGCGGCGGGTGGACGGCATTGTGGTAAAAAGCCTGGACGCGCTTGCATTTGTACGGAGGGAGTTTCCGGAGGACTGTCGCGTCCTTTTGGACGCCGGGCTGTATACATACAATCATGCGGCAAAGAAGCTGCTTGCGGCATTTCGTCCGGTCCGTGACACGGTTCCGCTGGAACTGAACCGGAGGGAGCTTTTCGGCAGGGATAACCGAAACAGTGAAATCGTGCTTTACGGAAGGCTTCCTCTGATGACGTCGGCGCAGTGCGTCCATGCCAATTTGACGGGCTGCGACAGAAAGCCGACAGTCACTTGGTTAAAAGACCGTTACGGGAAATATTTTCCCGTAAAAAATAACTGCGCGGAGTGCTATAATACCGTCTATAATACGGCGCCGCTGATTTTATTCGGCTTCCGCAGTGATTTTGAACGGATGGGGCTTTGGTTTTACCGAATTTCCTTTACGATTGAGAGCGAAGCGCAGGTTGGGGACATCATGAATCTTTATGAAAAGGCGTTCCTTCGTGGGGAGGCGGATGCGCAGCAATGTTATCCGAAAGAATATACCAACGGGCATTACAGGCGAGGAGTAGAATAACGGAATGACAAACCTTATCGTAGAAGTTTCCAAATATCTGATGATTATATTATTTGCATGTTATACCTACGAATGCTTTTCCGCATTCCGCAGTAAAATCAGTGCAAAGAAGCAAAACAGAATATTTGACCGGCAGCTTTTTCTGATGTATCTGATTCATCTGGACGGATTTCTTGTGATTTATACGGTGACGGATGAGCTGAACATCATTATCCTTTATTTCCTGCAGGTCATATTGGTGACGGTGCTGATTGCAAATTATCAGCTTCTTTACCCGAATGCCTCAAGGCTTGTGACCAACAATATGTGTATGCTTCTTTTGATTGGTTTTATCATTCTGACGCGTCTTTCCTATGACAATGCCGTCAGGCAGTATGCCATATCCATTGCGGCGGCGGTCATCACCATCGTGATTCCGCTTATCATCCGCAGGGTGCGGTTTTTGCGGAGGCTGACCTGGCTGTATGCTCTGTTGGGCATCGCGGGGCTGGCGGCCGTGAACCTGTTCGGCAGCACCAGCTACGGGGCAAAGATCTCCATTTCCATCGGCGGCGCATTTTCCGTACAGCCGGCTGAATTTATTAAAATTATTTTTGTATTTTTTGTCGCCGGTATGCTTTACCAAAATACGCAATTCAAACAGGTCTGCATCGCGACGGCGGTTGCCGCGGTTCATGTGCTGATTCTGGTGGCTTCCAGAGATCTCGGGGGCGCGCTGATTTTCTTTGTGACGTATCTGGTCATGCTGTATGTGGCGACGAGGAAGCTGTTTTATTTTGCAGGAGGAATCGCGGTGGGCTGTATAGCCGCGGTGGTGGCCTACGGACTGTTTTCGCATGTCAGAGTGCGTGTCCTTGCATGGAGCGACCCGCTGAGCGTGATTGAGGACGAGGGCTATCAGATTTGCCAGTCACTGTTTGCAATCGGCACGGGAGGCTGGTTTGGCACCGGACTTTATCAGGGTTCGCCGAATAAAATTCCGGTGGTCGAGCAGGATTTCATTTTTTCCGCTATCTCAGAGGAGATGGGAGGAATCTTTGCAATCTGTCTGATTATGGTTTGTATTAGCTGTTTCCTTATGTTTTTAAATATCGCGATGCAGATGAAGGAGCAGTTTTATAAACTGGTAGCGCTGGGGCTTGGAACGGTTTACGCGTTTCAGGTGTTCCTGACCATCGGCGGCGTGACGAAATTTATTCCGTCCACAGGCGTAACGCTGCCCTTGGTGAGCTACGGGGGAAGCTCTCTGCTTGCGACCATGATATTGTTCGCGGTCATTCAGGGCCTTTATATTTTGAGACAGGATGAGGGAGGTACAAATGCGAGAAAAAAACAGCAAAGAGCAGAAGCAGCCGCAGGGGTCAAAGAAATCTCATAAGCCGAAAAAGAGTTCGAAAAACAGAGAATTTGCAGTGGTTGCCTATTCCTTTCTCGGGCTGTTTCTCTGCCTGATGGGATATTTTACGTATTTTCAGTTCTTCAGAAGTGAGGAATTTATTAACAATCCCTATAACACAAGGCAGGAATCCTTTGCCGCAAAGATTACGCGGGGAAAAATTCTATCTGCGGGAGGGGAGGTCCTTGCGGAAACGGTCACGGACAGTGAGGGAAATGAGACGAGAAGATATCCTTATGGCAGTATATTTTCCCATATTGTGGGGTATTCTACCAAGGGAAAATCTGGGATTGAATCGCTGGCCAATTTTAATCTGCTGCGCTCCAATACCCCGTTTTTGGAAAAGGTGGGGGATGAGATGCAGGGGGAAAAAAGTCCCGGGGATAATGTGATCACAACCCTGGATTACGATTTGCAGGCAACGGCGTATGAGGCGCTTGGCTATTATCAGGGCGCGGTCGTGGTTATAGAGCCTTCTACCGGAAAAATTCTCGCGATGGTGTCAAAGCCTGACTTTGATCCGAATACGATTGCCGAGGACTGGGACAGCCTTACGGCGGAGGACAATACGGATGCCGCACTGTTAAACCGCGCGACGCAGGGGCTTTATCCGCCCGGCTCCACCTTTAAGATTTTTACGACGCTGGAATATATACATGAAAACGCGGATTTCGCGGATTACACCTATCAGTGTACCGGAAGCTATACCGTCGGGAACCACACCATCCACTGTTACGGAAATAAGAGCCATGGCACACAGAATATAAAGGAGGCTTTCGCCAATTCCTGCAACGCGTTTTATGCTTCTCTGGGACTTGAGCTTGACGTGGGGCAGTTTGGAAATCTCTGTGACAGCCTGCTCTTTAATACAAGCCTTCCGACGGATTTGCAGGCATCTAAGAGCAGCTTTGTGCTGGAGGCGGGTGACGGTTCGTCGTCCATTATGGCGACTGCCATCGGGCAGGGAGAAACGCTTGTGACGCCGTTTCATATGGCATTGGTGGTGAGCGCCATCAATAACGACGGTCTGCTGATGACACCCTATGTGATTGACCGTGTGGAAAATCAGGAGGGGGACGTGGTGGAGCAATACGAGCCGGAGGAATATAAAAGCCTGATGACCGAGAGTGACGCTTCTATTTTGCAGGAATACATGAGCTATGTCGTGGAAGCCGGAACCGGAAGCAGGCTGAGCGGACAGAGCTACGAGGCCGCGGGAAAAACAGGCTCTGCGGAATATTCCACAGGCGCGGATTCCTCCCATTCCTGGTTTGTCGGGTATGCGCACAGGGAGGATAAAGAAGATATCGCAATTGCGGTGATTGTGGAGCGGGCCGGTGTCGGAAGCGAATATGCCGTTCCAATCGCAAAAGAGGTATTTGATGCATATTATAATGAATGAAATGTTGCATGACGTTTCGAAAAGTATTATACTGTTTCTAAAATCATGACAGCAGAATGTCAGACCACATCAGGAGGTATTGCAATGATAGAAGCAACAAGTTGTGGTGGTGTGGTAATATTTCGTGGTAAAATATTGCTCTTATATAAAAATTATAAAAATAAGTATGAGGGCTGGGTATTGCCGAAGGGAACCGTAGAGGCGGGAGAGGAATATAAGGAAACCGCGGCGCGCGAGGTTCTTGAGGAGACGGGAGTTAAGGCAAGTATCATCAAATACATTGGGAAAAGCCAATATTCGTTTACCGTACCGGAGGATGCCGTGGAGAAAACGGTCCACTGGTATCTTATGATGGCGGACAGTTATTACAGTAAACCACAGCGGGAGGAATATTTTATTGATTCCGGGTATTATAAATTTCACGAGGCATACCATCTGCTCAAATTTCCGAATGAGAAGCAGATACTTGAAAAGGCATACGGAGAGTATCAGGAATTAAAGAAAAGCAATTTATGGGGGAGCCATAAGTATTTTTAAGATGTGAGGAGATTGCATGGTATGGTATGAAGAGCTGTATGTCGGAGAGAGCATTTTACATAAGACAAAAAAAATAAAATGGAAGATTCTTCATAATGCCGGACAGCCTTTTGTCTATGTCATTACACTGGCTTCAAATGAAAGGAATCTGCTCGATATCATACCGTCCCGGGAACTGATGCAGAAGGGTTATCCGAAGAAGAATCTGTTTGTGGTCGGCCTGGCAAAGGGCTATGACGAAGCCATTGAGGTTGCGGCGTCCATCGTAGACGAGGTTTACCGCAGGACGGGAACCTTTGCCGTCCGCGCTTATTTCGATGAGAAAAGGAGACGGAAAAGAGAAGAATGTCAGTCGTATTGCTCATACTAAAAATTATAGGAATCATTCTTCTTGTCGTTTTGGGCCTTTTGTTGTTCCTGCTCTTTCTGGTTTTATTCGTGCCGATCCGGTATCGTGTGGAGGGTGAGAAGGAAGGACAGTTTCACATGGAGGCGGATATCCGCTGGCTGTCTCCTGTGCTTGCCTTCCGATTTTCCTACCGGGAGGAAAAAACCGAATGCTGGTTTCGTATTTTGTGGTTTCGAAAAAGACTGGACGGGGAGGAGAATGATTACGTCATCCCGGAGGAAGACGATGGCGCTATCCCGGAGGAGGATGTCATACCACAGGAGGACGGCGAAAGCTTCGATTGGGACAGGGACTCGGGCGGAAACGGCGGGGATGCCGTATTATTACAGCATTCCGACGGCGGCGGAAACGGCGTGGGTTTCGGTATGGAGAGCGACAGTTCAGGAAAGACTAAGGCAGACAGAAAAAAGAAAAAAAAGAGGCGGACGATTTCGGATTTCTTGCATTCGGTCCGCCGGACCCTGAAATGCTTCCTCGCACAGTGCCGTCAAACGAAGGACATGCTTTGCAGAGGGAAGGCACTGTTGGAGGATGAGATAAACCACAGGTCGGTGCGGCTTATCTTTCGGGAACTTCGATATCTGCTTCGTCATTCCGGTTTCCGGCGGATTCAGACAAACCTGACATTTTCTCTCTGGGAGCCGTCGGCGACAGGACAGTTATTAGGAGTGCTGTGTATGCTTCCCGTTATGTACCGGTATGAAATTCAGGTATATCCCGATTTTGAGGCGGAAAGCGCCTATGTAAGGGGAAGCTTCCGAATCAAGGGACACATCCGTCTGATCCACATGCTGGTGTCGTTCCTGCGGCTTTTAAAAGAAAGGGAATTTCGGATATTTGTAAAGAGAATTATGAGAATGCTGTCGCAGCATAGCGGGTAAAACCCGGGCGGACAGAAAAAAGAAAGGCAGGTTTTTATTATGGCAGACAATAGTTTTCACACAACGGTAGAATCCTTGTTTAAGGGAATGGACAGCTTTATCACGACAAAGACCGTGGTCGGCGACGCAATCCATATCGGGGACACCATTATTCTCCCGATGGTTGATGTGTCCTTTGGCGTTGCGGCGGGGGCTTTCTCCCAGGACAAAAAGAATAACGGCGCGGGAGGTATGGGAGGAAAAATTATGCCGAGTGCCGTGCTGGTGATTCAAAACGGCACTACCAAACTGGTAAATATTAAAAATCAGGATGGCATCACCAAAGTACTGGATATGGTGCCTGATTTTGTGAACCGTTTTACTGCAAGAAACGGAAGTACAGCGGAAACAGGACATTCACAGGAGAGTACCGCCGAAAAGGACGAGAATGCCATGAAGGCGGCCGGAAAAGAGATGGCGGATATGTTAAAGGATGCTGTAAACAAAGAAGAATAAAAAGTGAAAAGGACGCGGAGAAAAGCATATATTGATAGTGATATATGCTTTTTTGTTGGAGTCTGCCATGAAACGGATTTTTGGATTTGCATTGTTCTGCTTTGCGCTTGGAATGTTGGTGATGATTGTAATTCATAACCGTTTCTTTGGGTTTTTCCTGATGATTCTTTGTATGCTGGCGGGATATTATCTGTTTTGCAGCGACGACTGCTGAAATAAAGAGGGAGATACAGGCGTTTCACCGGTATCTCCCTCCTTATGTATGCGTGCCTGTTCACGGGGTTATCCAAGCAGTTCCTTCACGCAGGCAGCAATCGCTTCATCTTTACAGTTTTCAAAGAAATATTCCCGGAAGTGTTCGCCGCTTAATGCACCGATGACAAGCTCGCGGTCAAGCTCCTTTAAAATGGAGACCATGTCGCGGTGCGTTACTTTTTTTACTTCATCGAGAATCTTTTTGTTCCGCTGTTCCGGAACAACACGCTCCTTCGGATAACCGCCTCCTCCCGGAGCGCAGAATAATTTTTCAAAAATATAGGTCAGGTTCAGTTCACCGCCCCAGCCGAAGTTTTCCGCAAACGGCAGAGCGATACAGTTCCCGTCATTCACCTGGGAGAACAGATACGCGTCCAGCGGGGACTCGATATGTCCGCAGAGCACCTGCGGGAAGGAATTGCATGCCAGCATGGCGCCTTCGCCGGTTCCGCAGCCGGTAATCACATAGTCGGCAGCGCCGGAGTTTAATAAAACAGCGGCAAGAATACCGTTTTGCACGTAAGTAAGCTGGTTGGCATCCTCAGCCGAGTACATACCGTAATTAAAGACCGTATGTCCCATTGGTTCGTCAACGGATTTCAGGGTAGTGCAGATTAGTTCATTTTTTGCCGCCTGGCTGTTCTCGTTAATTAAAGCAATCTTCAT
>CALWBG010000102.1 GCA_944375975.1 uncultured Roseburia sp.
GATATTCTCAAAATACCCGCTCCCGACAGCGCGGTTATTGAGCATAAAAAACGGAATAAAACAAACCAGATTTTCCAGAAACGGTATGATGGAAGAAAGCAGCCCCCTGCTCTCCTCCCGCAGTCGTTCGATTCCGGTCCTTTTTCCCCCCACGGTGCGGATAAATTCTTTTTTATGACGCTTTATGTATTCTGCCATCGCGGGGATCTCCTTCTCCGGCTTATGCAGGATGCGGATACCGAACTCCTCACGGAACCGGTTTCCCGAAAGCATCACCTCCTGCCCCCGTCCATCGGAAACCGGGACAATCGGAATATGGCCGCCGAGCCCTTCCGCAATCAGCTCCGCAATCCGTCTGCCTGACACCCCCTCCCCGGAGGAGATATGATAAATGCCGTAATCATGCTGCCCGGCGCATATAACCTGATAGATAAACTCCACCGCGTCCGACATATGCAAAAGCCGGTATTTCCCGTCCGCCGCTGTAATCTCTCCTGTCTCGAGCGCCTCCACACACATCCTGGCACAGACGGTATTTGCCTCCTCCGCCGTATGCGGTGTTCCGTACAGATGCTCCAGACGCAGCACGACGGTATCAATCCCCATCTTCCGATAGCTTTCGCAGATCCCCTCACCGACTGCCGTGGCCTGTCCCTTTGCGGTATCAGCCCGACAGGGCTCGTCCTCGCCGACCTCCCCAGAGCGGGCCTTTTGAAATACGAGCTCAGAGGACAGATAAAGAAATCTTCCTGTTCCTTCCGCCGCAAAGGCCATCAGCACATTTGTCAGTCCGGCAATATAATCGGCCGCTGTATTGCCTGTCCCGTCCCAGTTAAATCCCAGGTCATATGCCCCCAGAAAAAGGACTATGTCAGGGCGGATGCTCTCAAACACCTCCCTGACACACGCATCACGGAAAGAAAAATGATAGGTTTCAAATACCTTTTTGGGGGCACGTCCATTTTTCGGCTCCTGCGTCAGCAAAAATACCCGGTGACCTTCCTTATCCAGCCTGTCAACCAAAAGCCCCATAAGGCTTCCTGTCCCGCCAATCAATAAAATATTCATAAGATTCCCTGTTCCTTTAGCTGTCCGATAAATCGTTCCACATCAGCTTTCGCCCTCTCCGGCGAAATTTCATACGTCCCGCAAAGCTCCCGGACAATAGCTTCCCGGGTTTTCCCATCCCGGAACGCCTGCCACAGGAAAGCACCGCATTCATTGAGCATAACCGGTCTTTCGCAGACCAATCCGTCCTGCTCCATGTCAAGCAGCCAATATACCCCTGCCGCACGACGGAGCTGATAACGATTCCTTTTCTCCATATTTCATCCCCGTTTCCACTTTACCCAGCATAAGTAATTATTTTACAACTATAGCATATTAACGTAAAAAAAGAAAGAACTACTTTGACGCTTCTGTAGTTCTTTCTTTTTTAGCTAACCTTATCAGGAAAAGAACTGTTCCTCCAGCGTAATTTTCCCCACATAGACGACCGGTCCCGTCATGTAAATCCTTCCGTCCTTTGCAAACTCCACAAAAAGCTCGCCGCCGTGCATATGTACGGTGACTTTGCTGCCAATGAGATTAAGCCTGTAGGCAGCCGCGGCAGCCGCACACGCACCGGTTCCCGAAGCATAGGTATAACCCGCTCCCCGCTCGTAAATTTCTATCTGGATATTGGAGTCATCGATAATCCTGCAAAGCTGCATGTTAATCCTGTTCGGAAAATATCTGGCATTTTCGACATAGGGACCTAATTGCAAAGCCTTCTTTCGGTTGACTTCCTCAAGCATAATCACGCAGTTCGGATTTCCGATTGACACACAGGTCGCATTGTAAAAATTGTCACAGAAGAAAACAGCTTCATTTACAATCTCGCCTTCAAAGCCGACCGCCGGGATTTCCTCTGCCTCAAACTTTGGGTAGCCCATATCGACGCGCATTTCGCTGCCGTCCTCGTCCAGAAAAGCAACCTCCGTCTCCCCCGCCTTCGTGGTCAGACAGTAGCTGCTGTCCTTCACATAGCCTGCGTCCTTTAAATACCTCGAAAATATCCTGATTCCGTTTCCGCTTTTCTCTGCCTCGCTTCCGTCCGGATTAAAAATCCGCACCTTTATCTTTCCTTCCTCAAAAAACGGCCCATACAATATCCCGTCAGCCCCGATGCCGATGTTCCGCCTGCATAGCTGCGTAATCTGCCGTTCCCCGAGCGTCACATCGTTTCTCTGGGGATCATAAATAAGATAATCATTGCCAAGTCCATGGTATTTACGCAGAACAATTTCCGCCATACACAGCCCTTCATTTTCTTTCCTTACCCTATTATATGCCGTCTCCCTGTTTTCGTTCATTTTCCCGAATCAGGCTGCGCAGCTTCTCGGCCTTCTCGTGGAGAATCTTGTCAATCTGTCCCTTTGTCACGCCGTCCAATTCCGCTCTTCCGTATTTACCGGAATACGACCCGGTCGTTTCATTATAAAGCTCACGATCCTCCTGCTCATTCGAAACGGTATCGCAAGACGCGTCCGTCTCATCCTCCGTGTTTTCTCCCGTCTTCACTGCCCCAGGAAATTCACCGGGAACATAATTGACGTTCCAATATTTGATAATACTTCTTCTAATACGTTCTCTTTCGTTTCTTTCATCAATCGAATCTCTCATCTCTGCCGTCCTATATCCGCATCTGTTTTTCTTTTTTATTCTATCACAAACTTCTATGGAAAAAAAGTTTCTTTCTGCATAAAAAATGCAATTTGAAGCATCCTCTTAAGAGAAAAACAAAACTCCGGAGGAACTCATTATGGCTTCGTATAAAGTAGAAATCTGCGGTGTCAATACCGCCAAGCTTCCCATCCTCAAAGAAGAAGAAAAGGACGCCCTCTTCGCCCGCATCAAGCAGGGAGATACCGAGGCCAGGGATACCTATATTAAAGGAAACCTGCGTCTCGTGTTAAGCGTCATCAAGCGTTTTTCCGGCAACCACGAAAACGTGGACGACCTGTTCCAAATCGGCTGCATCGGGCTGATTAAGTCCATCGACAATTTTGACCCTACGATGGGCGTGAAATTCTCAACCTATGCCGTTCCGATGATTATCGGGGAAATCCGCCGCTATCTGCGAGACAACAACTCCATCCGCGTCAGCCGTTCCCTGCGCGATACCGCCTATAAGGCAATCCACGCCAGAGAAATTCTCTCCCGCACTGCCACAAGGGAGCCGACCCTGGACGAAATCGCCAAAGAGGCCGGTATATCCAAGGAGGACATCGTCTTTGCGCTGGACGCGATTCAAAGTCCCTTAAGCCTCTACGACCCGGTTTATACTGACGGTGGAGACACACTCTATGTCATGGACCAAATCAGTGATAAAAAGAACCGGGAGGAAAACTGGATTGAACAGCTCTCCTTAAACGATGCTTTAGAGCATCTGAATGAACGCGAAAATTACATTCTTAAGCTTCGCTTTTTCGAGGGCAAAACGCAGATGGAGGTTGCAGAAGAAATCCACATCTCGCAGGCTCAGGTGAGCCGGCTGGAAAAATCGGCCTTAAAATCCATTCGCCATTATCTGTCGCCGTAGCGGCTACCGCTCCCACTTATCGCACATTGCGTTAATCTGGTCCGCAAACTTTCCGAGCTCCTTGTTCGGCATACCCTCACATTTATTGATAACTGAAAGCAGCCTCTGCCCAGCCGCCAAAAGCCTTGCAAATACGTTGCTCGAGACACGTCCCTGCGCCTTTTCCCGCTTCTTTGCCGCGGCTTCTCTGGAGCCCTGCTTCACCTGCTGTCACGAGGTCAAAGGCGTCCCCGGAAAACGGGGCGTAGGCTTCATAGCCCAGCGCATCCTTCAAGTGCGCCGCAAACTGCTCCGTAACGGTGTCCTCTCCGTGTACGACAAAGACTTTTTTCGGCTTCTTTTGAAGCGCCCCCGCCCAGCGGGTGAGCTGTTCGCGATCCGCATGTCCGCTGATGCCCGGAAGATTTTCGATTTTCGCCCGCACCTCGATGGTCTCCCCGAACAGCTTCACCTGCTTGGCCCCGTTAATCAGAGAATGCCCGAGCGTTCCCGGCACCTGGAAACCTACAAAAAGTACCGTGGAATCCTTTCTCCACAGGTTATGCTTCAGATGATGGCGGATACGTCCCGCCTCGCACATGCCGGAAGCTGAGATAATCACCTTGGGCTTATCGTCAAAATTAATCATCTTGGACTCGTCGCTGGTAACTGCCATCTTAAGCCCCGGAAAGCCGATAGGATTAATCCCCTGATGCACCAGCGCAAGAGCCTCATCGTCAAAGCAGTCCGCCACGCTCTTGTGGAAAATGCTTGTGGCCTCCACCGCAAGCGGACTGTCCATATAAACCTCAAACCCCTCAAATTCCGGCAGAAGCCGTTCGGTCTTGATTCTTCGGATAAAATAAAGCATTTCCTGCGTACGTCCCACCGAAAATGCGGGAATCACAAGATTGCCTCCCCGGATAAAGGTATCCCGAATGACCCCGGCCAGCGCCGGCGCAAAATCAGGGGGCGCAGTGTGGACTCTGTCCCCGTAGGTAGATTCCATAATCACATAATCCGCCTCACTGACATATTCCGGATCCTTAATCAGAGGACGGTTACCGGAACCAATGTCCCCGGAAAACAAAAGCTTTACCTCGTTTCCGTCCTCCCGCACCCACATTTCAATGCTCGAGGAGCCAAGCAGATGCCCCGCGTCCACAAACCTTACCCGCACCCCCTCGCAAATCTCAATCGTTTTCCGATAATCACAGGGCACGAAACACCCGAGCACACTCACCGCGTCATCCATATCATAGAGCGGTTCCACCTCTGGCTTTCCTGTCCTTCTCGCCTTGCGGTTGCGCCACTCCGCCTCAGACATCTGGATATGCGCGCTGTCCTTGAGCATGATATTGCACAACTCATTCGTCGCCAGCGTGCAGAAAATCTGTCCCCGGAAGCCGTGGCTGTACAACAGCGGAAGTAATCCGGAATGGTCGATGTGCGCGTGGGTAATAAAAATATAGTCAATCATGGACGCGTTGACCGGTATTTCCTGGTTCACGTAAATATCCGGTCCCTGTTCCATTCCGCAGTCCACCAGAATATGCTTTCCCCCGAAAGAGAGGTAATGGCAGCTCCCCGTTACCTCGTGAGCCGCCCCTAAAAATTGTAATACCATACAAATTCCCCCCTGTTCTGTCCGATTCCTCTTGTATGGTATAATTATACTATTTCTTTTTGTTCTGCACAATATTTTTATACATTTTATACAATTTTACTTTCCTATTCCAGACGTACAATCTCCTTTTTCAGACGATTCATAATCTTTTTTTCCAGCCTGGAAATATAGGACTGGGAAATCCCCAGCATATCGGCAACCTCTTTCTGCGTTTTTTCCTCCCCGTCGGCGGAATTAAGTCCGAAGCGCAGCTCAATAATCATCCGCTCCCTGCCGGAGAGCTTCTCGATGGCTCCCTTGAGCAGCCTGCGCTCCACATCCGTCTCAATATCCCGGTATATAACGTCCTCGTCCGTACCTAGAATATCTGAAAGCAGCAGTTCGTTGCCGTCCCAGTCCACATTAAGCGGCTCGTCAATGGAAACCTCAAGCCTCGTTTTACTGTTTCTTCTCAGATACATCAGAATCTCATTTTCGATACAACGCGAGGCATAGGTAGCCAGCTTAATATTTTTCCCGGGATTAAAGGTATTGATTGCCTTAATCAGCCCAATGGTACCGATGGATATCAAATCCTCCACGCCTACTCCCGTATTATCAAATTTCTTGGCAATGTAAACCACCAGCCTTAAATTGTGCTCAATCAGCCGTTTTCTCGCTGTCTGCTCCGTATCGCTGCCCGCAAGCATCTCGATGCAGGCCGCCTCCTCCTCCCCCGCCAGCGGCGGCGGAAGCACCTCAGCACCGCCGATATAATGTACCTCATCTTTCTCCTTCCAGAATATCTTTGGAATCATAAACGCCTTTATTTTTGGTACTAAAAACTTTATGTACATATGCCTCACCCTGCCTCTATTTCATTTCTCTGCGTCTTTTTCTTTCTCCTGACGTGTCTCCTCTCCCCTTCCGACCTTATCAGCGCTGCATGTAAAATCAAATCGTATTCCTTATCCTTAAGCAGCCCATCCCCTGCAATCCCGATTTCGGTATTTTTCACACAAACGCTGCGGCCGCCCATGCAGACGGAAAGCTCATCTATCTCCGTCACCGCCAAAAGCCCGTGTTCTTCTCCCAGGGAACGGTAAGGCACAAGCCGCAGCTTATCCTTGCTTTCCTCCAGAAATTCTTTCGCCTTTGCGCCGCTTAAAATACTGATTTCCTTTCCGGTATAGGGATCCTTAAGCTGGCATCCGCTGTCCCAATAGGCCCGCAGCTTTATGCTTCTGCAGTCCTTCCGAAGCTCGGCCGGAAACATATGCTTCCCGAAGGAACGGAACGCGCCGACATAGGACACCGCGGTAAACAGCAGCGCCGAGGCGATTAACGCCTGCAATAAAAAATCGTGGGCAAACAGTCCGGTTTCCCGCAACCACTCCAGCCCGCCGCCTAAGAGCACCACCATAAAATAAGTGACAACCCAGTTTTCCAGAAAACTTTTTCTTCCTTCCGCCCCAAAGCAGAGCAGCACCATGCCCGTATTGAGAATAAAATGCGTCAGTATCTGATACAGCATCCAATCCTTAAGCAAAAGCACGGCGGCAAGTCCCGTTATCCCGGACAAAAGGCTCACGGCAAACAGGCGCCTTTTACTTTTTCCTCTTTTCAGCAGACAGTTGGTACCCAACACCGCCACATAATCCAGGAACAGATTTTGCAGCAGAAATACGTCTGCATAAAACACATAAATTTTCCATCACCCCTTTTCTGCACCCTGCCATTATAACCGCTGTCCCAATCTGTTTTTGTCAAAATGCGTCCCCCAAACAAAAGGTTTCATTCCGCTTTTTCGACATAAGAAAGAATCTCGCTTTTCGAGATTCTCCGCCTGCGGCGGACCGCGTGAGCGGCATTCTTCTCTTCCGCCGCAGTGTGCTCCTGCCCGGAGGGCTTTTGGTTTCATAGGAAAGCTAATACTTTCATACGTTAATGCAACATGTTCTTTCCTATGAAGCAAAAAAAGCGCCGCCCAAAGGCGGCACTTTACATTCTGTGTGTCTTATGTTATTTTCTGGAATTTTTAAGAAAATCCGGAATTTTAATCTCCACCTGCTGTACCGAGCTTTCGGGCTGGCGGGGTTTTTGTATACCGGAAAAAGTCGGCATCGGATTCGCCTGCGGGCGTGTCTGTGCTCTCGCGCCAAAGCCCGTTGTCTGGCCGGTTGTGCTCCGGTTGATGGGGGATGTACCTACCGGTCTTGTGACACCACCGGTATTGCCATATCTTAAATCCGGCATAATCTTACTCTTTGGAGCCTGCGCCGGATTCTCGAGTCCTGTGGCGATAACGGTGATAGTAGCCTCGTCTGTCATGGATTCGTCATACTTCGCACCGAAAATAATATTCGCGTTGTCACCCGCCAAATCCTGTACATAGCTTGCCGCATCATTGGCATCCATCAGGGAAATATCTCCGGAAATATTGATAATGACATGGGACGCGCCGCTGATGGTTGTCTCAAGCAGCGGGCTTGCGACTGCAAGCTTAACCGCTTCAATCGCCTTATCGTCCCCCTTGGCATTGCCGATACCGATATGCGCCATACCCTTGTCCTTCATGACGGTGGACACATCGGCAAAATCCAGATTAATCAATGCAGGAAGGTTAATAAGGTCCGTAATTCCCTGAACCGCCTGCTGAAGCACCTCGTCGGCCTTCTTTAAAGCATCCGGCATGGTTGTCCGCCGGTCTACAATTTCAAGCAGCTTGTCATTCGGAATGACAATTAAGGTATCAACGCTGTCCTTTAAGCGCTCGATACCGGAAAGCGCATTCAACATACGCTGTTTTGCCTCGAATTTAAAGGGCTTCGTCACAACCCCGACCGTAAGGATTCCCTGCTCTTTGGCGATTTTCGCCACTACCGGAGCAGCGCCGGTACCGGTACCGCCGCCCATACCACAGGTTACAAATACCATATCCGCGCCTTTCACCGCCGCGGACAACTCTTCCATGCTCTCCTCCGCCGCTTTCTCGCCAATTTCAGGCTGAGCTCCCGCTCCGAGTCCCTTGGTCAGTTTCTCTCCTATCTGAATCAGTGTCGGCGCTTTACAGAGTGCAAGCGCCTGTTTATCGGTATTGATGCCGATAAACTCCACTCCGCCGATATTCTCATCAATCATTCTATTTACAGCATTATTACCAGCTCCTCCAACTCCGATTACAATAATTTTTGCACTGGTATCTGCTTCCGTTGTCATAATTTCCAGCAAGGTACTTCCTCCTTCATTCCGCCCAAAATCCACGGCTCAAAAACTCATATAAACTATAATATAATTTTTCTTTCAATTAATCAACTGATTTTTCAAAATCTTATCAAAAAAATTATAAATCCTCCCGCTCGAAAACGATATCCGTCGTATCAGGTGTCCAGGTTTCCAGATGCAGGGTTCCTGACAGCCCGGAAAGCTGCGGCAGAATGGCTGCCAGCCGTGCCGCCTTCTGCGTGAGGTATTCATCAGAACCGACGATAACCTCAATATTTCCATAGGTAAGCTGCGGATTCCCGCTACTGTCATAATGAATTTCCTCCGGGGACAAATCGTACTTCTGCAATATCTGAGTCAGACCCAGCAAATCATCCAGCACGTCCTCATTTTCCAGAGGAAGCTTTTCATACAGCACCACCGTATCGCACGAAATCCCCGTAATCTTCGGAACATCTTCTATCACCTCCGCCGAGGTTTCCACCACAAAGCCGTCCTTGTCAAAATAAGCGTACTGCCCCAGCGTATCGATATAAAAGCTTCCGAGAATCCCCTTTTCATATACGGAAATCCGAACCGTATGTGGGTCGTCCAACGTTACCTCCATGGAATCCACAAACGGAACCTCACCCACGTCAATAAAACGATATTTTAATTCCACGTACAGCGAATTCCAGGAATATTCATCATTCAGCACCATTTCCTGTATCTGCTCGGACGAATACAGCTCGTTCCCCTCAACCACCACATTCTCCACGGTAAACACTTTCACTACGATAAGTGCGGCGATTGCCAGAAACATCAGCAAAATCAGGAAAATACAAAGAATCATTTTCCTGCGCCTTTTTTTTCTTCTCTGTTCTCTAATCATAATCAGGTAACCTCTAATTTAATTCCCCGCGATACGGAAAGCGCCAGCCCCATTTCCGCAAGTAAAATCGAAATGGAG
>CALWBG010000103.1 GCA_944375975.1 uncultured Roseburia sp.
GCTGCCCGTTAAGTTTTCCCTCGTAATTCCAAGTACCTTATCCAGCGCCGCCTGCACTTTTTTGTAAAGCGGGATGCTGATCAGCATAATGCCGAAGACTACCACGGAAAGAAGCGGAATCGCAACCACAAAAATCAGCGCCGCCTTTATATCTATAGTAAAGGCCATCACCATCGCGCCGAACACGATAAACGGTGAGCGCAGAAAAAGACGCAGCACCAGATTCACTCCGTTCTGCACCTGATTGACATCGCTTGTCATTCTCGTAATCAACGTGGAGGTTCCCACGGTATCCATCTCCGAAAAAGAGAGGCTTTCAATATGTGCAAATAAGGAATGGCGCAGCTTTGTGGCAAAACCAACCGCCGCCTTTGCCGCAAAATACTGTGCCGTCACAGAGCAAACCAATCCGATGACAGCCAAAAGCACCAGTACCAGACACATTTTCATAATGTACGAGCCGTCCGCAGCCGCCACGCCCGTGTCGATGATTGCCGCCATCACCAGCGGGACAATCAGCTCAAACGATGCCTCTAAAAGCTTAAACAGCGGTCCCAGCGCACTTTCTTTTTTGTAATCCTTCAAATATACCAGTAGCTTTTTCATAATGTGACTACCTCTTTTTCTTTCCTTTTTCCATTGTTTTACTGACCTATTATAGCCCGTAACCCCCGGATTTGTCTATCCCCCTCTTTTTCCCGTGATGACGGATTTCCGCAGCAGCCAAAGACAAAGCAGATTGGGCAGCGCCATCAGAAAATTAAACAGATCGGACAGCCCCCACACCAAATCCATGGAAATGACCGCCCCCAGATATACAAACAACATATAAAGTACTTGATACGTCTTAACAGCCCGCTCTCCCCAGAGATAACGGACGGCGCATTCGCCGTAAACGTTCCAGCCGATGATTGTTGCAAAGGCAAACAACACCAGCGATACCGACAAAATCACGTCCCCGCCAAACGGCAGCTCCCCGAACGCCGCAAAGCAAAGCCGCTCCCCGGAAATCCCCGCGTACCTTTCCGGGCTGCTGACCATGCTGCTGACCACCGCGAGCCCGGTCAGCGCGCACATGACAACCGTGTCCCAAAAAGGACCTGTCATGGAAATCAGCCCCTGCTTTACCGGGGAGGCACCCTGCGCGGTCGCCGCGGCCATGGGGATGGAGCCCAGACCGGCCTCGTTTGTAAAAAGGCCTCTGGAAATTCCCGTCCTGATTCCCGCCATCAGAACAGTGCCGACCGTGCCTCCTGCCGCTGCCTCGGGGCAAAAAGCCGATTTTATAATCAGCGCAGCCGCCGCGGGTACCGCGTGGCTGTTTTTGAAAATAAGGAACACACAGCCGCCCAGATAAAAAACGCTCATAACCGGCACAAGCCAGGTACATACCTTCGCAATCTGGCGGCTGCCTCCGATAATCACCTTTCCCACGAGAACACCAGCCGCCATGCCGATGAGATGCGGCGAAATACGGAGCTGCTCCGTGATTGCCGAACTGATGGAGTGTGCCTGCACGCTGCTGCCCATGCCAAAGGATGCAAGCACGGTAAACAGTGAAAACACAACCGCAAGCCCTTTTTTGCCGAGCCCGTGCTCCAGCACATACATCGGCCCTCCCGTATAGGTTCCGTCCGCCCGCCTGACGCGATATTTTACTGACAGAAAGCACTCCGCATAGCAGGTCGCGATTCCGAAGACCCCGGTAAGCCAGCACCAGAACACTGCCCCCGGTCCGCCAATGGCAATCGCCGTGGAAATTCCAATAATATTTCCGGTCCCAATCGTCGCCGCCAGCGCCGTAGCCAGCGCCGAATAGGACGAGCTGTTTTCCCCGGAAAAGCTTAAGGCGATTCCCCTCGGCACCTTCCTCTGCACAAAACGCAGACGGACGGTAAAATACAGATGCGTCCCGAATAACAAAAGCATCTGAACAGACGTGACAAGCTGCCCCAGTTTTTCCATAAAAAAGCCCCGCATACTTTGATTCTGTTTCAAGTATACGGGGTTTTTGTAAAAATCATTCCTGCCTCGTCTGTTTCCGGAACATCAAAAAGAAGCTGACCAAAAGCAGGGCGCAGGAAAACCAGATCATATGAATACCGAACCGGGCGGAGAGATTGCCGCCGATTCCGGCTCCCAGCGCGAACAGGGCGATAATCCCGAAATAATAACCCGCCTGTCTTAGCTGCTCCGGCTTTTTTTCCCGCAGATAGACGGAAAATGCGGCTGTGCCGCTTCTTAAATTGCCGATACACATCGTGCTGGCATAGGAGTACCCGTCCACCTTCCGGAAGGCCTGCACCTGCATCGCGCAGGAAAAGGACACCAGCGCCGTAGCAGCCATATTCCACTCCGGCGGAAGGAAGCCTACCAGAAACAGGATAAAAATCTCCGCCAGCAAAATTCCCTGCCGCCAATGGAGGGACTTTGCGTATTTATAACGGTTCTGCACACGCTCCGCGAGAAACACGCCAAGCGCAAAGGAAAGCAGCGGAAACAGGTAGCGAAGTCCCGCCACCCACTGTCCTGCCATAAGCTGCTGGCTCATCAGCACTACATTTCCGGTCTGGGCATTCGAGAATACCTGTTCTCTGGTATTGTAGGTATACGCGTCCTGAAAGCCTCCGGACAGCGCCAAAAAGGCGCTGTTGCAGAAAGCCTCCGACATTTGTTTTACACCGCTTTTCATCCTTTTTCATTCCTTTGCTTTATGATTCCTTCCGATAAACCGCAATCTCATAGGGGCGGAAAGCGCGGCCGCCTTCCACCGCATCGGCATAGTTGGATAAGACGAGCGTACCGCTTACGCCCTCCCCGGAAATGACCGAAGCCTTTTCGAAATTGCAGATAACGGTAAAGCTATCGCTCCCAAGCGTCCGTTCATACATAAAGTACGTGTCGGACTCTTTGGAAAGATTGGTGAATTTCCCGCGCAAAAAAACCGGATTTTCCCTGCGCAGCGCAAGCAGAGCCTGATAAAAACGAAAAACGGATTTTTCGGATTTGCGGTCATTCTCCAGATTGATCTCATGTACTCTGCTGCTTAAGGGAATCCAGGGCTTACCGCCGGAAAAGCCCCCGTTTTCGGTATTGTCCCAGGGCATGGGGCGGCGTGCATTGTCGCGTCCGCCGAAATTAATCCTGGCAAGCGCTTCCTCCTTCGTAAGTCCTTCATCAAGGTATGCATGGTAAGCGTTGATGCTCTCTATATCGTCAAAGCAAGAAATGTCCTCATAGGAGGAAGCGGTAATCCCAAACTCCTGGCCCTGATACAGGAACGGCACGCCGCGCAGCAGATAAAACATAGCTGCAAGGCAGGTGGCAGCCTCATAGCGAAGCCCCCTGTCATCGGCAACCCTGGAAATAAACGGGCTGTTGTCGTGATTATCTGTAAACAGCGAATACAGCAGATCATTTTCCTGCGTCAGCATCTGCCATTTCACAAGAATATCCCGCACCTCTGCCAGACTGCCCGGCATCCGTGTAAATTTATCCTTTCCTCTGCCGACATCCAGGTGCTCGAACTGAAACAGCGTGGAAAGCTCGCCGCGGTCCTCGGCAATATGCAGCCTGATTTCCTCAATATCCTCCGCCCAGCATTCACCCACGGTAAAAAGATGCTCCGTCTTTTCTCTTCCGAACAGCGCATGAATGTATTTGTGCAAATTGGGACCAAAACAGTTTCTCCCGTTTTCAAAATCCTTGGAAATCTGGTCAATCACGTCACAGCGGAAACCATCCACGCCCAAATCCACCCAAAAGTCTACCACATCCTGCATTTCCTTTACCACGGCGGGATTATCCCAGTTTAAATCCGGCTGCTGTACCGTATAGGAGTGCAGATAATATTGCCCGCGGGTCTTATCATATTCCCACGCGCTGCCGCCGAACATGGACTGCCAGTCATTGAGCGGCTCATCAAACCAGTAATAGTAATCGCTGTAGGGGTTATCCTTTGATTTGCGCGATTCGATAAACCACCGGTGCTCGTCCGACGTATGGTTCGGAACCAAATCCATGATTAATTTCATATCCCGCGCATGCATTTCACGAATCAGTGTCCTGATGTCATCCATGGTGCCGAATTCGTCCATGATATCACGGTAATCCGAAATGTCGTAGCCGTTGTCGTGATTGGGGCTTTTATAGCAGGGGCCAAGCCAGATTGCATTGACGCCCAGCTCACAGAGATAATCCAGCCTCTGTATTAAGCCTGGTATATCCCCGATGCCGTCATTGTTGGAATCCTGAAAGCTTCTGGGATATACCTGATAGATGACTAATTCCAGGAATTTTTCATATTTTGCATTCATAAATCGCAGTTCTTCTCAGGAAATGCCTTATCTATATGCCGGTACATCAAAGATTTCACTGAGAAGATCATCTCCTTTCTCCATAGGTCTTCTGCTTCGTTGAAGCGTATCAAAAGTATACCATAATTCCGCAGAATGAAAAGACCTATCTGTTTCTTACTTCCGTACCGCCGAACACGTCCGACATTTCCATCTGCTCCAGCAGGCTGTCAATCGCCCCGACCTCCGCCGCTGTCAGTGTGATGTTCGCGGCGCCCGCATTTTCTTTCAACCGCTCCGGCTTTCTTGTTCCCGGAATCGGCACGATATACGGCTTTTTACAAAGCATCCACGCGAGAGAAATCTGGGCCGGAGTCGCGTTCTTTTTCTCTGCCGTCTCATGCAGCAGGGCAAGCAGCTTTCTGTTTTTCTCATAGGCATCTTCTCTGAACTGCGGCATAGCGCTCCTGTAATCCGTATCCTTTTCAAATTTTGATTCTTTATTGTATTTTGCGGACAGGAAGCCATTTGCCAGCGGCGAAAAGGCCACATAGCCGATGTTCAGCTCTTCCAGGACGGGAAACAGGCTTTCATACCAGCGCGCCATCATCGAATAGCGGTTTTGGATTGCTGTGACCGGGCAGACCGCATGCGCACGCCGTATGGTGTCCTCATCCGCTTCGGAAAGTCCCCAGTGCGTAATTTTTCCCTCCTGTATCAGCTCCGACATCACCCCGGCAACCTCCTCGATGGGAATTTTCGGGTCCACGCGGTGCTGGTAATATAAATCAATATGATCCGTTTGCAGCCGTTTTAATGATTCTTCGACCGATTTGCGGATCACCTCCGGTCGCGAATCCGGCACTAACGGTTTATTTACCTGCGGACTTTCGTAATCAAAGCGTATTCCGAATTTTGTCGCCAAAACAATTTTTTCACGGTACGGTTTTAATGCCTTACCGACCAGTTCTTCGTTGTCATGGGGTCTCTCCGGCGTTCCATAGACTTCTGCGGTATCAAAAAACGTATACCCCATATCGACAGCTGCCGCGAGCAGCTCCGTCATTTCCTTTTTATCCGCCGGCGCCCCGTAGGCATGGCTCATCCCCATACAGCCGAGGCCAATCGACGATACTTTTAAATCCTTCCCTAATATCCGTTCGTCCATGTATTTTCTCCTTTCACTCGTTTTCCTCTTAATCTCCATTTTGGAAAAGCTTTTTACACCATAATTATAAACAAATCGGAACCTCCGCAGAAGTTCCGATTCGTTTATCAGCTTATACTGAAAAGTTTTCATACCGGTGAATAACAGATTGACATTTGGAGATTTGAAGCATATGCTGTGATTATTGATAAGGAGGATTGTTTGTCATGAATAAACCGAAAGCAGCCTTTGTGTGCGTTCATAATTCCTGCCGCAGCCAGATTGCGGAGGCACTGGGAAAGCATCTGGCTTCCGACACATTTGAAAGCTACTCGGCCGGAACGGAAACAAAACCGCAAATCAACCCGGATGCTGTCCGGCTGATGAAAGCGCTTTACGGCATCGATATGGAACAGACGCAGTTCAGCAAGCTGCTGACAGATATTCCGCCGGTGGATATTGTGGTAACCATGGGTTGCAATGTAGCCTGTCCCACTCTGCCGTGCAGGCTACGTGAGGATTGGGGCATCGAGGATCCGACCGGCCAGTCCGATGAGGTATTTATTGCTGTCATCCGAGAGATTGAGCGGCGGATTCTTGAATTAAAAAAGACGGTTCTTGCCTGGCAGGATTTTTGAGAGTTCGGTAAGTATTTTTAGGGATATATTCCCCTGAACGCCACGGGCATCTCTGGCGCATTGTTTCCAGAGGATTTACCGCCTTTTCAACCTCCACGGTCAGCTTTTCCGCTGCTTCCGGACTGACCTGCGCCAAAAACGCGGCGTTGGAAACAAGCATCTGCGTCGTCCGTTCTGATACGATGACACGGTAGTTTCAGCATCTTCTCCCTGCGGTTGTAGGTTTCAATATCCATAACGACTAAATCCCTCGCCATTCTTGGTAAGGAAAACAGGCTCCGCAGTCTTTCTGCACATTTCGGCAATCTCGTTGTAGTTCTGACGAATTGCTGCGGATGGACGAATATTCATAGCCACACCTCCCGTTTGTATTCAGTAGTAATATTCGAACCATATTATACTTATTTCATGCTACTTGGTTAATATCATTATTTACTATTACGGGAAAGCAGGCACACCGTCTCCACATTCCCGGTCGCCGGAAACATATCCACGCACTGCGCCTTTTCCACCCGGTATCCCCGCTCCTGCAAGACCGCAAGGTCTCTCGCGAGGCTGGTCGGCTTACAGGAAATATAGAGCATCTGAGGAACGCCGTAGGAGATAATTTTTTCCAGCGCTTTGGGATGGATTCCGTCTCGCGGCGGGTCAAGAACGATATAATCCGGTTTCTCCTGAAGGTCGTCGATGACCTTTAACACATCGCCCGCCAGAAACTCACAATTCGTAAGACCGTTTAAACGTGCGTTTTCCCGCGCCGCCTCCACCGCCTCCGGTATAATCTCGATACCGATTACCTTTTTCGCCACAGGGGCGAGCATCTGCGCAATGGTGCCCGTACCGGAATAGAGGTCAAAAACCGTCTTCCCCGGTGCGCGCAGAGAATCACCAATCCATTCCCGCGCAGTCTCATAAAGCACCTCCGCTCCCAGGGAATTGGTCTGGAAAAAGGAAAACGGTGTAATCTGGAACTTCAATCCGAGCAATTCCTCGTAAAAGAAATCCTGACCGAATAAAATATCCGTTCCCTCGTTTTTAATCATATCCGCAACGCTGTCATTTTTTGTGTGAAGGATTCCCTTCATCACTCCGTCGTAGGAAACCGCAAGCAGTTCCCTGCAAAAACCGTCCAAAAGCTCCTGCTCGCAAAGCCCTTCCGCCTGTGTCGTTGTCACCAAATCCACAAGAATCTCGCCTGTCTTCACTGCCTTGCGCACCAAAAGATGGCGCAGATAGCCGGTATGGCGCAGCTTGTGAAAATACGGAATTTCCCTGCTCCCGAAATAGCTCTGCGTTACGCGAAGCACCCGGCGGAAATCCTCGTCGACAATCTGGCATTCCGGCACATCCACAATATCATAAAAGCTCCCCCTTTTATGCATCCCGAGGGCAAGCGGCCCGTCCTTATACGCGTCCCCGAAGGAAAATTCCATTTTGTTGCGGTATTCCCTCTCTCTGGGGCTCGCCTTGATGGGAAGAAACGCATAGTCCCTGTTTTCCTGGACTATCGCCTCATCGAGCAGTGTTTTCACCTGACGCTCCTTCATCGAAAGCTGTTCTTCATAAGGAAGGCTCTGGAAGGTACAGCCGCCGCAGATTCCGTAGTGAATACAGCCCGGTTCTCTCAGCTCGAGCGGAGATTTTTCCAAAACCTCCAGAAGCCGTCCCTCACATTTTCCCTTTCTCGCCTTTTGGATGACCGCGGATACCCTCTGTCCGGTAATGCCATTTTTGACAACAACCTGTTTTCCGTCCTCAGCCCGAAGGATTCCCCGATTCGGAAAATCCACACGCTCAATCATTCCCTCTACTATCTGTCCCTTTTTCACACTGTTCTCCTTTATCCAAAAATTACCTTACATTTTCCTGTCACACCAAAAAAGAGGCTGCAGAACTGCAGCCCCCTGAAAATACAACAATTAGTCTTCCGTTTTTTTCTCTGCTGGTTTCTCCGGCTCCTTCTCGTCCTCGTCGTCTTCCTCGTCCTCGAAGAAATCATCCTCAAAATCATCCTCGAAATCGTCCTCAAAGTCCTCTAAATAGTCCGGTGCAAAGAAACGGTAAAGCCCGTAAATCGCAGCCGCCACCGCAACTATAATACCGATAATCGCAAAAACCCATACAACCTTGGAAACCTTCTTATCTTCTTCGGCTTCCTTCCTGTTCAGCAGATCATTCCATTTACTCATACTGATTAAATCCTCCATCTTGTTCATGGCCGTCACTCCTCCTCTTTATTCATACACGCCCTGACGCGCTCCTATCGCAGGATGAGACATCCCGCCAGAACCCGTTTTCTTATGATTGATTATAACATATGTTTCCCATTTCGCCTATAAAAAATTTATAAAATAACAGATTTTATATTTTTTTTAATTTTGCAAAGGCAGCGAACATTTTTTTCGTCCCGGCGGTATCAAAATCCACTGTCACCTCAAAGTCACGTCCTCCCTCGACAATAGCCTTCACCGTGCCCTCGCCGAATTTGATATGCAGCACCCTGTCTCCCACTCCATAGGAAAGACTTCCGGGCATCGTGTTGACGGAAGCAAACGCGCGCGCCTGCATACTCTGCCCCGACGGCTGCTGCCGCATTCCAGGACGCTTCGGACGCACAAATACCTCTCTGTCCTCCTTTTTTTCTTTCCGGGCAGCGGGTCTGCTTATTTCTCCCTCCAAAAGCTCGGACGGGATTTCCTTTACAAAACGCGACACGGCATTATAGCGTGTCTCTCCCCGGACCATGCGGGTTTTCGCACAGGTGACGGCAAGCTCCTTCATCGCCCTTGTAATCCCGACATAAGCAAGACGGCGCTCCTCCTCGAGCTCCTGCGGCGCGTCGTCGGACGTAATCGACATATAACTCGGAAACAGCCCGTCCTCCATACCGGCAAGATATACCTTCGGGAACTCCAGTCCCTTGGCGCTGTGCAGCGTCATCAATACGACATAGTCGCTGCCCTCCTCCAGACCGTCAATATCCGCAACAAGTGCGACCTCCTCCAAAAATCCGCTTAAGGTCGGCTGCTCCTGCGCTTCCTCATATGCCGCAGCCTTGCTGATTAATTCATCAATATTTTCGATGCGGGCCTCTGCCTCATCCGTTCCCTCTGCCTCAAGCTCCCTGACATAGCCGGTTTCCTCGATAATCTCCTTTAAAAGCTCGGAAACACTGAGAAATTCCTGCTTACTGCGGAGCATCTGGATAAAATTCACAAAGGGCCTGATTTTTGCCGCGGCC
>CALWBG010000104.1 GCA_944375975.1 uncultured Roseburia sp.
CCTCCGTCATAAACGGAATCATCGGAGCCGCGCACTTGCAGATTTCCACCAGCGCCGTATACAGCGTCATATAGGCGTTGATCTTATCCTGCTCCATGCCCTTCGCCCAGAAACGCTCGCGGCTTCTTCTGACATACCAGTTGCTCATCTCATCGACAAACTGCTCCATCGCCCTTGCCGCCTCCGGAATCCGGTAATTTCCAAGGTTCTCATCCGCCTCACGAATCGCGGAGTTAAGCCTCGAGAGAAGCCATTTATCCATCACCGACAATTTATCGTATTCTAACGCATATTTTGTCGCGTCAAATTCGTCGATATTGGCGTAGAGCACGAAAAACGCATAGGTATTCCACAGCGTACCCATGAACTTACGCTGTCCCTCCTGGACATACTTCCCGTGGAATCGTTTCGGAAGCCACGGAGCGCTGCTCGTGTAGAAATACCAGCGAATCGCGTCGGCGCCGTAGGTCTTTAACGCCTCGAACGGGTCGATGGCGTTCCCCTTGGATTTGCTCATCTTCTGACCGTTTTCATCCTGCACATGTCCGAGCACGATAACATTCTCATACGGAGCCTTATTAAACAAAAGCGTAGACTCCGCCATCAGCGAGTAGAACCATCCGCGGGTCTGATCCACCGCCTCGGAAATAAACTGCGCCGGGAACTGCTTTTCAAACACGTCCTTATTTTCAAACGGATAATGATGCTGCGCGAACGGCATCGCACCGGAATCAAACCAGCAGTCGATGACCTCCGGCACGCGGTGCATTTCCTTTCCGCATTTCGGGCAGGGGAAGGTCACCTCGTCGATATACGGACGGTGCAGCTCCACCTCCCCATCCTCCGGCTTGCCGCTTTTTTCCGCAAGCTCGGCGCGGCTTCCGATACATTCCTGATGGCCGCACTCACACTCCCACACCGGAAGCGGCGTTCCCCAGTAACGGTTGCGGGAAATGCCCCAATCCTGAATATTCTCAAGCCAGTCACCGAAACGTCCCTTTCCGATGGACTCCGGAATCCAGTTCACCGTATTGTTATTGCGGATTAAGTCGTCCTTCACCGCCGTCATCTTGATAAACCATGATTCTCTCGCATAGTAAATCAGCGGAGTATCACAGCGCCAGCAGTGCGGATACTCATGCTCGAACTTCGGAGCGTCGAACAGAAGGCCCTTTTCCTCCAAATCCTTTAAAATCATCGGATCCGCTTTCTTTACGAAGACACCCGCATACGGCGTTTCCTTCGTCATCTCGCCTTTGCCGTCCACAAGCTGTACAAACGGCAAATCATATTTTCTTCCGACCGCGGCGTCGTCCTCTCCAAAGGCCGGGGCGATATGGACAATTCCGGTACCGTCGCTCATCGTGACATACGAATCGCAGACAATATAGTGTCCTTTTTTGTGCTGTTTTTCAATAATGTCATTTGCATAATCAAACAGCGGCACGTACTCCTTGCCCTCCAAGTCACTGCCCCTGTAGGAGGCAAGCACCTCGTACGCCGGGGTGTCCTCATCCGGCGCTAGCTTTCCGAGCACTTTGTCAAGCAGCGCCTCCGCCATATAATAGGTATAACCGTCCGCCGCCTTGACCTTGCAGTAGGTTTCATCCGGGTTTACACAGAGCGCCACGTTTGACGGAAGGGTCCAGGGCGTCGTGGTCCATGCCAGGAAGTAGGCATCCTCGCCCACTACCTGAAAGCGTACCACTGCGGAACGCTCCTTCACCGTCTTATAGCCCTGCGCCACCTCCTGTGAGGAGAGCGGCGTACCGCAGCGCGGGCAGTAGGGAACGATTTTAAAGCCCTTGTACAAAAGCTTTTTATTCCAGATTTCCTTTAACGCCCACCATTCGGACTCGATAAAATCATCATCGTAGGTGACATACGGATTGTCCATATCCGCCCAAAAGCCGACGGTGCGTGAGAAATCCTCCCACATGCCTTTATATTTCCACACGGATTCCTTGCACTTTTTGATAAAGGGCTCCATGCCGTATTCCTCAATCTGCTCTTTTCCGTTCAGGCCGAGAAGCTTCTCAACCTCAAGCTCCACCGGAAGCCCGTGCGTGTCCCAGCCCGCCTGGCGAGGCACGGATTTGCCCTTCATGGTCTGGTATCTCGGAATCATATCTTTGATGGTGCGGGTCTCCACATGCCCGATATGCGGCTTTCCGTTTGCCGTCGGCGGCCCGTCGTAGAAGGTATAGGTTTCTCCCTCTTTTCGGTTCTCCATGCTCTTGCGGAAAATATCGTGTTCCTCCCAGAACTTTTCCACCTGCTTTTCTCTGTCTACGAAATTCAGATTCGTGTCAACTTTCCTGTACATCTCTAACCTCCATCATTTTGTTGTCAGCGCGACCCTCGCAGAGCGTTTTTTATATCGCAGGAGATAATGCAGCGCATTTTTTAATGACATAAAAACCCCCGTCCTGTACATAGGACGAGGGTTAAATACTTCGCTTACCACCTAACATACCATATCCGCTCCGCACACCTGGCTTCCGCCGTGAAAGTCTATGCGCTTCACTCAGCCGCCATGTTCAAGCCGAATACTGTTCCCTGTAACGCTGGAATCACGTCAGCGCCTACTCTGAACACACCGGGCTTTCATTTCGGGCTGCGGCTCGGAAGGGATTTTCATTCATGGGATACTCGCGCCGGCTCTCACCCGCCCCGGCTCTCTTGGGCTTTTTCCGATGAATTACTGTCTTCGTCATTGCCTTTTCTATAAAAATCTAGTGTCCAGTATAGCGTCGGATTGCCGAATTGTCAAGGGTTGCTCTGCGTCTTTCCGCTCCAGCGGGCAAGCGTATTCAAAAACCGCTCTTTGATATCCGTTTCCTTGAGCTTTAAATCCATATCCGTACCGGTAAACGGCACAAAACCACCTGCCATGGAGGCGTGCCCTCCCCCGCTTCCGATTCCGGCCAACGCCTCACCGACGATTTTTCCGGCATCGAGCGACGCCCGCTCACTGCGGACCGAGAGCTTAATGCCATCCGCGTTTCTGGAATAAACCACCGAAAAGGACACTTCCTTTAACGCCAGCATAAAATCGGAGATATTGGAAATGACCGGGCAGTCCCGCCCGGTATCGGCAAAGCTGACATTGTCATACACCTCGATACTTGAAATCGCCCGCGAATACGCCATCAAATCATCAAAGCAGAGGTTGCTGTTCTCGAGCATATGAATAATTTCATAATCACAGTCATCAAATAAACGATAAAGCATTTCGACATCCAGCTTTGACACACCTCTGGAAAGATTGTTCGTATCAACGCGGATACCGTATGTCAGTGTCGTCGCAATCCGCTTGTCCATCGGAATCTCATTCTCGAAAAAGTACTGTGCGATAATGGTCGCACATGCCCCCACCTCGGGACGGATGTCGCAAAACCGATACGAAAATTTATCATTGCGCGGATGATGGTCAATACAAATGATCTCGTCACCCGCAATGTCAATGATATTCGAATTGCCCTTCTGCGCGTCCACCAGAATAACCTCGTCCTCTTCCGTAAAAACAGCGCCCAAATCCTCGATATTCAAAAGCTCAATCTGCATAATTTCCCGCAGCTTATCGGTGCTGTAGCGGTCAATCTTCCCCTTGTAGCAGATGTCGGAGGAAATACCGCGGTATTTTAACAGCTCCTGCATCCCAAGCGCGCTCGCAATCGCGTCCGGGTCGGGAAAATTGTGCGTCTGGATATAGACGTGCTCCCGGTTAATCTGTTTTAACAATTCGTCCAATTTTGTCATAGCTTTGTTTCCTTCTCTTTCCATGGGGCACGCGTCAGCCGCCAAAATAGCGCTTTACCGTTCCTGCCTTTACAAGCTCCGCAAACGTGCGGATTTCGGGCACATCGGCATCCACCTTTCCAAAGCCGTACGCCGCATGGATAAAGCCGACCCCGGCCTGTCTGCTCGCCTCGTAATCACCCTGAATATCACCGACGTAAACAGCGGCATCCAGATGGTTGCGCTCTGTCACCAGGCGGATATTTTCCCCCTTTTGCAGAAGATTATTCCCGTAACACTCAATGTCCTCAAAATAATCCCACAGCTTATAATAATCCAAAAAGGCCTCGATATATCCCTTCTGGCAGTTGCTGACGATATATAAATGATAACTCTCCTTCAGCCGGGCGAGCGTTTCCTCCACGCACTCATACAACGCCCCGCCGTGCTCTCTCAGATAATCATTTTCAAGCTCACAGCACGCGTTCAAAATCTCCGTGCGCTCTTTTTCGGCAAGCTCCGGAAAAAAAACTTTGGCAATCACATCCATCGTCTTTCCCATCACTCCGCGGATATCGTCCGCCGTCAAAACCTTATCGGATTTCCCGCTTTTTCGAATCGCCTCGTTCCAGGACTCCGCCACCTGTTCGGAGGAATCCCACAGCGTACCGTCCATGTCAAAAATAATTCCACGCTTCATGTCACACCTCTTAAATTATAAATGATAAATTTCGGTGTACTTTTTCGTAAAGTAGCGCAGCAGCGGTTCCGCCGTCACCTCTCTGCCGCAGACAGCCGCAAGAACCTCCTTCGGCTTCCTCGTGCTCCCGTACCGGTGAATCTTCTCATTGAGCCATTTTGTTATTTCCAAAATTCTTCCCGACGCGAGAAGCCCGTCAACAGACCCCAGTTCCGCCTCAAGCTGTTCAAGAAACATGCCGTCATAGATGCTTCCAAGCAAATAAGACGGAAAATAACCGAACGACGCGCCCGACCAGTGCATATCCTGCAAAATTCCCTCAGCATCATCAGAGGGCGTAATCCCTAAGTATTCCCGCATCTTCTGATTCCAAAGACCGGGCAGTTCCTCCACCGGAACATGCTCAAGGAAAATTGCCTTTTCCATCTCATAGCGCAGAATAATATGAAAACAGTACGTCACCTCGTCCGCGTCGGTACGGATAAAGCTGTTTCTTACATGATTGATTTCCCGGTAGAACTCGTCCAGTGAAATATCACGAAACTGCGGCAGCAATTCCTGCAGCTTTCCGTAAATCGGAAGCCAGAAATTGCGGTTGCGCCCCAGTATATTTTCATAAAAACGGGACTGGCTTTCATGGATGCCCATATAGCGGCAGCTTCCGGCAACCGTGTTGTCATATTCCGGATTGACGTTCTGCTCAAAAATGGCATGCCCTCCCTCATGGATAGCGGAAAACATCGCAAAAAGCGGAGCGTGCTCATAATAGTGGTTCGTCACCCGCACGTCCCGGGAGGAAAAATTTAACGTAAACGGATGCTCCGATTCCCCGACTGCTCCGGCCTCCCTGGAAAAACCGATATAGGAAAGCAGCATATCCTGCACCTTCCGCTGCGCGTCGACGTCAAAGGAGCCCTGAAACTTCGCGTCGTCCGGCTGCCCGGCCGGAAGAATTTTTTTCACAAGGGGAATCAGCCCCTCCTTGAGTTCGCCAAACAGACGGTCCACCGTCTTTGCGTCCATTCCTTCCTCATACTTATCAATCAGCACATCGTAAACGTCCCTGCCCGGATCGGTATAACCGGCAAGCTCTTCGGTCAGCGCGATCATCTTTTCCAGATGCGGCGCAAAAATGGAAAAATCTGCCGCCGCCTTCGCCTCCTCCCAGGCGTTTTCCGATTCCGCCTGCGCCCGCACGAACGCCTCGTAGCGTTCCTTCGGAATCCGGCTGTCCTTATCCATATCACGCTTCATACGTGTAACGATAAACTGCATGGTGTCGGAAAGCCCTGAAAATTCCTCCGGCTGTGAAAGCGTCTTTAACATCCCGGAAAGCTCCGGCGAGGTCGCCATCGCAAAGCTTTCCGTGGAAAAATAGGTCAGCGCGTCCACATGTCCCGCCTGCCCGAGTTTTGGCACGCCTGTTTTCATATCCCAGTAAAGGAGTGTATTCACGTGCTCATATTTTTTCATTTTATCCAGATATTGTTTGAATTTCTCAAGTGTCTCGCTCATCGTCTTCCTCATTTCCGCGCCGTCAGGCGCATACTCTGGTCTTATCTTAACACAGGAAGCCTACGCTGTCACCCGTTGTTTTCGCAAAAGTCTCCATGCCGTCACCGAAAAGACTACCGCAAGCACCGCACCGATGATTCCAAGCAGTCCCCTCCCCTGTGCGCTCACAAAAAAGTCTCCGATTGCGACAAGCAGCCTGGCAGGAAGACGGGGAAGGCCCAGCGTAAGCGCCATCCAGACCGCCCACACCGCCCACAGCATTTTCCCTCCAAAGCGCAGAAACAATGCCTCTGAGAAAAATTCCAGCACCCACAGCCCCACGACCACCGGTATGAGGTATCGCAGACGGAATACAACTCCTATATCGATGAACGAAAGCGCCGGAAAAGCATTTCCCATAAGCTCTCTTTCCACGAGATAAATAAGAAAAAGTCCGACAAGTAAAACCGCCATGCACACAAGCGTTATCCCCTGCCATGCCAGGACAAAACGCCGTCTTGTAACACCCATACCGACCGCTATATTAAAAGCACCGTAAAACGCGCCAACCGTGATAACGCTTTGAAGGATTCCCGCGACACACATTGCCATAATCAGCCCCAGCGGGAGACAGGAAACCATTTCTTCGTCATAAAAGCAGACCGCCCCGGAGATAACCGTTCCCAAAACAGCGGCCGCCGGCACGGAAAGCAGCATAACCGCAATATTACCTTTTTCCAGTTTCACCAGTTTCCAAAACAACTCCATTCTCACATCCCCCTTATATTCTGACTTCGTACTTTTTCACGATTCCAATAAGCAGCACGACACTTACCGCATAGAGTACCGCTCCGACCGGGTATAAAGCCGCCGTAAGTAACTTCAGAAGTCCGCCCGGTTCATCCAGCCAAAATATTCCGAGTGTACCGCCCCAGGTTTCGCTCCAGCCCGCCACCAGAAAAAAAATGGCGGTAATGGCGAAAACTGTAATCGCAAGAACAGTAAAAACGACGCCCTTCGTGCTAAATCTTAACTGAGCGCAAAGCAGGAACTGTCCGAGCGCCGCCGAGGTAAGCATTCCCGCAAAATACAGGGGAAACCAAATCCAGGAACCTTCCAGCAGCAGATTTAACAGCGCAACATACAGCGTCACCTGCACAATCACCAAAAGGTGCATGAACTGAACGCCCCATACCGTCTCCGAACGCTTCCCTCCGAAGGATATGGTAAGCCCGATACCGTTTTTGCCGTAGCTGGCGGGAATCACCAGCGGCATCATCAGTCCCATGCCGATCATATAATCTCTCGCGTTTTCCAACATTACCCACAGCGCGCCTGTCTGGCGGATGCTCTCCGACGTTTCCCGTCCGGTCATCCCGAACAATGCGGCATAACAGAGGTCAATGCAGATAAAAACCAGAATGATTCCCTCCACCGCCCGGCTCCAGTAATAAACATTGCGCCTTACCGACTGTATCCACAATGATTTTTTCATAGCTGTTCCTCCCCGCATAATGCCACAAATACGTTTTGCAGATTCACCGGCTGTACGGTAAGACCGCTGTCCTCCGGAAGCGTTTCTCCCTCCCGAAGACATACGGTCACGCCCTTGCTGCGTCCAATCTGCTCCGGAAGGTGCGTTTCCAGCCCTTTTACGGCTTCATCCACCGTCTCGGCAAGTCCGCTGACCCGGAAGGTTCTCCCTACAAGCTCCGCCGTGTTTTCCTTTAGCAGAATCTCACCGTGTTTTACGATAATGACCTCCTCAAACACCTCCGCCGCTTCCTCTATGATGTGAGTCGAAATCACGAAGGTTCGGTTCGTTTGCGTATATTCTTCAATCAGCCTGCGGTAAAAATATTCCCGCATCACCACGTCAAGCCCGGCCACAGGTTCATCCAGAAAAGTAAAGTCCGCCTTGCTCGCCATCGCCACGATAATCGTCACCATTGAGAGCATTCCTTTTGACAGCTTAACGAGCTTCCTTTTCGGGTCCAGTTCAAATTTTTCCAACAGTTCTTTTGCCATCTGCGCATCCCAGCCGGGATAATAGAAAGACGCCGCCCGCAGATAATCCCGGACCTTCATTTCCGCCGTGCTGCCCCCGTTCGGCTGTGGCGTGAGTTCTCTGGAAAAACAAATATGATTCAATGCCCGCTGATTTTCCCATACCGGCTCCCCGTTCCAGAGCACCTCGCCCGTCGAGGCCGGGTTCTGTGCTGAGAGAATGGATAACAGCGTCGTTTTTCCCGCGCCGTTTCTGCCAATCAGACCATAGATTTTTCCCTTTTCCAGCGTCAGATTGACATCCTTTAACACTTCCTTTTCCCCGTATTTTTTCGCAATATTACTGCATACCAATGTTTCCATAAACGCTCTCCTCTCTTTAAACCTCGTCGCTGCCTTTCGGCTCTCCCTCGCGAATCATGGCGATCACTTCTTCCTTTCCAAGCCCGATGCTCGCCGCTTCCTCCAATAGCTTTCGGATGAAGCTGTCATAAAACGCGCTCCGCCTGCTCTTTAAAATCATTTCCTTTGCTCCCTCTGCCACAAACATACCGATTCCCCTTTTCTTGTACAGGATTCCCTGCTCCACCAGGATGTTGACGCCCTTCGCCGCTGTCGCCGGGTTGATGGCATAAAGCTTTGCCAGTTCGTTGGTACTCGGCACCCGCTCCTCCTCCAGCAGGATTCCCCGCAGAATATCATTCTCTATCATCTCACTGATCTGAAGGTAAATGGATTTTTCCTGAGTCAATATTTCATTCATACATAGTGCACTCCTTTCCGTGCCGCGTCCGCGGTCCTTACACACGGCACATACTTTTTTGCTCATCTAAACTTTCACTTGGTTATTTAGTTAGTTACTTGTGTAATTAACCATATCACTAACAAGGTTCTATGTCAAGTACATTTTGCCGATGGAGCGGGCTGAACGGTTCTTACATTCTATCAGGCACAAAAAAAGTTTGACAGAACCTCATTTCAATGCTACAATAGCTGCAATTTCAAACACAAAGGCGTTGATAAGAAATAGTACGTATTTGGAACAGTCCAGAGAGAAAGCGGCTGGTGTGAGCTTTCCTGCTTCCGATACCGAACCGGTCTTTGAGCCGTAAATCGAACCGCCCCGCTTTGACAGGCGCAGTAGATTTCACCGGGAACTCCCGTTACAGAGGCGGATATCGGAGCGCGCTCCCGTATCCTTCGAGTGTGGAGCTATTCCAAATTTAGGTGGTACCACGGACCCGTCAGGTTCGCCCTAAGCCGATGATTTTCGGCTTAGGGCTTTTTTGTTTCACAGGAAAGGTCTTCCGACTTCCTATGAAATAAATATTGTATGGAAAATATAAAGAAGGAAATTATATA
>CALWBG010000105.1 GCA_944375975.1 uncultured Roseburia sp.
AATTTGACTTTTACAAGACACTGTTTACCGTAACATGTCCGTCTTTGATTAATTTTTGAAAAAAAGAACGGGACAGCCCCTTTGCCGATTCCTGAAAAATCAGGTTTAAAAAACGGTCTAAGCGCTCCCCCTCGTATTCTGTTTCTACTTCAAAGGTTTCCATATTCATGATGCAGTATCCTTTTTCTTTTTCGATGGCATAATCCTCTCAAAATCTTCTTCCCTGTAGTAAAACAGGCCAAGAACGATCAAAAGAAACGCTGCCACTGTGACATAAATGTCGGCGACATTAAAAATCGGAAAATCAATCAGTACAAAATAGAAAAAATCCACGACATAGTCCTGTACGAGCCGGTCGATAAAATTTCCGACAGCCCCGGAAAAAAATAAGACGGCAATCAGATTGAGCGGTAAGAAACGGCGTTCCGTCGGAATTTTTTTCAGATAAATATAGACAATAACGGCAAGAACCAGTACCGTAAAAATAATCAGCGGCCATTTCTGATTTTGCAGAATACCAAAAGCAGCTCCCCGATTTTCCAGGTAACAGAGCTCAAATACCCCTTCCCATATCACAATCGAAGCCTTGCCTTTTAATGCGTGGACAGCCAGGTATTTGGTAAGCTGATCAAAAAATATCAGCAGCGCGGCCGCAAGGATACCGAACAGTTTCTTTTTATTGACAGAATTCATAGCGTTATGTGTTCCTTTCTGATTAACCCTGCGTGTCCCCGCAGACATACCGGATTCCCTCCAGAATCTGCTCATCGGTCAAATCCCGATAAATATAAGCATTGCCGATTTCCTGAAGCAGAATAAATTTTACTTTGCTGCCAACCATTTTTTTATCTGATTTTGTGGCTGCCAGCACCTCTTTCGGCTCGTACCCGTTCACTTCCACCGGAAGTCCGAAATTGCGCAGGGATTTCTTTATCTGTTCCAAATCCGCCTCACTGATATTGCCCAGACGGTAAGACAGATAGGAGGCGGCCACAATTCCAAGGCTTACACATTCGCCATGATAAAGCTGAAAGCCGGACAGCTTTTCAATCGCATGTCCGATGGTATGCCCGAAATTCAGCAGGGCGCGTTCTCCCAGTTCCTTCGGGTCACGCTCAACGACCTCCCGCTTGATGTTGCAGCTGCGAAAAATCATATCCTCCACCTGCTCCGCTGCAAGCGCTGTAATCTGCTTTGCATTTGCCTTTATCCAGGAAAAATAAGAGGCATCCTTAATCAGTCCGTGTTTGAGGATTTCCCCCATCCCGGAAGAAAACTGCCTTTTGGGGAGGGTTTTCAGAACGGAAAGATTCATATATACCAGTCGGGGCTGGTAAAAAGCGCCGACCATATTCTTATACTGCATGAAATCAACGCCGGTTTTCCCGCCGATGCTGCTGTCAACCTGGGAAAGCAGCGTGGTAGGTATCTGAACAAAATCAATGCCGCGCAAATAGGTTGCCGCGGCAAAACCGGTCAAATCGCCGACGACTCCGCCCCCCAGAGCAAGCAGGATATCATTTCGGTCAAAATGCTTCTGTATCAGCGTTTCGTACAGTTTATTTACGGTTTCTACATTTTTGCTTGACTCCCCCGCCGGAAAGGTATGGATAAAAAGCTGCGGGAAAAAGGGCTTCAGCAGTTTTTCGACCTCATCCGCGTAAAGTGCCGCCACCTCGGAATCAGTTACAATACACAGCTTCCTTTCAGCGGTATAGCCGAGCTTTTTTAATTCATCGGCAAGCTCCGTAAAGTCCTGCCGAAGTTCTATATGATAAATAAGATTTTTCCCGTCGGTTACCGAAATACTTTTTGCCATGATAATCCTCCGTTCCGTTTAGTTTTTGTATAATCGATATTGAAATTTCAATCTTCCTTTTCCCGTCTCACCGCAGGAAGAATCGTAGATAAATCTTCCCAGGCCCCGCACAGAAACAATGTCGTCCGGTTGACAGGCATAGGTGGGATTTTGCAGGAGCTTTCCGTTTACAAAGACGCGTTCCGCACGGATAAAATCAAGTGCCTGGCTTCTGGAGAGCCTGTGCACGCAGGCAATCACTGCATCCAGCCGATTAGAAGTAACAATCCCGTTTTTTTCTTCAAACTCCTGTCGGACGGTGATTTCCTCCGGAGACACGTTGCTTAACCGGACAATCGTGTGGCGTACCCGGGTCAGATTTTCAATGAAATAGTCAGCCATGCTCTCCTCGCAGAGTATGTAAGAGCAGTCCTCCCCCACGAAAATATCACCAAGCTTTCCACGATCAACGCCAAGCTTCATGATTGCACCGAGCAAATCACGGTGTCCGAACTGCTCCGCAAATTTGGGATAGGCGGGGGAAACTTTTAACGCGGTAATCGGAAAACTCCACTCATAATAAAGAGCATCAGGAATAAAGGCAATTATCTGACGCTCTGCATACGGGATTCCGCCAAAGCTCACGGTTCGCACGGCAAACTGAGCCTGGCTTTGGTGGTAGATATTCAATTCATTTAAATTAAGGAAATCGCTGAATAAAACGATTCCCTTTCTGTCTGCCTGTTTTGATAAATCTATCAGTCTTTTTTTACAAAGTTCCTGTTCGTTCATAGCTTAAAAATCTGTCTGGATTCCTCTTGTCTCAAATGTGTCCATAAGGCTTAAAAAATCTCCGGAAATATCCACGGACGCCGGCGTGATGATAAATATGTAGTTTGAAATCTTCTGGAGATTTCCGCTGATAGCAAAGCAGGAACCGGATGTAAAGTCGATAATTCGCTGTGCAATTTCGACATCCAGCCCCTCTACATTGAGCACGACGGTACGGTTATTGAGCAGCGTTTCGGTAATCTCACGCGCGTCCTCCACAGAGGTCGGTTTTATCACGCATACCTCCATGCCCGCGCCTGTCTGCTTTTTGGAGGGACGAATCGGAGTCACCTTGGGCGTTGTCTTAACCTGTTTTTCCCTGGAATGTCCTTCCTCATAATCCTGCTGTGCAGCCTCTTTTTTCTCCCGGCGCACTGCTAAAAGGAACTTGGGTTCTTCCTCTATATAGTCATCATCGTAGTCGTAATCTTCATTGTAAAAATCATCGTCATCATCCGGGTTCAGCCGCATGACATTTAAAAATTTATCAAGAACTCCCATGTTCTCACTCCTGTTTATAATTTCTTTCCCCGAAAATCCCGGTTCCAACACGCACCATGGTTGCTCCTTCTTCGATTGCCACCATATAGTCACCTGTCATACCCATAGACAAAATTTCCATAGATACATTATCTATGTTTTTATTTGTTATGTCAACAGATAATTGTCTTATTTTTTGAAAATACGGGCGGTTATCTTCGGGATTTTCTACATAAGGGGCAACTGTCATAAGGCCTTTGATCCGGATGTTTTCCAATTTGGAAATATCTTCCACCAAAAGAATGGCATCCTCTGCCGAAATACCGAACTTTGATTCCTCGTGGGCAATATTCACTTCCACCAGAATCGGAACCACAATCCGCTTCTTTTTCGCCTGGATATTGATTTCCTCCGCCAGACGATAGGTGTCTACCGAATGAATCAGAGCGGTTCTGCCGACAATATATTTCACTTTGTTGCGCTGCAAATGACCAATCATATGCCACCGGATATCCGATGGAAGCTGATCCATCTTATCGCAGAGCTCCTGTACCTTGTTTTCACCGAAATCACGTATATTTTCTGCGTAGGCCTCCTGGAGCATTTCCAGCGGCTTTGTCTTGCTGACCGCTATGAGCGTGACCTCTTCCCGCGCCCTTCCGGCCTTTTCGCAGGCCTGTCTGATATTTTTTTCAACCTGTTCCAGATTTTCTTTTATCATGTCATCCTCCATCATTTCAAAATGATTTTTTGTACTATTTTAGCAGATCATCTTCCTGTACCTTCGTGCTGTCCAGAGCGATGTGGTCATACAGGGAAATACCGTAAGACGTCCCTGTTTTCACAATTGTATATTCACGGCTCTGGTAAAGAATATCTATCTGCTTAAATACGGCATAGCCCTTATTGACGTTGTACACGCCTTTGAGTCTCGCAGTATCGGCTCCTACAACATAGGTTTCGCTGGAATCAGCCTTCACCAGTTTATCGCCCGAGGAAATATCCTCGTCGTCGATATAATAAAAATCTTCGGTCTGATAATACACGGTGGGCGAAATAAATTCGGTCGTCGTGTTACCATCATCATCCGCTCGTTCCACTAAAAGGCCGTCGCTGTCGGAATCTCCGCCTTTCATAAAATAAGAAACCGGAATCGTAAAAAATTCTTTTTCGGTAATCGCTGAGTTGGGGATTTTTAAGCCGGTTTCCTCTGTCAGCAAAAGCTCTACTTCCAGAAAACGCTCCTTTGCATAGCGCACCATGGAATTGCGCAGTGTTAAAATCAGATAATTCTGTCCCTCTTTGCTTGTCAGCGTGTAGGTGGCATAGGCTGTCTTTTCATCCTTGGCAAAACGGATCTGTATCGTGTCGTCATCGGAAAGCTGGTCTGCCAGCGTCTCACTCACCGGAATTACGATGTTCCACTCCTCGCTGTCAATCAGCTTGTAGACTGGCCCGCCGGAATCCACCGTTGTGTTTTGCTTCAGATTCGTCCGCGTGTAGGCTGATTCGTCAAACATGTCCGCCGTAAAATTCTCAGTTGTAACCCCTTCAAAACCGTCCGTATAATATACCACAATTCCGGGTGCATCAGCATATATCTGATGAAAGGTATTCTGACTCTGTGCACTGGCGGCATAATCGGAAATTTCATTTAAGGCCCCCAGACTTAACGCTTCGCTCAGCGCGGAATTGATGTCCTCCCGAAAAGAATAGACATTGTAAAATTCCAGTGAACTGTAAGAGGACTGAAACGCTCCGATATCGGCCTCAATTTCAGTCAGGCTCTCATCATCAAGATTTGCGGCATCCTCATTCACCTCATTGATTTTTTGTGACACATCCCCGTTTTCATCCACGGAATAAATCAGCGTGCCGTATCCGACGCGGGATGCTTCACGGACATAGTAATTGATTGCCCCTGTATAGGCGGAATTGACAATCTGCTCGTCCCGGACTACAAGCCCCCGGTAAACATTGTTTTCCGCCATTGTTCCCTGCACTACCTCGTAGACAGATACGTGCGTCGTCGTTAAATAAGAAAAAACATTAAAAATGAGATAAATAAAAATAATAAAAAAAATGATAACGCCAATATTTATATTGAAAGGTTTTCGATATTTTATTACCTTTTTATTTCTACTCAAAAATCTGACCACCTCTCAAAAATTTCAACATAATTATTTTAACATTTTATATTCGAGAAAACAACTTGCATAATCATAGTTTTTTTGAGGCATACTAGAAGAAAAAGGAGGCTAACAAAATGAATACAAATTGGCTTGACTACACATTGCTTACATTAGTAATTATCGGCGCCATAAACTGGGGGTTAATCGGATTTTTCAGATTCGACCTTGTGGCATTTCTCTTTGGGGATATGTCCTGGCTCTCCAGAATCGTCTATGCGCTTGTCGGAATCGGCGGACTGTATTTAATCAGCCTGTTCGGAAGAATCCGTTCTGTCGGAGAGGCTTAAGTGACAGAAATAAAATGGATTATGCGGTATAGACAGGCTTTGCTGCATCTATACCGCATAAAAAATGAATGGTGTCTTATGTATTGCCGGAACAGCTATAAGGAAATGACAACTTTCGCTTTTGCGAGATCCGTCAACTCATCCTCGTTTTTGGATATGCTGAGGACAAATTTGACATTATATTTCTCACTGATCATGTCGAGTTTCTGAATCGCATGATTAAGCTGCTCATCGGAATCAATCGCCGCTATGGTAAGAAAACTGTCCAGGTACATTTCTTCCAAATCATGATCCTGCGAGAGGATGCCGCAGATAAAGCCGAGAAACTCGTCGCAGTTATCAACCAGAAAATCCTTCACATTAATCAGTCTTATTTTGTTATTCAGTTCATACATATGCTTCTGGCTCTTGTCAAGATAAACAAGATTACCGGATGCCGCCGAAACAGAAGCATTTACCCTGTTTAACAGTTCTTTGGTTTTTCCTTTTCCCTTTTCACCTGAAATAATCTCTATCATGGTCATTTTCCTCCTGGTCCTTCGATTCACTGCATTTATTCGTTAAATTGAATAAAAACAGTTCGTTTTATAAACTAATTATAGTATAGTTCCACAAGAATTACAATGATATTTTCGATTAATTTGCAAATCCGGCAAGCATTTCATTCATCAGCAGATACAGGTTGGATTTGCCGTCCGCTTTCAGTACAATGGAAATAATCGGTTGCCCGGAGGAATTCAGCGAATAGAGCACCAGACAATAGCCGGCATCCCCGGTTGTCCCTGTTTTTCCGCCGATTACCTGAAAGCCTTCCGGTGGTTCGGAATGACCGCTTAAATACTGGTTGGTATTCTCCCAGTTCTGCTCCACGGGATTCCCCTGTGCGTCCGTGTAGGACACATCGTAGGACTTCGTACTGATAATATCTACAAACAGTTGGTTCTCCAGTGCTGCCCGGAACAGAAGATATAAGTCATATACGGAGGTGTAATGATTTTCGTCCGGCAGGCCGTTCGGATTGACAAAATGAGACTGGGTAGCTCCCAGGGCAAGCGCCTCCTCATTCATCAGGTTTGCAAACTCCTCCACGCTGCCGGAAATGGCTTCTGCAATCGCGATTGCGGCATCGTTGCCGCTGCGCAGCATCATCCCGTAGAGCAAATCCCGCATGGACATCACATCTCCGGCTTTCAGCCCGCATACCGAGGAATCGGATGCCTGATCCGCCGCGTATTCGCTGACCGTGACCATCTGCTCAAGATCCGTGCAGTATTTCAATGCGAGATAAGCCGTCAGGATTTTTGTGGTACTTGCGGGATAGAGACGCTCGTATATATTCTTTGCATACACGACCGTATTGGTGGCGAGGTTAAAGGTTCCTGCACCCTCCGCCACCTGAGAATCAGTTTCATCCGTTCCAAGCGGAAAATTGTCCGCAACACAGAGATTCTCCGAAAAATATGATTTCTCCAGACCGGAGGAAGCTGCGGCAATTCCAGCCTCCGCGGTTGTTTCGTAAATATCGTACGGCTGTTCCGGCGAAGCGTCCGTTCCGCAGCCGGTAATCAGAAGCGCCGCCAGACAGATAATCGCCATCATGCGTTTTTTTCTCGTATGGGAATTACTTGTACATTTCACGCCACTCTAAATCTCCTCTGTCTAAAGACTTAATCAAAAGCTCGGCCGTCGCCAGATTCGTAGCGAGCGGAATATTGTGCGTATCGCAGATTTTTACCACGTTGTTGACGTCCGGCTCATGAGATTTCGGCGTCAGCGGATCACGCAGAAAAATTACCAGGTCAATCTCGTTGTGCTCAATCTGTGCTCCGAGCTGCTGTGCCCCTCCCAAATGTCCGGCAAGGTACTTGTGGATATTAAGGTTTGTCACTTCCTCTATCAGTCTCCCTGTCGTTCCGGTGGCAAAAAGCTCGTTTTTGCAAAGGATGCCTCTATAAGCGATACAAAAATTCTGCATTAGTTTTTTCTTGGAATCGTGTGCGATTAGTCCGATGTTCATTCCGTAATACCCCCTGTTGTTAATATTTTTTCGGCAGAAGCCCTACGTTTAAGACAAGCCCGATACCTATATATAGGGACCACAAAGACGTAAGTCCATAGCTGACAAAGGGAAGCGTCACTCCGGTATTCGGCAGAAGCCCGCTCGCCACCCCGATATTGACAAAGCTCTGAAATCCTATGAGCGCTCCCATGCCGCAGCAGATGAGCTTTCCTGCCATGTCTTTTGCTTTTCTAGCAATAAATATACACTCTATCGTGATGAAAAGCAAGAGAATTATAATGGCTGCACTGCCGATAAAACCGAGTTCTTCCCCCGCAACGGCAAAGATAAAATCGTTGGCCGGCTCCAAAATAAAGTTGCCGTTTTTCACTGAAGTGGCATCGGTATTGTTCAGTCCTTTTCCCCATAAAAGACCGGAACCGATTGCCATGATGGAATTTTGCTGCTGATAGGCAAGGTCGGGATAATCGTCGGGATAGAGCCACGCCATAATACGGCCGAGCTGGTAAGAACGAATAAACGGGATTTTATCCTGGATAATCAGCGTAATGCCTACAATTCCCAGCGGAACACAGACCGCCAGGACCCCGGCTACCAGCTTATAGCTGATTCCCGCAATAAACAGCATTGCGGCAAATACCAGGGTAATGACAATTGCCGTTGACAGGTTCGGCTGTTCCAATATCAGCACTAACGGAACCGCTACCAGAATCAGGGAAGAAACAATCAGCTTTACCGAAGTGATGTGTTCTTCGTGTTTCATAAAATAGTAAGAAAAAAATAAAATCAAAAGTATCTTTACCAGCTCGGAGGGCTGAAAACGGAAGCCGCCGATTTCAAACCAGCGCTGTGCCCCTCCTGTATTTTCGCCGGCCACCATAACCAGCCCCAGAAGAACAATCGCAAACAGATAAATCAGCCAGGAAAATTTTAAAATAAAGCTGTAGTCAATCAGAGAAACCACTGCCATAATCCCGATTCCGACTGCCATACCGATAATTTGTTTTTTAAAATCCCCCGGACTCGCACTCCGAATCAGCAGCGTGCCCAGGGTATTTAAAATCAATACGGATAAAACCAATATGAATTTATAATTCTTTAGTTTATACTGTTTGAACATACTACTCTCTCTTTTTGTAATCTTTTAAGGTGACTTTTACTTCCACGTTTTCCGGATCAATTACGACGTATCTTGTAATGACGGTTCCGATTTCGCGTCGAATCCGCTCCATGGTTTCGTCATCCAGCTTCTGCTTTTCTTCCGTCATCATAATTCTTAATCGCTCTTTTGCGACGTTGCCAGAATGGGTTTTAAACATTTGCGACTCCTCCAGATACCTTCTTTTTGAAAAAAAGCCTTGAAAAAATGCCGGTGCTTCTTATGTAATCAGGTATTGGGATGTCCTCGCCCACAATCCGGCCCGCAATATTGCGGTAACATTCAACGGAAATCGTGTGTTTACTGCCCTTCTGCCCCATAATGGGTTCTCCATGGTTCTGTGCGATAATGATATTCTCATCCTCAAGCACAACGCCAAGGAGCGGAGCATCCAAAAGCTCACAGATGTCGGGAACGTCAAGCATGTCCCCGTCTTTTACCATATGACGGCGAAAAC
>CALWBG010000106.1 GCA_944375975.1 uncultured Roseburia sp.
CCAGTCCTATGTGACGGAGTTGACTGAATTGTCCTTTTATTATATGAATCTTGTGACGGTTTCGAGATTGCAGAGAAATCCGACCGTAAAGTCGGAAATTCAGATGCGCAATTTTGAGACGAGTATCCCGGTCGGCTTTTTTACCTATCCGATCAGTCAGGCTGCGGATATTACGGCTTTTCATGCGACCACGGTTCAGGTGGGTGAGGATCAGATGCCGATGCTTGAACAGACCAAAGAAATTGTCCACAAATTCAATTCCGTTTACGGGGAGACGCTGACAGACCCGCAGATTCTTCTGCCAGAGAACAAGGCGTGCTTAAGGCTTCCGGGGACGGACGGAAAGGCGAAGATGAGCAAGTCGCTCGGCAACTGTATTTATCTCTCCGAGAGCGAGGAGGACGTGAGAAAGAAAATTATGTCCATGTTTACGGACCCGACTCATATCCGGGTTGAGGATCCGGGACATCTGGAGGGCAACACGGTATTTACCTATCTGGACGCGTTCTGCAACGATGATCATTTTGCGGAGTATCTTCCGGAGTATTCCTGCCTACAGGAGCTGAAGGATCATTATACCCGGGGCGGACTCGGCGATGTGAAGGTGAAGAAGTTTTTGAATAACGTGATGCAGGAGGAGTTAAGCCCGATTCGTGCCCGCAGAAAAGAGTATGAGAGCCGGATTGGCGATGTCTATGACATCTTAAAGAAGGGTAGCGAAGTTGCGAAAAAGGAAGCGGAAAAGACGCTTGCCGAAGTAAAGCACGCGATGAAGATTGACTATTTTGATACGCCGGAATTTTTAGAGGAGCAGAAGGAAAAATTTGGTGTTTAAAAGATGGAAAAGGAGGAACGGGTGGTCGTGGTAAACGGCGGAACCTGTTCCTTGTTTTGTATTCTGGAAAAATCACGTATCAGCAGGAGAGGAAAGAACATGACACCGGAATTAAAAAAAGAAACAGACAAAAAGCTGGAAAATTACCGAAAACAGAATCTGACAGTCAGGAAAAATCAAATTCTGTTTGTCGGTTCTTCTTTAATGGAAATGTTTCCGATTGAAGAATTCATCAGGGAAAAGCAGTTGTCTCTGATAGCCTATAACAGGGGAATAGGGGGATATAAAACAGAAGACCTTTTAAAAGCTCTTGATATTTGTGTTTATGAGTTATCGCCTCGAAGAATTTTTATCAATATCGGAACGAACGACCTGAGTGATCCTGATATTTCCCTGAAACAGATGATTTGCAATTATGACCGCATATTGACACAAATTGAGGAAAAGCTGCCCGAAGCGGAACTGTATCTCATGGCTTATTATCCGGTAAATGATAAGGCGGCGGCAGAGGATATGAAGCCCTGCCTTAGAATCCGTACGAATGCCAAAATTGCGCAGGCTAATCATGAGGTTATCAAATTGGCAGAAAAGCATAATGCCAAATACATTGACGTAAATGCACCTTTAAAAGATGCGGAGGGCAATCTGAAAAAAGAATATACAATTGAGGGTATGCATATTAACCGGGCCGGGTATTTATCCATTCTTGATGATATTTTAAAATATGCCAACGAGCCTGCCTGGAGATGAAAAACTATTACTTTCTGAAAATGCATGGATGCCGTTTACACCGGCAGGGTCACGCGAAAGCAGGCGCCCCCGCCCGGAGTGTCGGCGACGGTGATTTTTCCATGGTGCGCGTCGGTAATTTCCTTTGCGATACAAAGCCCAAGCCCGAAGTGCTCTTTGTCGGTGCGGGAGCTTTCCGCCCGGTAAAAGCGCTCAAACACATGCTTTTTTTCCGCGTCGGGAATCCCGGGGCCGGTGTCGCTGACCAAAAACAGAACGGCCGGGGAATGGTTATCGGAGCTCAGGGAAAGTGTTACACTCCCTCCGGCGGGTGTGTAGGAGAGGGCGTTGTCTAACAGGATGGAGAGCACCTGGAGAATCCGTTCCTCGTCACAGACGAGGCTCTGCGGCGGATTCTCGGGAAGACGGAGGGCAAGGGTAACCTGCCGTTTCTGTGCCAGCAGCTCATATTTTTCGTAGGCGGCAAGCAGCAGCTCGTCCGGCTGGCAGATTTTTGTCTGAAGCTTCAGGGAGGCCGCGTCCGAACGGGCAAGCAGCAGCATATCGGAAATCAGGCGCTGCATACGAAGCCCCTCTTTTTTCATGATTCCGGCAAAATGTCTGCGCTCCTTTTCGCTCGCTGCCTTCTCGAGAGCCTCCGTCCCGGATAAAAGGACAGCGAGAGGCGTGCGCAGCTCATGGGAGGCAGATGCGATAAACTCAGCCTGCTTTCGGTTATTTTCCGCGAGCGGGCGCAGCAGCCGCCCGGTAAAGTACCGGGAAAAGGCGGTGAGCAGAAAAAGTGCGGCACAGTCCGCGGCGGCGAAGTACAGACGCTGATAAATAATCTGTTGCCTTTGCGCGGCCAGCGGATAAAAAATCAGAAATGAAAGAAAGCCGTGCTCACGCGGTATTATTCCAGCGCAGACATAATAGGAAGCACCTTCCCCGTCCGTGAGTGAAAAATCCGTGTACCGGGTCAGCCGGCTGGCATCGGCGGTAAAAAGGTTAAACCCGTATTCGCCGGAGGCCGTCAAAGCGGCCTGTTCAATAAGGTCTGCTCCGAGGGCGGACCCGGGGTTGGTCAGACGCTGAGAAAACAGCGGAGTTCCGTTGTCGTAGCACACGAAAATCATGCCGTTTTTTTCCCGGAGCTGATTGAGCCATTGCAGAGAAATACTTTCCTGTTCCTGCAAATAGAGCAGGGCGGAGCTTGTCTCGTTGACAAAGGCGGAGTAGCCGTTCTGTTTTAAGCTGCTTTCTGAGATAAACAGGCAGACAGCCGTTAAGGCAATGAGAATCGCTCCCGTCGCCGCCGCGCAGAACAGTGTCATTTGGAGATGTAATTTACGAAACATGCGCTCCCTCCAATCGATAGCCGATGCCGCGGACGGTTGTGAGTGTTACCCGGCTGTTTACGGCGGCAAAGCGTTTTCTTAAGAAATGAATATAGGTGTCGAGGTTGCCCTCCTCCACCGGGGCGTCCGCGCCCCAGACGCGCGAGAGGATGACCATGCGCCGCAGCACGGTATTTGGTTCCCGTAAGAATATTTCCGCCAGGCGTCCCTCCCGCCCGGAGAGGGAGATGCTTCCCCCGGGCCCCGTAAGCTCGCGCAGCGACATATCATAGGAGAGGTCCGCATATTGAAGGGTTTCGTGCGGCTCCCATTTTCCGCTGCGCCGGCCGAGGGAGCGGATGCGCGCCGACAGTTCTTCATAGGCAAAGGGCTTTACCATATAGTCGTCGGCGCCGCAGTCCAGACCTTCAATGCGGTCGTAAAGCTCGCCCAGGGCGGTGAGTACGATGACCGGTGTTCGGATTCCGGCTTCCCTTGCCTTTTTTAAAACGAGAAGCCCATTCATTGTGGGGAGCATCCTGTCAAGTAGCACAAGGTCGTAGGCATCCTGTAAAAAGAGGTCCAGCCCGTCCCTGCCGTCGTGGCAGATGTCTACCTCGTAGTGCTCCTGCATTAACTGAAACGAAAGCGTATCGCAAAGCTGCTTATCATCTTCTATGAGTAAAATCTTCATCTTGATCTTTATTTCTCCATTCCGGTTATTTTTCTGTTGCGGTCAAACGTTTTGCACCTGACCACAACATATCATATCATAATTATCTTTAAAAAATCTTGAAAAGCAACAAAAAATTAAAGACTCATTTAAAGAAAGCTTCAAGAAACTTCTGTTAGAATATCCTTATCGGCAGGAGCGTGAAAGCCTGCCGGAGGAAAGGAAATAAAGAAATGAGTACAGGAAAGAAACGAAAACGCATCGCGGGGCTGCTGCTTGCCGCGGCAGTGGCGGTTGTGAGCCTTAGTGGCTGCGGCGCGAACGGGGAAAAAGAGACGGACGCGGGAAGCGCCGGGACGGAGAGTGAAGTGTCTTCCGGCGGCATGGGCCGCTATCTGGAGACGGAGCTTTCGCTGCCGGAGGGTGTAGAAATCATTTATGCATTGGAGAAGCTTTCGGACGGTCAGGTGGTGATGCTTGCCTACGGCGGAGGCTGGGGACTTTACCGCTCCGAAGATGGCGGTGAGAGCTGGGAAAAGCAGGAGGCGGATGACGCAAAGCTTGCCTCGGTGTTTGACGGTTATATGACCGGCGCGTCAATCAGCCCGGACGGCACGGCGGCCGGGATTCTGGTAGATTATGAGGGAGAGACGCCGGTGGCTGCGGTCGGCATCCTTGGTCCGGATGGTACAGCCGAACGTAAAGAACTGATTTTGCCGGAGACGGGAGACGAGGCAGATGCTTATGCAGGCCTGATACAGAAATGCGCGTTTGACACTGCGGGAAATCTTTTGGTGCAAAACTTAAATGGTGATTTATTTTCCGTGGATTTGGAGACGGGTAACTGTACATTTCTGGCCGGGGACAGCAGCATACGGTATTTCGAGGTCGCGGGAGAGCAGATTCTTGCGGTGACTTCTGATGGCATACTGCTGTTTGACAGCAGGGACGGAAGCAGTCTTTCCGAAGACGCAGTTTTGAGCGATATGATACAGGCGGACAGCTCTCTGGCTGATGTAATGGGCGATTTCGGGACAGCGTTGGCGTTTGCGCGGGAAACGGAGGAAAACGCAGTCTTTTATGTAAATCATGACGGGTTGTTCTGTCATACGCAGGGGGGCAGCGTCAGTGAGCAGTTGATTAACGGGGCGCTCAATACGATGGGCGATTCGACGGTTAGCTTTTTAAACCTGGTAATGCTTGACAGCGAGCATTTTCTTCTCTCAATCATAGACGCGTCGGGTGAAAACAGGCTTTTAAAATACAGCTATGACGCGCAGGCATCCGCCGTACCGGAGACGGAGTTAAGGGTGTATGCCCTGGAGGATTCCTCCTATCTGCGGCAGGCGGTGTCCGCTTACCAGAAAAATCACCAGGACGTCTATGTAAATCTGGAAATCGGGATGTCCGGGGACGACGGAGTGACGGCCGAGGATGCGATTCAGGCGTTAAACACCGATATTCTTGCGGGGAACGGCCCAGATGTATTGATTTTGGACGGAATGCCGGCGGACAGTTATATCGAAAGGGGAGTGCTGGCAGATATCAGTTCATTGGTACAGGAAATCGCGGATTCGGACGGTGTATTTGAAAATGTCCGAAAGGCATATGAAAAGGACGGGGCGATTTACCAGTTTCCGGCAAAATTTTATGTGACGCTGGTAAATGGAACGGCGGAGGCAGTCGCAGCGGGCGCTTCCGTGGAGAAGCTTGCCTCTTATATCAGTGAAGGGCAGGCGTCGTTGACGCCGCAGAATGCCGAGACACTGCTGAAAACCTTTTTCCTGGCAGATTCCGCACAGTGGACAGATGAAGAAGGAAAGTTAAATGAAAATATAATAAGAAGCTGGCTTGAGCAGTTAAAGGTGATTTACGATGCGGGCAACTGGGATGATACACAGCAGTATTATTCGTACAGTGGAGGTACTGTGACAGATTTACTGGGAACCCTAAGCCCTGTTTCCATTCTTACGGGGGAGGGAGAAGTAAGCTATGGCAGTCTTGTGGATATGACGGAACTTCTCACTCTGGCGGCCGCGGATAAACAGAACGGTATGACCTACGGTCTTGCGGATTCCGACGGGGCAAGGAGCTTTGTTCCCTACATGCTTGCGGGTATCAGCAGCAGCACAAAACAGACGGAGGCAGCGGAAGATTTCCTTCGGACGTTGTTCGGTAAGGAATGCGGAAGTGTTGACGGCAATGGTTTCCCGGTCAACCGCGCCGCTTATGATGCACTTTGTGAAGATGCGCAAAGCCGGTATGGCGAGGATGAGGGAGTCGGGATTGCAGTCAGCGCAGATGACGGCATAAGCCTGGAGTTAAACCTGGAAAACCTGACCGAAGCGGAGACGGCGGAGCTGACCGCTATTTTGGAGCAGGCAGACGCTCCGGCCTGTATGGACCGCGTGGTATGGGAGATTGTTTTGGAGCAGGGGAAGGCCGTACTGAGCGGAGATGTTACGGCGGAGCAGGCGGCGTCGGAAATTATGCAGAAAGGAAGCCTTTATCTTGCGGAATAAGGGACTTTGGTTTGTGCTGCCGCATTTCCTCGGCGTACTGATATTTGCCCTGCTGCCGTTTCTTGACGTGGTACGCCGCTCTTTCTGCAAGGCGGCGGGAGGCTTCTGCGGCCTCGAAAATTATATCGCAGTGTGGAAGAATGAGGCGTTTCGGCTTGCGGCAGGCAATACGCTCCGTTTTACACTGGTTTGCCTGCCGGCGCTTTTGCTGCTCTCTCTTGCCCTTTCCCTCCTGCTGTACGGCATTGGGAGAGGGGGCACACTGTTTAAAAATGTATTTCTTATGCCCATGGCAATCCCGGCGGCCTGCGTGGCGCTGATCTGGAGGCTGCTGTTTGACGCCGGGGGAATCATAAACGGCGTGCTTGCAGCCTTCTCCTGCCCGGCTGTGGACTGGATGCGCACCGACAGTGCATTCTGGGTGCTTGTGTGCAGCTATTTGTGGAAAAATACGGGGTATGTGATAGTGCTGTGGCTCGCGGCCATGGCGGGTATTCCGCAAAGTGTCTATGAGGCGGCAAGACTGGACGGCGCCGGGCGGGCAGCGTGCTTTCGTTACATAACGCTGCCCTGTCTGGCACCGGCGGCATATACCATAGCCGTTCTCTCCTTTTTAAATTCCTTTAAGGTATTTCGGGAGGCGTATCTTGTGGCGGGGAACTATCCGCAGCGGAGTATCTATCTGCTGCAGCATGTGTTCAACAACTGGTTTTTGGATTTGTCGGTAGATAAGATGGCAGCCGGGGCAGTGATGCTTGCGCTTGTAGTCTGCGCGGCGGTGTGGGCGCTTGGACGCGCGATAAGCTCCGGGCCGGGGATATAGGACAATAAGGCGGGTATTTCCGGAAAAGGGTTTGGAAAGGAGAGTTGCATGAGACGAGGCTATGCGGTATTTGGTATGACGGTACTTTTGGCGTTTGCGGTAATTGCGGCGGCTCCGATTGTATTTCTGGTGACGGGCAGCCTGATGGGGGACGTCGAAATCAGGGAATATTTATCGCCGGTGTTGACCGGTGCAAAAGGTTATGCCTCCTGGCGGCTGTTCCCGGTGTATCCGACCTTAAAAAACGTGGTGGAGCTGCTTTTGGACTCCCCTGAGTTTTTTCTGATGTTTTGGAATACCATGAAAATCGCGGCAGGAATCCTGCTGGGGCAGATAGTGCTTGCGCTGCCCGCGGCGTGGGGGCTTTCGCGCGGGAATTTCCCGGGAAAACGCTTCGTTTACGGACTTTATATTTTGCTGATGATGATGCCGTTTCAGGTGATGATGCTTTCGCAATATCTGGTACTAAAGGGTATGGGACTTGACAATACGCTGTGGGCGGTCATATTGCCCGGAAGCTTTTCGACTTTTTCGGTGTTTTTGATGTACTGTTTTTTTACGGAGATTCCCGAAGAGGTGATTGAGGCGGCGCGTATTGACGGTGCGGGAGAGTGGAAAATTTTTTTGTTTATCGGAGCTCCGCTCGGCAGGACGGGAGTAACAGCCGCGCTTTTGCTGCAATTTTTAGAGGCTTATGGGATGGTGGAGCAGCCGCTCGCATTTTTAAAGGAGAAAAGCCTGTTTCCGCTGTCCTTATATCTGCCCGAAATCAGCCTGGAGGAAGCAGGATTTGCGTTTTGCGCTTCTCTGGCGGCCCTGCTTCCCGTGCTGTTTTTGTTTTTGGCAGGCAGCAAGGAGCTCGGAGAGGGAATTGCGTCATCTGCATGGAAAGAATAGAGAAGGGAGGCGTGCATGAATCGTTTTTTTGCAAAAGGATTTGTTATCCTGCTTATCATATTTGCGTTTTTTACGGTGGCCTCGAGGGCTGCGGACAGCTTTCTGGTGGCACAGGTAACGGTGGAGCAGCCGTCCGCAAAAAAAATCGAGCATATCGTAACAACGGAGGGAACCGTGGAAAAAAATCTGGAAATTCCAATCACGACCGAGGCGGGACTGCTGGTTGGGACGGTCTATGTAAAAGAGGGGGAACAGGTGGAGGAGGACAGTGTTTTGGCACAGCTTGATTTGGAAAGGCTGAAAGAGCAGACAAGCCTGCTTGAGGATGAAATAAAAACGCTGCGGCTGCAAAATGAGGCAATTGCCCATAATGAGAAGCTTGCCGGAGAGGAGCGGCAAAAGCAGCTGGCGCGGGCGAAGGAGGATTATGAGGCTGCCGCCGCAAAAAGCAGTGAGGCAAAGGAGCGCGCGGCATCCGAACTTTCGCAGGCCAAAGAGGCGATTGACCGCTTTGAGGCGGGGGAAGAAAAAAACGTGATGTCCGCGTCTGAGCAGGAGGAAAAGCGGACGCAGCTCTGGCAGGATTATTTTGCGAAGCAGCAGGCGTATGAGGATGCTTTAAGCAGCGGGGAAGAAAGTATGCGGGAAGCGCAGCGGGCACTCGAGGACGCCGGGGAGGAGGCACAGGAGGATGCCGCCAGGGAGGTCAACGAGCTTGCGATAGCACAGAAGGAAAAGCAGCTTCTTGCATACAAAGAACTCGCACAGGCGGGAGGCAGGATTACGGCGGGGCAGGCGGGAACGGTGACAGGTGTTTTTGTAGAAACCGGACAGATGACCGCCGAGACGGCAGCCTTTACGATTTCCTCCCGGGAGGGCGGCGTGCGTCTCGGTGCAGTCGTTGCGGAAGCGGATGCGGCCTATGTGGAGCGGGGAGATACGGTTTCGGTCGAAAAAAACGGAAAAACCTACGAGAATTTTTCGGTCACGGGCATAAGCAGCCGGGAGGATGGAAGCCTTTTGCTCACGGTGACTGCCGGGGAATACACGGACGCACTGCAAATCGGGGACACCGTGACGCTTCGCGTGACAAAGCAGTCAGAACTGTATCAGACAGCGATACCGCTTGGCGCTATCCACACGGAGCAGAACGAGACGTATGTCTATGTTGCCGAGGAGCGTGATACGGCGCTCGGAACACAGCTTTTTGCAAGGAAGGTAAAAGTGAACGTGCTGGAAAAGAATGATACCTGGGCGGCGCTTGAGGAAGGCGCGCTGAG
>CALWBG010000107.1 GCA_944375975.1 uncultured Roseburia sp.
ACAGGCTGCTTTTTGCTCATGAACACAGGGGAAAAGCCGGTGTTTTCCAAAAACGGGCTGGTCACCACGATTGCCTGGGGGCTTGACGGAAAGGTAAACTATGCGCTGGAGGGTTCCATTTTTGTGGCCGGGGCGGCTATTCAGTGGCTTCGGGACAATATGAAAATGATTGATTCCGCGATGGATTCCGAGTATATGGCAAAAAAAGTGCACGGAACGCATGGCTGTTATGTGGTTCCGGCATTTACCGGACTGGGAGCGCCTCACTGGGATCAGTACGCGCGCGGTACGATTGTCGGAATCACCCGGGGAACCAATAAAAACCATATTATCCGGGCGACGCTGGAGTCTATTGCCCTTCAGGTGTGTGATGTCATCGACGCTATGCGCGCGGATGCCGGGGTTGAGTTAAAGTCCTTAAAGGTGGACGGCGGCGCAAGCGCCAACAATTTCCTCATGCAGTTTCAGGCAGATATGATTAACGCACCGGTGCAGCGTCCGCAGTGCGTTGAAACGACCGCGATGGGCGCGGCTTATCTTGCCGGACTTGCGGTGGGCTACTGGAAGGATAAGGAAGATGTGATAAAAAATCAGAAGGTAGATTATGTTTTTACGCCGCAGATGTCGGATGAGGATCGGAAGGCGAAGCGCAGAGGCTGGAATAAAGCGGTAAAGTATGCGTATGGCTGGGCGAAGGATGAGCCGGAGGAGGAAGAGGAATAATCGAATTGTGCCTGTTCTTTTACTGTCGATGTGTTATGATAGGGAAAACGTAAAAGGGGCAGGCAGGCTGCCGACGGCCCGGAAAGGATGAAGTACATGAGGGAAATCCGCTTGTTACAGGAACAGGAGCTGCAATCGGCAGTGAGAATCGCGGATGAGGTATTTGAGAACTGTGTGCAAAGCTGCGTTACGCAGCAGGAGCGGAGTGGTTATCGAAGCTATGTCCGTGTGGAAAATCTGTGTCAGGGCGTGTGTTCCGGGCAGCTTAGTGTATGGGGCGCCGTGGAAGACGGAGCGCTTGTTGGTGTCGGAGCACTTCAGAGCGACGGCCGCATTACCATGCTGTATGTTCTTCCGGGTTTTCAGCGCAGAGGTATCGGTTCAGGATTGATGAATACGATGTGCGGTTATGCTGGCAAAGTCCTGGGACTGCATTCGTTGCAGGCGTATGTGTCGCCTGTGACCCTCGCCCCGTTTTTTTATCACAGGGGCTTTTCTCTTCTGCCGGACGGAGCAGGGGGAGACGGCTATGTCGGACTTATCTGTCCGTTGCAGATGACGGGGGAAGGACCCGGTCAGTCTGCGAAATACCGGAAAAGATATGACGGTATCAGCTACCCGTCAAAGCGTGTTCCGGCAAAGGCAGTCCTGTGGCTGACCGCGGTTGTGCTGGGGATTTCTTTTGCTCTGGCGTCGGGAATTACTATATATCACCTGGCGGTGTAGGGAGTTTGCGGGCGCGGGCGGGCTGAACTGGTTCAGCCCGCGCCATTCGCAAAATATGATTTGTTTCCCGAAAAAGGTTGAAAAATGCCTTCCGTTATGTTACACTTTTTACAATTTAAAGACCAGGTCGAAGGGCTTGGGCTTTCATAAGGCAACAGATTCAGTCAGTATACTGTCTGGATTTTGATAAAAAAGAAAAAACGGCGACGTTTTTTTTTTGGAAAAATAGTGAAAGGACAGGGAAAGAATGAAAGCTCATTTAATACTCGAAGATGGGAATGTATTCACCGGAACCAGTATCGGTTCAACCAGGGAAGTCATCAGTGAGATTGTATTTAACACATCCATGACAGGATATCTGGAGGTCTTGACAGACCCGTCCTACGCGGGACAGGCTGTCGTGATGACGTATCCGCTAATCGGAAACTATGGCATTACACCGGATATGGAGTCGGACAGACCCTGGCCCGACGGATATATTGTCAGGGAGTTATCCAGAATGCCGAGTAATTTCCGCTCGCAGGGAACGATTCAGGATTTCCTTGTAAAATATGATATTCCCGGCATTGCCGGGATTGATACCCGTGCACTGACAAAGATCCTTCGTGAGAAGGGCACGATGAACGGGATGATTACCACCAATGACAACTATAATATAGAAGAAATCATTCCCAGATTAAAAGCATATACCACAGGTAATGTCGTAGACAAAGTTACCTGCGCCGAAAAAAGAGTATTAAAAGGGCAGGGCAGGACAGCAGACGTAAAACGTGTCGCACTGCTTGATTTGGGCGCAAAGAAGAATATTGCCAGGTCGCTCAGTGAGCGTGGCTGTGAGGTGACCATTTATCCGGCGCATACGACGGCAGAAGAAATCCTTGCGTCAAATCCCGACGGCATTATGTTAAGCAACGGTCCCGGCGACCCTAAGGAGTGCGGACAGATTATCGCCGAAATCAAAAAGCTTTACGAATCGGACACCCCGATTTTTGCAATCTGCCTGGGCCACCAGTTGATGGCGCTCGCGGTTGGTGCCGATACGCATAAGATGAAATACGGGCATCGCGGGGGCAATCATCCGGTCAAGGATTTGCAGACCGGCAGAGTCTATATTTCCTCCCAGAATCACGGTTATGTGGTAGATACCGACAACCTTGATCCGAACATTGCAAAACCGGCGTTTATCAATGTCAATGACGGAACCAACGAGGGGCTTGCGTACGTGGGAAAAAATATTTTTACCGTTCAGTTCCACCCCGAGGCGTGTCCCGGACCGCAGGATTCCGCGTATCTGTTTGATCGGTTTATTTCCATGATGTCACAGAATTAGGAGCAAAGGCTACATTTTTACGGTTTGTGGAAATTGCAGTTTTAGATTGAGTATGAGGAGGAAATAAGATGCCTAGAAATCATGACATAAAGAAAGTGTTGGTTATCGGGTCCGGGCCTATTGTAATCGGGCAGGCGGCGGAGTTTGACTATGCGGGTACGCAGGCGTGCCGCTCCTTAAAGGAGGAGGGTGTCGAGGTAGTTTTGGTCAATTCCAATCCGGCGACGATTATGACGGACAAGGATATAGCGGATCAGGTGTATATTGAGCCGTTGACCGTTCCCGTGCTGGAGCAGATTATTGCGAAGGAGAGGCCGGACAGCGTGCTGCCGACCCTCGGCGGGCAGGCGGGATTAAACCTCGGCATGGAGCTGGAGGAAAAAGGAATCCTGAAAAAATATAATGTAAAGTTAATCGGTACGACGGCTGAGACCATTTTTAAAGCGGAGGACCGTCAGGCGTTTAAAGATACGATGGAAAAAATCGGGGAGCCGTGTGCGGCCTCTCAGGTGGTTCACAATGTGCAGGACGGCATTAAATTTACCAACACCATCGGTTATCCGGTCGTACTGCGTCCGGCCTATACGCTGGGCGGCAGCGGCGGCGGAATCGCACATAACGAGACGGAGCTGGTGGAAATCTTAACGAACGGTCTGCGTCTTTCCCGTGTCGGTGAGGTGCTTGTAGAGCGCTGTATCGCGGGCTGGAAGGAAATCGAGTATGAGGTGATGCGCGACGCAAAGGGCAACTGCATTACCGTATGTAATATGGAAAATATCGACCCGGTTGGCGTGCACACCGGAGATTCCATCGTAGTGGCGCCGTCCCAGACGCTGGGTGACAAGGAATACCAGATGCTGCGGACATCGGCGTTAAATATTATATCGGAGTTAAATATTACCGGAGGCTGTAACGTGCAGTATGCGCTTCACCCGGAGAGCTTTGAATACTGTGTTATCGAGGTAAATCCGCGTGTATCACGTTCCTCCGCGCTGGCATCCAAAGCGACCGGCTACCCGATTGCCAAGGTGGCGGCAAAAATTGCGCTGGGCTATACGCTTGACGAGATTAAAAACGCGATTACCGGAAAAACCTATGCAAGCTTCGAGCCGATGCTCGATTACTGCGTGGTAAAAATACCGAGACTTCCGTTCGATAAATTTATCACGGCAAAAAGAACGCTCACGACGCAGATGAAGGCGACCGGAGAGGTCATGAGTATCTGCAATAACTTCGAGGGGGCGCTGATGAAAGCGATCCGTTCCCTGGAGCAGCATGTAGATAGCTTAATGTCCTATGACTTTACCGGTTTAAGCGACGCGGAACTGAAAGAACAGTTAGAGGTTGTAGATGACCGGCGTATCTGGGTCATTGCGGAGGCGCTTCGCAGAGGGATGAGCTATGAGATCATCCATGACATTACCAAAATTGATAACTGGTTCATCGACAAGCTTGCGATTCTCGTAGAGATGGAGGAGCGGCTGAAAAAAGAACCGCTTACGGTAGAATTATTAAAAGAGGCAAAACGCATCGAATTCCCGGACAATGTGATCGCGGCCCTGACAGGCAAAACGGAAAAAGAAATCCGCGATATGCGTTATGAGAACGGCATTGTCGCAGCGTTTAAGATGGTTGACACCTGTGCGGCGGAATTTGAAGCGGCTACGCCCTACTACTATTCCGTATATGGAAGCGAAAACGAGGCGGCGGAAACGAGGCCGCAGAAAAAGGTGCTGGTGCTTGGCTCCGGACCGATTCGCATCGGCCAGGGTATCGAGTTTGACTACTGCTCCGTGCACTGTACCTGGGCATTTTCAAAGGCGGGCTGGGAGACTGTGATTGTCAATAATAATCCCGAGACAGTATCGACGGATTTTGATATCGCGGACAAGCTTTACTTTGAGCCGCTGACACCGGAGGATGTGGAAAGCATTGTAAGACTGGAAAAACCGGACGGCGCGGTCGTTCAGTTTGGCGGGCAGACCGCAATCAAGCTGACGGAAAGCCTGATGAAGATGGGTGTGAAGATTCTCGGTACAAAGGCGGAGGACGTCGATGCCGCCGAGGACCGCGAGCTGTTTGACAAGATTCTCGAAAAGACCGGAATCCCCAGAGCGGCGGGCGGAACGGTGTTTACCGCGGAGGAGGCAAAAGAGGTAGCGAACCGCCTCGGCTATCCGGTTCTGGTGAGACCCTCCTATGTGCTTGGCGGACAGGGCATGAAAATTGCCTTCAACGATGAAGAAATCGAAGAATTTATCGGAATTATCAACCGGATTGCGCAGGACCATCCGATTCTGGTAGATAAGTATCTGCAAGGGAAGGAAATCGAGGTCGACGCCGTGTGCGACGGAACGGATATTCTTATTCCGGGCATTATGGAGCACATTGAGCGTACGGGAGTTCATTCGGGAGACAGTATCTCCGTATATCCCGCGCCGACCATCAGCGAGCATGTAAAGGAAACCATTGTGGAATATACCAGGCGGCTGGCAAAAGCGCTGCATGTGGTGGGACTGATTAATATTCAGTTTATCGCGATGGACGAGGAGGTTTATGTCATTGAGGTAAATCCCCGTTCCTCGAGAACCGTGCCCTATATCAGCAAGGTGACGGGAATCCCGATTGTAGACCTTGCGACCAGAGTGATTATCGGGGAAACGATACGCGGAATGGGGTACGAGCCGGGACTGGCGCCGACTGCGGATTACATCGCAATCAAGATGCCGGTATTCTCCTTCGAGAAGCTGCGCGGCGCGGAGATTTCCCTCGGGCCGGAAATGAAATCCACCGGAGAATGCTTAGGTATTGCAAAGACCTTCAACGAGGCGCTCTATAAGGCGTTCCTCGGTGCCGGCGTGACACTGCCGAAATATAAACAGATGATTATCACGGTAAAGGACGCGGATAAGCCGGAGGCGGTCGATGTCGCCAAACGCTTCGAGGCGCTGGGCTACAAGATTTACGCGACAAGGAGTACGGCAAAATACTTGCAGGAGCACGGTGTGAATGCGCTGCGCGTGAATAAGATTTCGCAGGAGTCTCCCAATGTTATGGATTTAATTCTGGGCCATAAGATCGACCTTGTCATCGATACCCCGACGCAGGGGAACGGCGATAAGACCAGAGACGGATTCCTGATTCGTAGAAACGCAATTGAGACGGGGGTTTACTGCATTACGGCGATGGATACCGCAAATGCGCTGGCACTCAGTCTGGAGACGGCGATAGACCAGCTTACGCCTGTGGATATCGCAAAGGTAAAGAACTTATAAGCGCAGAGGGCAATGCCCGGGGACGGCGGGACAGGAGGCTGTCATGAAGTACGATGATGATTTGGATTTTGAGGAAATCAAACTGTCCGACAACAGGAAAAAGACAGATTGGCGCGTGTTTCTTGCAATTGCGATTGTGGCGGCTGCGGTTTTGGCACTGATTATCTTTTTGATAGTGAACGCAGGAGGCAGGGACCGGCCGCCGGAGGACGAAAAAATGCCCGTTGCCGAGACACAGGCCGGAGATGCCTGGCCGGAGCAGGACGAAAGTGAATCCATAGCGGAAGAAAACGATACGGAAACGGAGTCCGAAGTAACTGCCGTGGAGAACGTTGCGGAGACGGAGCGTTCGGCTGACGTACAAGCGGCTTCGGAGGACGAGGCCATGACATTTATGGAAGTAAGCGAGACAGTAACGGCCAAGGAGCAGACCAATTTGAGGGAAAGCCCCAGCCAGACGGAGGACAGTGAGGTGCTGGCGGTATTGATGAACCAGGAGACGGCGGAGCGCACCGGAATAAACGAAGAAACCGGCTGGTCGAGACTTAATTACAACGGAACGGTATGCTATGCCGTGTCAAGCTATCTGACAACGGATTTGGACTACCGGCCGAAGGAGGCCGAATCGGGAGACGGCATTAAGACACAGTTTACCGAGGTCAACGATATTGTGACGGCAAAGATAGAGGTCAATCTGCGTGCACTGCCGAGTGTTACAAATCCTGACGCCACGGTAATCGCCGTGCTGCACAACGGCGAGACGGTTACCAGAACGGGAATAAATGAGGATTACGGCTGGTCGAGAGTCGACTATAACGGACAGACGCTGTACTGCATCAGCAGTTATCTGACAACGCCGTAACATTTGCTTTCAGACGTGAACAAAAAATCCCATGAAGGACAAGGAAGTCTTTCATGGGATTTTTTTATTTCATAGGAAAGGCCTTGTTACATTAATGTATGAAAGTAGTGGCTTTCCTATGAAATAAAAAGCCCTCCGGGCAGGCTCGCACTGCGGCGGAAGAGAAGAATGCCGCTCACGCGGCCCGCCGCAGGCGGAGAATCTCGCAAAGCGAGATTCTTTTTTAATAGTGCGCCTAGCGGCGCACGTTTCTAAAGGGTGAAAGTCCCTAATCTGCCCTGGTAGTGGGAAGGATATAGCCGAACACCAAGGGTGTCCATTGTGAGGTGGAATTTGAAGGAAGGTGTAGGCAAATCTCTGGTCTGACGAACAGAAATCACATCAGGCTACAGTTAAGGATAAGGTTGCTATACAAACTGAAGTCCAATAACTACTCGGAATTAACTGTGGTAAATGTGGCAGATGGATGGAGAGAAAGAAACGTGTGGTACCTGGGGAGGTCTCGTCAGCAAGTGGAAACGGGGTATGAAACTTGTAGTAACAACGAATGACGAGAAGTCAGCAGAGGTCATAGTACCACTGTGGTTGCAAACATGGTGGGAAGGACTGAACTTTAGGAGATGTGAGTAAATGAATGTAACCAAAGATGGATTTAAGGACGGGCAACTTCATATAGAGGACTATCTGCAAATGGTATCTGCGGAACAGAAAGAGTATGCAGAAGTGTCCGGCCATCAGAGGATTGCTGAAAACAACGACATCATCACAGATTTTCAGACGGACAATCTAATGGAGCAGATTTTACACAAGGATAACCTTAACAAGGCTTACAAGAAAGTAAAATCGAACAAAGGGGCAGGCGGCGTTGACGGAATGAGCGTGGATGAACTTCCAGGCTTTCTCAGAGATAACCAGAAGCAACTAATCCGAAAGATAAGGGATGGGAAATATAAACCTAATCCAGTCCGCAGGGTAGAAATACCCAAAGAAACAAAAGGTTAGTTTAGAAAACTGGGAGTGCCAACAGTGGTTGACAGAGTGATTCAACAGGCAATTACACAGGTGCTTTCTCCAATCTATGAGAGACAGTTTTCTGAGAACAGTTTTGGCTTCCGACCAAACAGAGGTGCGCACGATGCACTTAAGCAAGGCCAGACAAATGTCAATGATGGTTATGTATACGTAGTGGATATGGATTTAGAGAAGTTCTTTGACACAGTATGTCAGAGTAAACTCGTTGAAGTATTATCCCGAACCATCAAGGATGGACGTGTAATATCACTCATTCATAGATATCTCAATGCCGGAGTTATCAGCAGAGGGATGTATGAAGAGACAGAGGTTGGCATGCCACAAGGCGGACCGCTAAGCCCACTCTTAAGTAACATAATGCTGAATGAAAACGAGGGTGGCACATATCAGCAAAGTTAAGTACCTTGGCTACAGTTTTTATAGAAACAAGGGTGAATGCAGACTTCGGGTACATCCAAAATCAGTGTTGGAATGGCTGATATGAAAAAGCTGTTACAGAGTAATGATGAATGGCTGAGCCATAGAATAAGAGCGATTTATTGGAAACAATGGAAGAAAACAAAGACGAAGATTCGAAAACTCAAAGAACTCGGAATGGATGAGAACTATATTCGATGGCATGCAAATATGCGACAAGGGATTTGGAACTGTAGCAGTAACAGAATGGTGCAGTTTGCTTTGAATAATGAAAAACTCCGCGAATGGGGTTATCCAACATTCACAGAGTTCTATTTGAAAATATGTGAAAACTAAAGAACCGCCGTATACCGAACGGTATGTACGGTGGTGTGGGAGGTCGGTAGATAAAATAATCATCTACCTCCTACCCGATTAGAAGCTGCGGCAAGCCAGGCGGCGGGAAGCAAAGAACGCGTCAGACATCAGCGCAGCTTCATTTTTTTCGGCGGTCTTTTGGGAGGGTCGGTTTTCTGCGGGGCGTCGTTTTCGGGAATAACCGATGCGCTTTCAACCAAAGCGTCCGTAGCCTTTTTTTCCAGCTTTGCCTGATTCCGCTGGGCAATTTGAAGCTTCTTTTTGCGGAAGCGTTCTGCTGTCTCTTTGATATAGGAATCCGCAACAAAATGCTTCAGGGAGTCCTGATCGATGGCAATCCGGTTGTCCATCGTTTTCATAATATCTTTAATTT
>CALWBG010000108.1 GCA_944375975.1 uncultured Roseburia sp.
AAACAAGAGACAGGAGCTTGACAAGGTTTACTCGGGAGACATCGCTGCGGCGGTTGGATTCAAATTCACCACGACCGGTGATACCATCTGTGATGAGCAGCATCCGGTAATCTTAGAGTCTATGGAGTTCCCGGAGCCGGTTATCGAGCTTGCGATTGAGCCGAAGACCAAGGCGGGACAGGGCAAGATGGGCGAGGCGCTTGCGAAGCTTGCCGAGGAGGATCCCACCTTCCGTGCGCATACGGATCAGGAGACCGGACAGACGATTATCGCAGGTATGGGTGAGCTGCATCTGGAGATTATCGTTGACCGTCTGCTTCGTGAGTTCAAGGTAGAGGCAAATGTCGGCGCTCCGCAGGTTGCTTACAAGGAGACCTTTACAAAGCCGGTAGACGTAGAATACAAATATGCAAAGCAGTCCGGTGGACGTGGACAGTACGGACATTGTAAAGTTAAATTTGAGCCGATGGATCCGAACGGCGAGGAGACCTTTAAGTTTGAGTCTACGGTAGTCGGCGGTGCGATTCCGAAGGAGTATATCCCGGCGGTCGGCGAAGGTATCGAAGAAGCCGCACAGGCTGGTATTCTTGGCGGATTCCCGGTATTGGGCGTACATGCCAATGTATACGATGGTTCTTACCATGAGGTCGACTCCTCCGAGATGGCATTCCACATCGCAGGTTCCATGGCGTTCAAGGAAGCAATGCGCAAGGCAAACCCGGTATTGCTTGAGCCGATTATGAAGGTTGAAGTTACCATGCCTGAGGAGTATATGGGTGATGTTATCGGTGATATCAACTCCCGCCGTGGTCGTATCGAGGGAATGGATGATATCGGAGGCGGTAAGATTGTAAGAGCATTTGTACCGCTTGCAGAGATGTTCGGATATTCCACCGACTTACGTTCCAAGACACAGGGACGCGGTAACTACTCTATGTTCTTTGAGAAATACGAGCAGGTACCGAAGAACGTACAGGAGAAGGTTCTGGCAGATAAGTCCAAATAAAAATGCAGGTTGGACCGGGGAATGGACCCAATCCGTGTTAAAATAATCGGATTTCCCATAAAATGTGGGAAATCCGGCAAGAAATAGCTTGAAAAACGAGGGATTATTTTATATAATCAGAGTTAGCCGAGTTATTTAAAAATAAAGACTATAGCCCACAAGAGGCGTCATTTTTAAGGAGGATATTCAAAATGGCAAAAGCTAAGTTTGAAAGAACAAAACCACATTGTAATATCGGTACCATCGGTCACGTAGACCATGGTAAAACAACTTTAACCGCAGCAATCACCAAGGTTCTTGCTGCAAGAGTTGCTGGTAATACGGCTACTGATTTCGAGAACATCGATAAGGCTCCGGAAGAGAGAGAGCGTGGTATTACCATTTCTACCGCTCACGTTGAGTATGAGACAGAGAAGAGACATTACGCACACGTTGACTGCCCGGGCCATGCTGACTACGTTAAGAACATGATCACCGGTGCTGCTCAGATGGACGGCGCTATCCTCGTTGTAGCTGCTACTGACGGTGTTATGGCTCAGACCAAAGAGCACATCCTGTTATCCCGTCAGGTAGGTGTACCGTACATCGTTGTTTTCTTAAACAAATGCGATATGGTAGACGATCCGGAGCTGATCGAGTTAGTAGAGATGGAAGTAACCGAGCAGCTTGAGGAGTACGGCTTCAATGACTGCCCGATCGTAAAGGGTTCCGCATTAAAGGCTCTGGAAGACCCGAACGGCGAGTGGGGCGACAAGATCATGGAGTTAATGGATACGGTTGACGAGTATATTCCGGATCCGCAGCGTGATACCGATAAGCCGTTCCTGATGCCGGTAGAGGACGTATTCACCATTACAGGACGTGGTACGGTTGCTACAGGCCGTGTAGAGAGAGGATGCTTACACTTAAATGATCCGCTTGAGATTCTTGGTGTAAAAGAGGACGTTCAGAACACCGTTGTAACCGGTATCGAGATGTTCCGTAAGATGTTAGACGAGGCTCAGGCTGGTGATAACATCGGTGCATTACTTCGTGGTATCAACCGTGACCAGATTGTTCGTGGTCAGGTTCTTGCAAAACCGGGCACCGTTACCTGCCATCGTAAATTTACGGCTCAGGTGTACGTATTAACCAAGGATGAGGGTGGTCGTCATACTCCGTTCTTCAACAACTATCGTCCGCAGTTCTACTTCAGAACAACTGACGTAACGGGCGTTTGCAATCTTCCGGCTGGTACCGAGATGTGCATGCCTGGCGATAACATCGAGATGACTATCGAGTTGATTCATCCGGTAGCTATGGAGCAGGGTCTTACTTTCGCTATCCGTGAGGGTGGTAGAACCGTAGGTTCAGGCCGTGTAGCTTCTATCATCGAGTAATTTAAAATTACTGCATTATAGAAAAGATAAAAACCGCAATCCTTGAGTAATCGGGGATTGCGGTTTTTTGTATATGAAAATAATATTTAAAAGGCGGATAATATATGATATTGTAGTAACGGGAGAATGATTGAAATATAGGTAATTGCTTACAGGAATAAAAAGACAGGAGGCGTTGGGTCATACAGATGGATAGGGTAAGGACAGAGGCATCATTAGAGCAATGGGGTATACTGTATAAAGCTGCCACACGAATAAAAGAACGGAAACCCTGGGAAAAGTTTTGGGATATGGATTTAATCGGTATCAGATATGGGGCAGAGGAAGATACGGTATTTTTCAGTATACTGGGTCGGGGTGGAGACTGCTATGGAATCGTAGTTTATGAGGGATATGAAGGACTCAATAGTTTTTTGATGCTTACAATGCAGGAGCGTATGAATTTGTCGACGCAGTATGCTATGTCCCGGCAGAAAAATCTGACTTGCTATTGGGGGAATCGTGATGAGTTGACAGAGAAGCAAAGGAAAATTATAAAAGATTTGGGGTATTCCTATCTTGGAGCAAGTGCCCAGTTGCAGTGCGATCTTAGAAGCAGATATAGCAGTTATGGGGGCAAAGGTTACCGATAAAAAATATAGCCGTCCGGCAAACCCTTCTATGGCTCTTCTTGGGGATGCTGAGTCAGGCACAATCATTCATTTTGAAATGTCAGAACCGGATGACGATCCGGTTGTGATGCTTGCGGAAATCGTGCTGAATTTCATTTTCCAATACGGCATTCCAAAAGAGATTAGGGTTTCAAACGTGATAGCAGAAGCGGCACTTGAGCAGATTTGTGGGATATGTGGAAGCAAACTTCGCAGGATAAAAAGGTTGAAGGGGCTGGATTCTTTCCGTGAGAGTATGTATCGGTTTGGTCTATAATTTTTCATATATTTCAGAGGAAAGGTGTACCGTGGCCTGTTGATGAAAAAGAGAACCGTGAGAGGATGAAGAATCATATGCTAATTAGGGACATGAAGCTAGAGGATTTTGAAAAAGTGAATACGGTGATGCGGGAGGTACATGCGCTGCATGTGACAAACCGCCCGGATTTATATATAGATGTGGAAGAACCCTATGCCAGAGATAAATTCGAGACAGATATAGAAAATGACAACATGATTACCGTTTTAGCGGAAGAAAATGGTGAAATCATGGGAATCTGCATGGCGGCGTTCCGGGAACAGACGTGTATGGTAAAAAAGCGAACGGCGTACATGGACGTGCTGTGCGTCCGTGAGCCATACAGAGGGAGAGGAATCGGCAGGAAGCTGTTTTTGCATGTGCAGGAGGAAGCTAAAACAAAAGGAGCCAAACGGCTGGACCTGATGGTTTGGGGATTTAATGAAAAGGCATATGCATTTTATGAAAAGCTGGGTATGAGTATTCAGCGTTTTGTGCTGGAGAAAAAATTATAAGCTTCAAACAGAATATAATTGATGGAGATAAACGATGACAGAAAAAAAGAAATTACATGAACTGGTAAAAAGAAATTCCTTTGCGAATCACATCGGAATGGAATTATTGGAGGTAGAGCAGGGCTTTGCGAAGGGGCGTATTCGTATGGAAAAGGAGCATACCAACATTTACGGAGGTATGCACGGCGGCTGCTCCTACGCGCTGGCGGATACCCTGGCGGGAATCGCGGCAGCATCCTACGGCAGATATGTGACGACGGTGGGAGGAAACATGAATTATCTGCTACCGGTGACTGATACGGAATATGTATACTGCGAGGCAAAGGCGGTGCGGCAGGGAAAAACGGTAGGAGTATATGATGTCGTGATTACGAACGATGCGGGAGATATTTTGTGCAATGGAAGCTTTACCTATTACCGCCTGAAAAAGGAAATAGAGTGGGAAGTATGACGCAGGCCCGCGGGCAGAGTGCGGAAAGGAGGAATACGGCAGATGGAAGGGGTATTTGACAAAATACGTAAAAATATCAGCAGAGTTATGATCGGAAAAGAGGAAGTGACCGAGCTGCTGCTGGCGGCGTTGGCGGCGGGAGGACACGTGCTGCTGGAGGATGTGCCGGGGACGGGAAAAACGGTGCTTGCAAAGGCGCTTGCGAAATCCATGGACTTTCGGTTTGGCAGAGTACAGTTTACGCCGGACTTATTGCCGAGCGATGTGACAGGACTTTCCTATTATCATCAGGAAAAAGGTGTTTTTGTCTTTCGGGAGGGCCCTGTATTTGCCAATCTGCTGCTGGCGGATGAAATAAACCGTGCCACCCCGCGGACACAGGCAAGTCTGCTCGAGTGTATGGCGGAGGGACAGGTGACGGTGGACGGGCAGACCAGAAAGCTGGAGGAACCGTTTTTTGTCATTGCCACGGAAAATCCTGTGGAAACACTCGGCTGTTTCCCGCTGCCGGAGGCCCAACTGGACCGTTTTTTAATGAAGCTTTCGATGGGCGGCTTGAGCGCGGCAGAAGAGCGTACACTCATTGACAGATACATAGATGCGGAGCCCCTGCAAACGTTACAGCCGGTCTGCACCAGAGAGGAAGTACAGTGTCTTCAGGCGGAGTGTCGTAAAGTGTTTGTGCATGAGGACCTGCGCGATTATATCGTAAGGCTTGTGCAGGAGACCAGAAAAAGTACGTCTGCGGGAGTAAGTCCGAGAGGCACGCTTGCACTCCTGCGGGCATCCCAGGGCCTGGCACTGGTAGCGGGCAGGGATTATGTTGTGCCGGAGGATATCAAAAAGGCGGCGGTTCCGGTGTTGGCTCACCGGCTGTTGGCGGAGGATGCGGATGACGCGCAGAAGGCGTCGGTCATAAAACGGCTGTTGGAGGCGGTAGCCGTGCCGACAGAGGATTGGGGAAGGCGGCTGGATTAAGCATGATAGTGATACTGTTTGCAGGTCTTTTTCTGGTAACGTTCCTGTGGAATTATAATTACAGGAAAAAATGGAACAGGGACATGGAGGTATGGCTTGCCTTTGAGGAGTATTCCGTCTATGCCGGAGATGAGGCGCATCTGAAGGAACGGGTGGAGAATGCCAAAAGGCTTCCGCTTCCGGTTCTTGAGGTGATGTTTCGCATGAAAAAAGCGTTGGTTTTTCGTGATAAGGAAAATACATCCGTCAGCGATAATACCTATAAGAGAGATGTGTTTTCCCTGCTGGGCAGGCAGCGGATTACGAGGACACTGACGGTAAAGTGCACAAAACGGGGCTGCTATTCGATAAAATCGGTGGACTGCGTATCCTTTTCTCTTTTGCATGACAGAAAATATATGTGTTCCTTTCCTGTCGATGCCAGGCTTTCTGTTTATGCAGCGCGTGTCGATGTGTCGGGGATTATGACTGCCTGCGAAAAGCTGATGGGTGCGGTCCAGTGCGCACGCAGACTTTATGAGGACCCGTTCGCGTTTTCGGGTATCCGGGAATACACCGTGACCGACCCGATGCGGACGGTCAACTGGAAAGCCAGCGCGAGGACGGGAGAGCTGATGGTCAACACATTCGAATCGACTCTGACGCGGCGCGTGATGCTCTATCTGGATTTGACAGACGATGGAATTTTAAGACAGGAAGGGCTTTACGAAGAAAGCATTTCCGTTGCCGCATCCCTTGCACAGGGGCTGCTGGGAAGGGGGATGGAAGTAGGAATCCTCACAAATGTCCGGGGCGCGGACAAAAAACTATGCGGTTTTGCGCCAAAAGCGGGGAAAAGGCAGCTTATCGGTATCGAAGAGCTTTTAGCGGAGCGGGAGGACGGAGAGCGGACAGAAAGCTTTGCGCAAATGCTCCTTGAGGCGGAGGAAATGTCGGAACGGCAGCGTGAGGATGCCGTGGCGGTCGTAATTTCAAAAAATGCAGCGCCGGAAAATATAAAAGCGATTCAAAGTTTTCTCGCAAAAGAAGCAGGGGTATGGGTGCTGCCGTTTTGGTCCGACCAGGCGCCTGTGATAGAGCACACAGGTGGAATTTCAGTGATACGGCGGGAGGTGCAGCGGATATGAGAGGCAGGATAAGAAGAATGGCGGGATGGCTCCATGCCGTGCTGCTCCTTGCATCGGTACTGCCCGTATTTTATGCGCTTGGCAGGGAACAGACAGAGCAGGCAGAGGGCATATTGTATGCAAAATGTCTGTTCATTGCCGTTCCGGTTGTGCTCTCCGATTTTTTTTCAAAGAGGTGCCGAAGCATCTGGCAATATATCATTGGAAGCGCGGCGCTTCTGGCGCTTACCGGGTTTGGAGCCTGGCAGCTTGGAGAGTCCATGACGGACGGTTTTCGTGCAGTGTATACGGTTTATCTGCTGCTGGAAACGGCGGTTGTATTGGCTGTCAGATTTGCCGACCGCCTTGGCGAGCGGGCGGCGAGAAAGTCAGCGGAGCAGGGGGAGACGGACCGGCGGCCGCCCTACCGCCTATTGGACACGCCGGAGTTCCCGGTTTTGATTTATTTTTTCCTGATGTATATACTTGGAAAAAATATTGCGAGCGCCGTTCTCTGCGATGCGGCCACGGTGAGTACGGTCCTCTATTTTTTTGCCGCTGTCTGCTGGCATTATATCGGTGAGACGGAGCAATATCTTTCTTTGCATAAAAGGGTCAGCCATCTCCCGGGGAAACGGATTTACGGGATTGGTGCGCTGGTGCTCGGAGGTCTTGCGCTTGCGCTTCTTCCGTTTGTGCTCGTTACTGCGGTTACTGCTTCCCACAGACAGTACCGTGATATTCGAAACTGGAATTGGAACATTCACATTGAGCCGGAGGAATTTCTGCCGGAAAGCGGCTTAGACGGAGGGGTGGAAATTTCAGAGGAGCTGCGCTCGCAGCTTCAGTCGGGAGCAGAGCCGCCGGAATGGCTGAACACGCTTTTCTATGGCATTGGAATCCTTATATTTTTGGCCTGCATAGCAGCGGCGGTAAAAGCGCTGCGGAATTTGTCGCGGATCTTTCGGGAAAACCGGGACGAGAACGGGGACATTGTCGAGGATTTGGGAGAGGAGCCTTCGACTGTCGAGACCGTAAAGCCGGTACGTGCACAGAGCCCGGAGACGGAGCGTGAAAAAATCCGCAGACAGTATCGGAAAACCATAAGGAGACACCGAAAGGAAAAGCCCAAGCCCTCGGCGACGCCGTCCGAAATCGAGGAGGCGGCAGGGCTTTCGGACAGCCGGGAAATGGGAGAATTGCATGAGCGCTATGAGTGGGCGCGGTATGGGAAATAATTTGGCAGGCGCGTTCATTCATTGAAAGAGGGAAAATGGAAAAGGGCGGCTGCATTGGAACCTGATCCATGCGCCGCCCTTGTCTTAGAAAATCATTTTTGATTTGTTTTTTAACAGCCGTGCTCCGTTGACAATCAGCAAAACCCCGGCGGTGATCCCGCCTGCAAGAACGCAGATTCCCAAAGCAAGAGTGGAAGCTCCTGTGGAGCCCATGGTTTTATAAATCTTTTCTTCCATAATAAGAGACCTCCGTAATTGAAATTGGGCGGCGCACCGCCGTTTTTGTATCGTCTTATCTAATGTATATTATTCTATCATTATTCCGATGAATATACAAACGAAGATACAAAATCTTTCCCAAGCACCGATTCCCGGGAAAAGTGAGCTGCCTCGGCGGTGTCCAGCGCACAGACGAAATCGGCGCGCCGGGGAAAAGGACGGCATCCCTGCGCGGTGCAGCAGTCGTGGGCTTCTGTCGGGAAGCTTTGGTATTCCGCAAAAAATACGGTTCCGTGCGCCTGCTTTTTATCCCAGTCGTGGAAGCCGGCAGGGTGGATGTGAGGGCCGAGTTCGCAGGAAATGAGGACTGTTTTCGCATAGTCTCTCCAGGGTCTTCCGAGGTAGACGCTGTTCGGGGGACAATCCCCGGAAATAAAATTACAGTGATAGAATACATAGCCGTATTCCTGTCCTTCGGGCGTAGATGCGGCTGTGACATAGCCCTGAATTGCGTCTTGTGCGTCGCGGCGCAGTGATTCCAGTGTGCAGTCCTCAAAAAAGGCGGTTGCACTGCCAAAGATAAAGTCGATGTCGCCGCAGATATAACAATTTTTATAATACTGTCTGCCGTTGATGCGGGGAGCATACTGTTTGGGACCTGTAAATCCGCCCGGCTCGTATTCAGTGGGAGGCAGCGGTCCGGTAAAAAGGGTATCCTGATGCCCGAGCAGCCGGCAGGAATCGATGAAAAGACGATCTCCCTCCGCGTACAGGGCAATTGCCTGACCGTGGGAAACGGAGTCGCCGGAGGCATTTTCGACGGTCAGATTCCGCAGCGTGACATCGTGCGCGTCAATAAATACGCTGTAAGAGCGGAAGGTTCCCCGCTTACTGCCGTCCGGCATAGGCGCGCGGGCATAGTCGTCGTAGGTGATGACAGTATCCTTGCTGCATGAGCCGCATCCCCTCAGGGTGACAAAGGGTTTATCGATAGTCAGCTTTTCCCGGTAGATACCGGGCGCAATTTCAATGGTGATGGGACGGTCATTTCCGTTCGGGATGGAGGCGAGCGCCTCTGCGATTGTGGAAAATCCGTCGGAATTTTTGGAAACGTATAGTATCTGATTCATGGAAAATTCTCCTCGTATAATATTTTTTAGATACATAAACGTACCTTGATAACTTAATTAATATTTGTTCCATAGGCTTAGT